>CAYRPQ010000001.1:0-40234 GCA_964426315.1 uncultured Candidatus Saccharibacteria bacterium
CGCTCGAGGTTGTCCGCGACAAGGTCCAGGCCGCCATCCGCAACGGCATCACGCCTATCCTGTGTGTCGGCGAAACCCAACACGAACGCGCCAACGGCGAAACTAAACGCGTTATCCACGACCAGCTGACCACGGCTTTCTCAAACCTGACTCCGGATGAAGTAGAGCAGGTGGTAGTGGCCTACGAGCCCGTCTGGGCCATCAGTACCTTCGGCGGTGAACTGGCCAAACCCGACGACATTAAAAAGGTCATTGACCACATTCGTTATCAAATCGGTGAAGTTTATGGCGACAAAATGGCTAAAGACATGCGGGTTATTTACGGCGGCAGTGTCGATGACCATACCGCCGGCGGCTACCTGGCGATTGACGGCGTGGACGGCGTTCTGCCGGGCAGTGCCAGCTTGAATTATAAGAAGTTTGCAGGCATTATCGACAGCGCCTACCGCCTGGTGCACAAAGAGGAGAAGAGCGATGGCAAAGCCTGACGTCGGCAGTGCCAAGAAGATCATCGATGTGACGAATGCCGACGAATCTGTTGCCGAGGACAGTTCCAAGCCAATCATTGTTACCAACCGACCGGTTATAAAAGACCCCATGGTAACAGCTCCGACGGCCGCTGAACTAATAACCAAACAAACCGCCGCGGCCGCCGCTGAAGCGCCGCCTAAAAAAAGCAAGGGCGTTAAAATCGAACCGC
Organism: uncultured Candidatus Saccharibacteria bacterium; assembly: GCA_964426315.1. Taxonomy (GTDB): domain Bacteria; phylum Patescibacteriota; class Saccharimonadia; order Saccharimonadales; family UBA4665; genus UBA5150. The sequence goes on from CAYRPQ010000001.1 coordinate 701, forward strand.
TGAGCGCGCCGCCACTACCCATCGAAGCCACAGATGATAAAGATGAAAAAGTCGCCGAGCCCGTAGAAACTAAACCGGAAAAGAAAAAACCTGAAAAACCCGAACCTGAAGTCGAGGCGGAGCCCGCCAAGGAGTCGCCGGCTGAACAAGAACCGGTGGTCGAAGAAAAACCCCCGAAAGAAGTTGAAAAACCGGCTGACGAACCGGCCAAAGAACCGCCGGAAGACGAAAAAGCTTCCCCCGAAGAGCCTGTTGGTGAGCCAGCAACGGGCGAGAAGGCCGAAAAATCAGATGCCGACAAAAAAGTAACCGCCGAAAAAGCCGCCGAGGCAGAGCAAGCTAAGCAGTCCGAGCAGGTCGAAAAGCTGGTAGAAAGCCGGCAATATAACCTGCCGATAAACAGTATCGAAAAGCGCCGCAGTAAGCGGTTCGTGGCACTGGGCATTATTCTAAGCGTTCTGCTGGCTTTGATTTGGCTGGATGTCGCCCTCGACGCCGGGCTGATTCACATCAATAATATCCAGCCCTTAACCCACTTCTTCTCGACCTAACTTATTAACGCTTCATTAAGTACAACAGCTTTCAAGACCGGATTTTGCTAGAATGATAAGGTGTTAGACCGGCTTTTCGAGGGTTTGAACCCGGAGCAGAGACGGGCCGTGGAAACGACCGAGGGACCTCTGCTGATTCAGGCCGGGGCCGGCAGTGGTAAAACCAAAACCCTGACACACCGCATTGCTTACCTTATCGCTACCAACAAGGCCACGCCGTATAACATCCTGGCGGTGACCTTCACCAACAAGGCGGCCCGCGAGATGCGCGAAAGGGTGGCGCACTTGCTGGGCGAAAAAGCCGAGAACCGTGGTTTCATGCCTTACATGGGCACCTTCCACGGTATTTGCGTGCGTTTGCTTAGGCAAGATGGTGAAGCCATCGGCATCCCACGCAGCTTCGTGATTTTCGACGAATCCGACCGCCAGGCGGCCGTTAAACAGATCACCAAACAACTGATGATAGATGAAAAAACTTTTCCGCCGCGGGTAATATCCAGCCTGATCAGCAGTGCCAAGAACGAGATGATGTCACCGCAAACTTATGCGTCCGGAGCCACCAGCCCAGCCCAGCAAACCGCCGCCAAGGTCTATCCGCTTTACGAAAAGTCGCTCAAAGATGCCTCGGCGCTCGATTTTGACGACTTAATTAACCGTACTGTCCAAATGCTGAAAAAGCAGTCCGAGATTCGCGACAAATGGCGCCGGCAATTCAAGTACGTCATGATCGACGAGTACCAAGACACCAACTCTGCCCAATACCAATTGGTTAACTTGCTAACCAACGATGACAAGAACATTGCCGTGGTGGGTGATGACTGGCAGAGCATTTACAGCTGGCGCGGCGCCGACTTCCGCAACATCCTTAAGTTCGAAAAGGATTTTAAGAACTGTACGATTATTAAGCTCGAGCAGAACTACCGCAGTACCAAGAATATCCTCGACGCCGCCCATGCCGTAATCAGCAAAAATGCCCAGCGTTCCGATAAGCGTTTGTGGACCGACGCCGGCGACGGCCTGCCGGTGCAGATGTTACAGGTCGGCAGTGAGCGGGCCGAGAGCGAAGCCATTATCCGCCGTGTCCGTACCGGCGTTGACAGCGGCCGTCGCAAACTGCGTGATTATGCCGTTCTGTACCGTACCAACGCCCAGAGCCGCTCTATAGAAGAGGGCTTCGTGCACTACGGCATTCCTTACCGCGTGGTCGGTGGCGTCCGCTTTTACGACCGCAAAGAAATTAAAGACATCATGGCCTACCTACGGCTGATCTTCCAGCCCGAAGACCGCGTCAGCTTCGAAAGGGTGGTTAACGTGCCCACCCGCGGCATTGGCGCCAAGAGCCTGCAAAACTTTTTCGCCTGGCAACAAGCGACTGGGTTAACGCTGTTCCAGGCCCTGCAAAGATCAGGCGAATGCGCTGAGCTGACACCCAAAGCCCGCCAGGCCCTCAGCGAACTGGGTGATATTCTGGCCTCCCTACGCGAAGTCAGCCTAGACGCCGCCGTTTTCGGCCTGATCGACTCCCTGCTGAGGCGCATTGATTATTTGCATTGGCTGGACGACGGCACACCACAGGGCGAGGCCCGACAGGAAAACGTTAAGGAACTGCTCAGCGTGGCTCGCGAGTACCAGGACGAAGGCCTGGAAGGCTTTCTGGAAGAGGTGGCATTAGTCAGTGATCTCGACAGCGCCGACTTCAGCGGTGACGCTGTGACTTTAATGACCCTGCACGCCGCCAAAGGCCTGGAGTTCCCGGTGGTCTTCATGACAGGCCTGGAGGAATCTATCTTTCCGCATTCCCGCGCGCTTTATGATCAGAGCGAAATGGAAGAAGAGCGCCGTCTTTGCTATGTAGGCATGACCCGCGCTCGCCAGGAGCTTTATATGTCCTATGCCGCCGGCCGCCTGCTTTATGGTGGCGTGCAACACAACCCGCCTAGTCGCTTCCTCTCAGAAATCGACGGCGAGTTCCAGACAAGTTCCGCGACTTTCGGCTCAGACACATTCGTACCTCGAGTGCCTGCGCCGGAAAGCGCGGAACTTGCCAACGAGGAGCCTAGGTATGTGCCGGATCTGAATGAGGGGGATGGGGTGCGGCACCAGGTGTTTGGTATGGGCACGGTGCTGGAGATCGAGGGCGACACAGTAGTGGTCTACTTTAAGGGCAAGGGCGCTCGCAAGCTTAACCTGGGCTTCGCGCCGCTGGAGAAGCTCTAGGGCGGCTGTCGCCCCACCGCTGTTTTTGCTACAATAGTTATCTGATCAATGCGTAAGAAATTCGAGAGATTACAGCTTAGATTTATCCGTTTCCGACGGGTGCGTTTACCGAGGCGCATCAAGAAAGTTAAAAGGGCCAGCCGGCACCCCCATGCCGTACCGTTCTTCGTGATTGGTTTTCTATTATTACTAACAGCTGGTGGCTACCTGTTGGCCCGCCACACTAATAACTTGCCGCCGGTGCACGACGCCAAAGTTGTCATTATTTCGCACGACCATCTACAACAAGTGGTACCCACAAAGGAGCCCACCGTCGGTGCCTTGCTTAAAAAGCTCAACCTGACGCTTAACCAGGGTGATGTCGTGGAACCGGCGTTAAACACGCCGATTCACCAAGACAAGTTCCGCATTAATATTTACCGGGCGGTGCCGGTTGAAATCGTCGACGGCGCGCAAAAAACTTTTACTTTCAGCGCCTCTACCACGGGCCGGGCCATCGCCCAGCAAAGCGGCACCGCGCTGTACCCGGAAGACATTGCGAACAGCGATCCGGTACAGAATTTTATAGCCGACGGCGCCATTGGCAAGCAGGTCCTAATAGACCGCGCCACTCCTGTTAATGTCGACCTGTATGGCACTCCCGTGGTTCTGCGCACGCATGCCAAAACGGTCGCCGGTTTGATGAAAGAAAAGCACATTTCGCTTACCAAACAAGATACCCTGAGCGTGCCGCTAAGTACGCCGATCACGCCAAACGAGCAGATTACCTTCCTGCGCACCGGCACCAAAACCGAGACGGTTACCGAGCAGATCGCCACGCCGGTCCAGAACATTAACGATAATTCGCTGGCCTACGGCACAAAGGCTGTCCGCCAGCAAGGTTCGCCGGGCGAACAAGTCGTCACTTACCAGGTAACCCTGACTAACAACGTCGAAACCGGTCGCACCGTCATTCAGTCCGTGGTTACCAAGGCGCCGGTGACCCAGATCACAGTTGTCGGTACCTCGCTTAGTGGCATCAAGGGAGACATGGCCCTGGCCGGCATCGCGCCGGGTGACTACAATTACGCGGATTACATTATCAGCCACGAATCGGGCTGGAACCCCAACGCCCAGAACGCCAGCGGGGCCTATGGGCTCTGCCAGGCTTACCCGGGCAGTAAGATGAGCAGTGCCGGCAGTGATTGGCAGAGCAACCCGATCACCCAATTGCGCTGGTGCAACGGCTACGCCCAGTCCCACTACGGCGGCTGGGCCAATGCCTACAGCCACTGGGTTAACTACCGTAACTGGTAATGGGCAACTCACCGGCGCCCAAAAAGTCACTTGGCCAGCATTGGCTTTACGACGCCGATAGCCTGTCGGCCATGGCTGACGCCGCCAACATTCGGCCCGAAGACACTGTGCTGGAAATAGGCCCCGGCCTGGGCACCCTGACAGAAGTATTAACCAAGCGGGCCAAGCAGGTAATAGCCGTTGAATTCGACGAAAAACTGGCCACCAGCTTGCCCCAAAAAGTCAAAGCCACCAACTTAAAAGTCGTCATCCAGGACATCCTGGGCTTCGATTTCACGGCCCTGCCAACTGGCTACAAACTGGCCGCCAACATTCCGTATTATCTAACCAGCAATCTCATAAGGGTCATCAGCGAAACGCCTAATCCGCCCACCATGGCCGCCTTGCTCGTCCAAAAAGAAGTTGCCGAACGCGTCACTGCCGGACCCGGCCAGATGTCCATCCTGAGCGTCACCGCCCAGTTCTATTGGGAAGTCAGCTTAGGCAGGGAAGTACCGGCCCACCTTTTCACGCCGCCCCCCAAAGTCGATTCGCAAATACTAATCCTCAAGCGCCGTACCAAAACACTATTCGATGATGTAGACACCAAAGAATTATTCCGCCTCGTCAAAGCCGGCTTCTCCCAGCGCCGTAAAACCCTACTCAACAGCCTCAGCGCCGGCCTAGGGCTTGATAAAGATGCCATAAAGATAATTTGCCAATCGATCAGTATCGATCCAAGCCGCCGCGCCCAAACCCTCAGCCTCGAGGAATGGCACAACCTATACCTGTCCTGGCAAACTTGACGCGTTAAGTGTTAGCAGAATAAACTGGAACTATGGGACCAGCCAATAACCTCAGTTATCTCATTCATCACCTGGCCGCCGTTATCGGTAAGCAATCCGACCAGGCCTTGCAGGAACAGCTAGGCATTGGCCTGAGCCAGTTCAAAATTCTGATGGTGTTGGAGTGGAACCCTCGCGTTCAGCAGAGGGCGATCGCCGACTCGCTGGGTCAAACTGAAGCCAGCGTTAGCCGCCAGATCAAACTCCTGAAAGATAAGGGCCTGCTGATCTCTAAAGCTGACCCACAAAACCGCCGCAAGCATATAACCACGCCCACCACCAAGGGCATGCAGATCACCGAAGCCGCCAACAACGTCCTACGCCGTGACTTCGGTCAAGACTTCGCCAGCCTAGGCGACGACCAGCTCATGCAACTGGTCACCGGCCTCCAGCGGCTGCACAAACTCGTCTGCCGCCCCGGCAAAGCCGGCGCCTGCGACCACCAACTCGGGATCTAGCAGTGACTACTCCTTGTATTTGCCCTAGGGGGTTCCAAAAGACGTTACAATGTAACTATGCACGATACCAAGTCAGGAACCGACTTAATTATTGTCTTATTAAGTGGTGCGGTGGGCGCAGTGCTGGGTGCACTAATACCAATCCTCATTCAGCCGTATATTGGGCACAGACAAAAGCTTTACAAGCGTAGGTTGCGATACATCAACAGGTTAGTTGTTCTTGAACTCAACCTTTTAGACATAGATAGTTGCCTCCATGACAATATTATCGCTATTAAGGCCATTCAAAACGCTTTGAAAGCGTCTCGTATGACATCGCAACGGCCTTTCGTGATTAGTTTGGACGATACGGTGTTTACTGATGTCCTAAGTAAAGATCTAAACAATAAACTGTACTCGTTAAGATATGATTTGATTAGGTTAAAGAAAGATATCACAAGCTTCAACGACATCTATGATCTGTTGAATAATTCTCTTTTAGTGCAAGCCGTCGAAGCTGACTATTACGAAAAACAAATGGCCGGACTGACTGTCGAGGCCCCCATACTCGTTCGTCACATGGAAAGGATACAGAAAGATGCTGTGCATGCACTGGCATATACGCGAGCCAGAAGAGAAAAGGACACGACCTGGCTTATGAAACATCGCTCCAAGATTTTAGAAAATGGACTAGGTGAAGTAACCCCCGAGGATGTAGACAAACAAGAAGAGCAGCACTATAAAGATATAGCCTCGAACCACTAGCATTTACAGGGGAAAAGTAGTATAATACTTTGTTACGGGGCTGAATTTTAAGCTTGACGTTGGACTTTATCGGTTAGATCAGCAGGTCGCTTGTCAGCGTATAGGCAACAATTTTAGATGCAACTTCTAAGATTCGCGGATTTTCAACTGCATTCGCAGATAGCCTTCGGGCTACCTTCGGTGTACGCGAAGCCGTACAAGTTTTAGCTTAATCCCTAAAGCCGTGCCGCGCGCGACGTCAGATAGCGCAAAGGCGCGCCATATTTTCTGGCCGCTCGACTAGAACTGTCCTAGCTAGTCGCTAAGACTTTGGATTGCGGGAATGGAATGTTTGTTCGTTTATATCCCCATTCTCTAAGACACCAAAACGAACTATGCCTGTAGAAGACTAACCAGATAAACCGGCGGACGCGGGGGCAGTACCCGCCAGCTCCTCCAAAAACGCATCACGCCAGTGGTGCTTTTTTGTTGCCAGCCGAATACTACCTATTCAGCGGACTAGCTTCTTGGGTGTCTTTCTAATTTCCGCGTAGTAAATACCCAAGAAAATTAAAGCTGCACCGATGATAGTCTTTTGGCCCGGGGCTTCAGAAAGTATGAACCATGCCGCAGTGGCCGTGGCTACAGGATGCAAATAGGTGAAGATGCCGACTTCTTGGGCTTTCTTTCTCTTCAAGCCGAAATAGAAAAGACAGTTAGCGACAGTTATCAAAACTATATTAAGGAAGATTGCCAGATATCCATTTCGGCCGGCCCTGCCCGGCGCTAAGACGTATAGGTATGGCAACGCATACACGGCGATAGGAACAGCTCCCCATATAAGGTGAAGCGAGCTTAGCTGGTAGGGGTGGACTCTATTGAGAAGTGGTTTGAAAATCAAGGTGCCTATCACGTTACAAAATACTGACAACACCACTAGCAGGCTACCTATTGCCATTTGATCGGAAGCCCCGGATTCCCAAGGTTTGCCCACAACTATGGCGGCCCCCGCGAAAGCTATAAGTATGCCCAGAAAAGTCCTAAAGCTCAACCGTTCCTTCAAGAACTCCGCCGATAATATGAAGAGCAAAAACGGCCCCAGCAAACTTATTAATGATGCGTTCAGGCTCGGTATCCTCTGGAGCCCCATCAGCAGGACGGCGTTGCCGAGAGAGATGGATATGACCGAGCCGATTATAAGCAGGAAGTAATCTTTACGCCGGATAGGTTTCCAATACCTACGCGCGAAAGGAATTGTCATAAAGCCGGCACCCAAGAGGGTGACAGAGAGAAAAACCGGTAGAAAGACGGTCTCTAAGCCAAGTTTTATTATCGGTACGTTAATTCCCCATAATATCTCGGCAAAAGACAGAGCCAAAAAAGCGGAAGTCAGTTTCTTATTTTTATTTCTGCTCATGCTTGCTTAAATCTTATCAGGATATATTATGTAAAAATAGTATTGATCGGAGAAGTTATGGCGAAAACCAAGTCCGCACAAAGAAAACCAAGATTGGGCGCCGAAACAGTCGATCAACTTAACCTTGATCTAAGCGGGCTACGGGCTCTCCGGGAAAAATCTTCCACAGGTCTCGGGGCTTTAATTGGCTTGGCGAAGAAAGTCGAAGAAGCCGCCAAGGCTTCCGAAAGCCAAGGCGAAGAGGCAAAAGGGTCTTTGGGAGACGTGATAAATCTGCAGAAAGCAACCAGCAAAGCGCCTGACTTAATTAAGAATAGCGCCAACTTCGGCCGCTTGGGCGTGGCCTTTGCCCAGAGACTGGAAAGATTAGTAACCACTCGCTCCAACGGAGAACCAATTGAAGGTAGGTTAGTTCCCTTCCACTGGGATAGGCATAAGTATCATGGCGATCCGGGCGACTTACCCGGGCTTTATATTACCGGCGGCGTAGTGTCTCACTCCTCCGGGTGGCCTATATCCGGAAGGGTAGTTGACGTTGGGTCATTCGAAAATGGTGAAATTGGAGCCTGGGTATGGGAACAGGGCCAGAAGAAGTGGTCCAATTATGACCGCGAAGGTCCGCAGCACATCAAACTACTAGACCCCGAAGTAGTCTTCCTCGACTTTTTACCTGACTGCAAACTTCCTCAACCTGAAGATTACATTCACCATGCCGGTGTCGGCGACATAATGGACTAAGGCAAAGAGCCAGCGCTCAATTACTATGGCCGAAAAACTCGGATTTGACGAGAAGATAGCGAACTTGTTCGCCTACGAGCAAGCCTTACAGGAACTACCGCCAGAGCCGGAAGAAGGCTTCGTAGTACCCGGCTTGGTAGACGAGACTGCCTGGTACCTCCGAGAGGACCCCCAACGCATACGGCAGTCAGAGTCGCTGGAAGAAGCGCTTAAGGGAGTAGGCTTCGTACTAGGCGGCCACGCGCGCGTAGAATATGGCGCCCAAGGACGCGACTTTGCTAGCCGGGAGCTACAAAGCGACACGGCTGAAGGAAGAATGGCGAGATCCAGGGTATTAGCCGTTATGACTCGCCCTACTAGTTTTGAGGAGATTGATGAGGGCGCCGTGGCCATTAATAATTTTTTGGGAAGGATGCTTGACGGGGCGCAGGTTGAAATCGCCCCGTTCGGTAACAGGTACGGCAACGCGCATCAGAGACACACGGTTGACGCCAGTCGTCCCGTATTCGGAGTGTTCGGCGCCGAATTCTACCATCGTACGTTGAACATCCAGTACGATACCCCGCGCACTCAACTCTTAATTCCCGTGCCACCAGTCTTAGCCGTGCCGTTGCACTATGTCGTTTCAGGCGAGGGCGTAAGTCTCAGTACTTGCTAACACGAGCAGTTAATTTTAAAATAATATTCTATGATCCGGGAAACAGGCGAGAATTCTAAACCGGTTATTGATTTCTTTGAAGACGGCGTGCCCGACTTTAATTTTTTTGAAGAAGCGCAGGACCATAATAACTCGCCAAATGCGGAGCCTCAGTACGACTTATTTAGGTGGAAATCCCAGCAGGTGGAAATCTTCAATATCAGTCAATTAGCAGCTGATTACCTTTACGACAATGACATAAGCGCCCTGGTATTGGTTGACAGGTCCGCTAGGCCCGCGTGGGTGGGCGTAAAAACCTATTGGGATCAGGTTTACGAAGAAGAAAGACCAATGCCTTCCATATTCTTTGTTAACCCTGCAGGGTTTAAGGAGGAGGCCGACGAGGGCATGGCTACCCGTGTAAAAACTGAGCACCCTTTCCTAGGCAAATATAAATCTGAGCCCATTCTAATACTTGACACCTGTCTTCACTTCGGACAGTCTCTTACCCCTGTCGTTGAGGGATTATTGGGTGCGAATTTTGAAGATGTGCACATAGGCGTAGCCAGTAACAAGCAGAACTTCAGCGGTCTTAAGCCGGACCTTATCTTAGTCGGACACAGAATAGGCTGTTATCCATTTTCAATGGATCAGTCGGTTAGTAAAGGAGAGAAGCTTTATTCCGAAGTCGCAGAAGAAGGGAGAGAACATGGCCAAAAAATACGTTCAGAAATAAAAAACATCATTCTCCAGAACCTGGAAGCCGAAACCGAAAGTGAGATACCGGCATTCAGCGTAAGAACTAATACGGATTTAAGCCGGGTAGTACATAACCTTCAAGTGATTGCCCGAACCCGCAAAAAAAGGCTGGTGGCCAAGTTCGCAGGAGCCGCATTAGGACTATATGCCGGCGTACGTCTAGGTGTAGAAAGTGAAACGGACACCACTTCTGTAATCATAGACAGCTCCATTGGTATGATCGTAGGCTACAAAGGTACGAGTATATTGGCAAAACTCGTCACGCCCACTAAATAAGCCACATCATCAAAGCGGTGCTTTTTTGTTATCATAGGGTTACTTAGGAGGACGCGGCATGAAGGCATTTGTTATCGGTATTCTGGCAGTCATTATCGTCGGCGGAGGCGGTTATTTGGTGTTGCATAAGGATAATTCCAAGCCGTCGGCGGCAAGCACGGCCCAGGCTAAAGTTTCGCCAAACACCCAGGCGCCGGTTGCAAACGATGGGGGTACAAACATCCAGGTCGCGGCTACTATAACTTACACCGACAACGGCTTCAGCCCGGCTGTAACGACGGTTATGTCGGGCGACACGGTGGCTGTCGAGAACAAGTCGTCGAACGTTATGCAGTTCGCTTCCGATCCGCACCCCCAACATACCGATGACCTGGACCTGAACGTTGGCAGTGTTGACCCGGGCCAAACAGTGACTTTTAAGGTCACTCAAAAGGGCAATTACGGCTTCCACGACCACTTTAATGCTGGCAATACGGGTCGCATAGTAATCCAGTAAACTTAGGAAAAACACCTTAGAAGGCGTATACTGTAGGTATTATGTCGAAAGATCGAGGCCGTAAGGAAATCAAGAAGCCCAAACAGCCTAAAGTCCGGCCATGAACGGGAATTACCTTCAGAAGCCGACCAAGCAGGTGTTTATGACCGACGAGGAAATCCAGGAGGAGCTTACCCAAATGGAGTCTGACTCGTCTATTAATACTAAACCGGCTTATGATAAGTACGACCATTCGCCCGAAAAGCTGTTGACCTTCCGCGACAGGCACTCCGACTATCTTAAAAAGCACCCCAAAGTGAACCCCCAGCATTACCTTTCAAATTTGCGGGCCGTACTGCGCGTTCGTTCTAAATAGCCGCTTGGGTTTATGGCCCGGCTCGCTTACAATTAGGTAGGATGACAAAAAGAGAAATAACGGTAGGAGCGGTGGGATTCGTGGCCGCCGCGCTGTTGGCGGGCGGCGGTTTATTATTGTTCGGCCATCATACGCCCAAAAAAGTCGCCCACCTGCAACAGACGGTAGGCGACCACACTATTTCGCTTAATCAAACCAGTGCATCTGATGACTCGGGCGGACTGAGCGTGGCTTCCGGCGGTGCCGGCCTCGGCCAGTTGGATAACAGCAAAGGTCAGAGCGGCTCTTCATCATCGGCTTCCGGATCTAGCGGTTCTAACGGTGTCGATCCCTCAAATTTCAAGCAATACGACAAGTACAAAGACAGCACCTCGGGTCTGTTCGCCGACGTTCAGAAAGGCACCGGCACCGAGTTGACCGACGGTAAGAAAGCGGCCGTGGTTTACAAGGGCTGGCTGACCGACGGTACTTTGTTCGACGAATCCAAAACCGGTTCCGACGGCAAGTTGCAAGCGTTTACCTTTACTCTAGGTGCTCACCAGGTTATCGCCGGCTGGGAAGAGGCTATAACCGGCATGAAAGTCGGTGGCACGCGCCTAATGATCATTCCGCCGTCGGTCGGTTACGGCGCCCAAGGGCAGGGTCCGGTGCCGGGCAATGCCGTGCTGGTTTTCCTCGTCCAACTGGCCGACGTCCAGTAGGCCTTGTACGCAAGGGCTTTACCTGTTACACTGGCCCTGCTAGAAAAGCTGCTAATAACGGTTCCGTTAGGTTCTAGAGTTTAGTTAATTAATTATAAGTGTTTCAGAGGCGCAGCTAACTGGTTTGCCAGGTTACCTCGGTTACATAGGAGAGTAAATGGCAACCAAACTATTTATCGGCTCGCTCGCTTGGGCAACCAACGACGACAGCCTTAAAGACTTCTTTTCACAGGCCGGCACCGTTGTGTCAGCTAACGTGATCGTCGATCGCGACACCAACCGTAGCAAGGGCTTCGGTTTCGTGGAAATGTCGAGCGACGAAGAGGCTAAAAAAGCCGTTGAAGAGCTCAACGGTAAAGACCTCGACGGCCGACCAATCGTCGTCAGCGAGGCTCGTCCTCGCGAAGACCGACCCCGCGGTGGCGGTGGTGGTTACAATGGTGGCGGCGGAGGCGGCGACCGCTACTAAGCGAACGTCACGCTCCACTTTGAAAATATCCCCGTGATTTAGGGGATATTTTCATGTAGGCTGGTAGTAATGAGTCAATTGGGAAACGCCAAAAACAAGGCTAAAAATAAAGCCAAGAACCTGGCGGTTAAAGCCTCCAAGGTTTTGCCGCTGTCGTTCAGGCCGGATAAAGAGCTGGTGCCGGAAGACGTTAAAGCCGCACGCGACTACATCGCCAAATATTGGTCAAAAGTAGAGCGTAGCCACCCCAAAGACGACGAAAGCCTGCTGGGCCTGCCGCACCCTTACTTGGTGCCGTCTTACCGCGAGCGCACCGGCTTTGACTACAACGAAATGTATTACTGGGATAGCTACTTTATGGTTCAGGGCATGCTAGACGACCAGCACAAGCAACTGGTCACCGGCATCCTCGAGAACCTGCTTTTTTTATTTAAGCGCTTCAAAGTTATACCAAACGCCTCCCGCACTTACCTGACAGGCCGCTCACAGCCGCCGTTCCTTACTACCTTTATTTTTGACGTGTACCGGCACTACAATCCCGGCGACGACTGGCTAAAGCAAGCCATGGCCGTGGCCGAACAGGAATACAACACTGTCTGGATGGGCATTAAAAAACCCAATGAGCGGCAGATATACCGCGGTCTCAGTCGCCACTACGACATTAACTACCTGCACGATCTGGCCGAAGCCGAAAGTGGCTGGGACATGACGCCGCGCTTCGAGCGCCGGGCGCTCAACTTTTTGCCGGTTGACCTCAACGCGTTGCTGTATAAGTACGAAACCGACTTTGCCCGCGCCGCCCGCATTTTCGACGACAAGCGGGCTGCCGCCAAATGGGATGATGCCGCTAGCGTCCGCCAGGCCACCATGAACGAACTGATGTGGGACGCCAACCGCGACCTTTTCTACGACTATAATTTCATCAAAAAGAAAAAGGGCCAGGTCAGTAGCCTGGCGGCCTTCTACCCGATGTGGGCCGGCATGGTCAGCGAAGCCCAGGCCGCCGTATTGGTCAAATCACTACGCAAGTTTGAGCATAAAGGTGGCCTGGCCGCCACCGACTCACTGCCGTTCACGCAATATGTTCTGGGTAGCCTGCCCACGCAATGGGCTTATCCGAACGGCTGGGCGCCACTGCATTTTATAGTCGTTAAAGCCCTGGAGCGCTACGGTTACCACGCCGACGCCCGCCGCATAGCCACCAAGTGGCTCAAAACAAACATGGTGTGGTTCAACAAGGAGCACATCTTCCTGGAAAAATATAATGTTGTGTCACCCGAAAAACCACCGGTCAAAGGCCTTTACCCATCCCAGACTGGCTTTGGCTGGACCAACGCCGTCTTCGAAGCTTTCTGCGCCGATTACGTCGACCGCCCGCTATAATATAATCTTAGAGCCTTGGGGTTGTAGCTCAGCTGGCTAGAGCGCAGCATTCACATTGCTGAAGTCGGGGGTTCGAATCCCTCCAGCCCCACCAATTATTACTAGCCGCGTTTGCCGAACTTATTGCCGTGTTGCTGATCCGGTTGAATTATGGGGTGTATAACTTGTCTGGCGTAGTTGGCCATGGGCATGTGGCCGTTATGGAAGAGCGCATCTTTGCTGGCAGGTGCATCCGGGCCGGCTGGTTTAATTTTGCTGAATGCAGGTTCGCCGGGTAGAGCCGACTCCACAGGAATTACACACGTAGATATTCCACCGGCTCTGGGTACATAATCCGGATCCACTTTAGAAGGCTCAAAGCCTGGGAAAGCGCCGTGGAGTTCTCCGATACGTCCTAACATACTGTGATAGTACTATATATTTTTTAAATCGCAAACACGCCGCCGCTCAGTTTTGCCTAACCTGTTACAATAGTTGAAATGGGTAAGTATTACGTTTGTACGTCGATTCCGTATGTGAATGCCGAGCCGCATATCGGTTTTGCCATGGAATTGTTGTATGCCGATGTGCTGGCTCGCCGAGCGCGCCAAAAAGGCGATGACGTTATTTTTTGCACCGGCACCGATGAGCACGGCGGTAAGGTCGCCGAAAAGGCTGCCGAGAAAAAACTGGAACCCAAGGCCTACGCCGACCAAATAAGCCAGCGCTTCGCGGCGCTGGGCGAACTGCTGAACGTTAGTAACAATCGCTTTATCCGTACCACCGATACTTCGCACGAACAACGTGCCCAACTGATCTGGAAAGCCCTTAAAAAGGATATTTACAAGGGTAAATACGTCGGCTGGTACTGCACCGGCGACGAAGCCTTTTTCAGTGAAGCCGAGGTTAAGGCCAATAACGGCATCTGCCCGAATCACAACCGCCCCTACGAAAAGGTCGAAGAAGAAAATTACTTTTTCAAGCTGAGCGCCTACAACGACGCCATCGTTAAAGCCATAGACAAGGGTGACCTGCGAATCGTGCCGGATACCCGCCGCAACGAAATTCTCAGTTTGCTAAAAGGCGGCTTGGACGACATCAGCGTTTCGCGCCCGCAAGAAAAAATTGGCTGGGGTATTCCAGTACCCGGCGATACCAGCCAGGTGATGTACGTCTGGTTCGAAGCGTTGATGAACTACATCACCGTGCTGGGCTATCCGGAACATGAAGATTTCAAGCAATTCTGGCCGGCCAACGTGCAGGTGATTGGCAAAGACATCATCCGTTTTCACGCCGCTATCTGGCCGGCTATGCTGATGAGCCTGGGCGTTGCTCTGCCCAAACAGCTCTACGTGCACGGTTTCGTGACCGTCGAGGGCAAGAAAATGAGCAAGTCCATTGGTAACGTCGTGCACCCCACTGAAATCGTCGATAAGTACGGCGTTGACGCCTTTCGTTACTATTTTCTGCGGCATGTGCCGAGCTACGAGGACGGTGACTTTAGCTGGCAGAGGCTGGAAGCATCCTACAATAACGAGCTGGCCAACGAGCTGGGTAACGCCGTCCAGCGCACGGCCGCCATGATCATGCAGTACACCGCCGGACACGTCAAAGACCTGCCCGAGGCCGGTCACGATCTGGCTAAATACGAAGAGGCCTTGGCCGATTGCCGTTTTGATCGGGCGCTTGACGAAGTCTGGGAGCAGGTCCGCGGCCTTAACCAGTACATTGACGAGGAAAAGCCGTGGGAAATCGCCAAAGGCGGCGACCTGCAACATCTCGAAGAAGTACTGGCCTACCAGGTTAGCTCACTACTGAACATCGCCACGCTTTTGGAGCCGTTCCTACCCGAAACCGCCGCCAAAATACAGGCCGTTTTTAGAGACGGTAAAATCACGCCTATTAAAGGTACTCTTTTTCCGAAGCATGAATCTGGTTGACACGCATTGCCACATCCAATCGGCCGGCCTAAAAGAAGGCGAGCGCGTCACCCGCCAGCTCTGGGCCAAATCACCGGAATTAACGGGGGACGCTCTGGTCAAAAGGGCCGCCAAGGCAGGGGTTACGCGCCTGCTTTGCGTCGGCTGTGACCTGGAAGACAGCCGGTTAGCCATAAAGTTTGCCCAGGAACATGAGAGTTGCTGGGCCTCGATCGGTATCCACCCGCATGAGGCCCAACACCATTTAGGCGGTCGCCGGGTGCCGGAATTTGCCACCCTGGCCCTCGAGCCAAAAGTTGTAGCCATTGGTGAGTGCGGGCTGGACTATTTCTACGAACATTCACCCAAAGCCGACCAGGTTAAGGTCCTGGAATTCCAGATAGAACTGGCCTTGGCCGCCGACCTGCCGCTTATTTTCCATGTTCGCGAGGCCTTTGATGATTTTTGGCCGATTTTTGACGCTTATAAAGGTTTGCGTGGGGTTCTACACAGTTTCACCGATTCCTCTGCCAACATGAAAAAGGGTTTGGACAGGGGACTTTACATTGGCGTCAACGGCATCGCCACTTTTGCCAAAAACCCGGCCCAGCTGGAAACCTACAAGGCCATCCCGTTGGCAAAATTACTACTCGAAACAGATGCGCCCTTCTTGACACCTCACCCCTATCGTGGTAAGATAAACGAGCCTTCGCGAGTGGGAGTTGTCGCCGATTTTTTGGCAGAGTTACGCGGCGAAAGCCGTGATAAAATAGCTAGAGAAACCACGGCCAACGCCCGCCAGCTGTTCGGCATTTAGAGACAGTTTATGAATTTCAATATCCCCGGTTTTAACGGCGAAAAAGCAAACTATGCTGTTACCTATGACCTTGAAGCAATCAAGGATCGGCTAGATGACATCATTTCGGCCGATATGGGCGCCGATTGGGCCGCTAAGTTTAGTGAAGGACCCGATATCATCGGGGAAGAGATGCGTAATGTACCAACGGCTTCGGAAATAGGCCGTAAACTTGTGCCATCGGCCGCTGAGACGCCCCCGCCAGCCGAATCTGTCGAAGTGCCCGAAGAAAATAATGTTATAAACGTGGATTTCGCCCGTCGGCGAGTTGACGATGCCCTGGGTGGAGGCAGGCAGTAATGAACTTGCTACCGAAGATTTTTCCCCGGACCGACGAAGATCCCCGCAAGCGCATGCAACGTTCGTTGATGCGCCGCGAAGCCGAGATAGGCGGCCAGCTTTTTGGCCCCGTTCCCGAGGGGCGTCGTCGCCAGTTTTTCTGCCTTGATTCTCATACCTGGATCTGGCACGAAGAGTGGCAGAACGCCAACGGCGAACGACAAGCTATAACCACCCGGTACGATATTAGGCCGAACGGCATCCTTAAAGCGCAAGACGGCCAACACTACCAGCGGCTTTCGCGTGATGAAGCTCGTAACTTAGCACAAGCCGCCAAACTTTATCGACAGCGTATTGGTGGCGAGTACCAGCGCATCCTGCAAGCCGCCTAATAGGCGGGTTATACTTAACAGATGCCCAAGCAATTTATTTACCTGGACCATGCCGCCGCTACGCCGGTCGATCCGGCCGTGCTCGAAGCCATGCAGGCGTACTTTACGGATAAGTTCTATAATCCGTCGGCTACCTATGAGCCGGCCCTGGAAGTTCGCAAGGCTCTAGAGGCGGCCCGCTCGACGGTGGCGCACTGGCTGGGCGCGCGTTCCAGCGAGATTATTTTTACGGCCGGCGGTACCGAGGCCAACAATTTGGCGATCCACGGTGTTATGCGGCAATTTCCGGGCGCAAATGTGGTGGTTAGCACAATAGAACATGATTCGGTGCTGGCGGCCGCAGGCGACTATGACTGCAGGCTGGTAGCCGTTCAGCCTGACGGGCGACTGGACCTGGACGACCTGTCGGCCAAGATTGATGACAAAACCGTGCTGGTCAGCATCGGCTACGCCAACAACGAGATCGGCACCGTCCAGCCTTTGCGAGAGGTGGCCAAAATAATTGCCGGCAAGCGCCGTGGCCGTAAACTGCCTCTGTATTTTCACACCGACGCCGCCCAAGCCGGCAATTACCTGGACTTACATGTTGCCCGGTTGGGCGTTGACCTGCTGACCATTAACGGTGGCAAACTTTACGGCCCGAAACAGTCGGGCGCTTTGTACGTTAAGACCGGCCTGGAACTTAAGCCGTTGATTGCCGGCGGCGGCCAAGAGAGAGGCCTGCGTTCCGGAACCGAAAACGTGGCTTTCGCGGTTGGTCTGGCCAAAGCCTTAGATATGGCTCAAGAACGAAAACACGAAGAATTAAAACGCCTGGAAACCCTTCAGCTGTATTTCATGAAAAGCCTCGAGAAGGAATTACCCCAAACCATCATTAACGGCACGCGCCGTTGGCGATTACCGAATAACGTCCACCTAACGTTGCGCGGACAAGATAACGAGCGCCTGCTCATCGAACTGGAACAGAAGGGCGTTCTGGCGGCCGCCGGCTCGGCCTGCAGTGCTAGCGACGAAGAGCCCTCGCATGTCCTAAAAGCCATCGGTTTGAATGACACCGACGCCCGCGCAAGCCTGCGTTTTAGCATGGGCCGCGTGACGACCCTGGACATGGTCGACCGGACCGTAAAAGACCTGGCTAATTTGCTTTCGTTATCGAAGTAATTGCGATATACTGACTCCTGAAGCATTAGCGCTTAAATGAAGTCTATAAAAACCATGGTGGGTAAACAAACATGACAATCTGGTGGCTGGCTCTCATTCTGGCCGTTATAGGTGCCGCCGGCATAGCTTTTATCTGGTTGGCCGTGCGCCTTAACCGTGCCCCGGCCGCCCCCACTGCCCAGCATAATCCAAGCGGCTCCCTATCTGCCTTAGCCCGCGAGGACGTCGATCGCATCTTCAACGACGAGTTCCGTGAGGAACTGCGTAACCGCGGCCGCCTGCATTTCGAGAAAATCATCGGTGAAAACGCCATGTTTCTACAACAGGACCTGCGCTTAACGACCTCCCAGCTCAATGAATTCATGAAAGACGAGATCACCCGCAAACTTAAAGAGGAATTCGCCAAATACGAACAGTCCATCACAGACGCCAAACAGCTGGCCGTCGATTCCATTCAGAAGACCAACCTGGCCATAGACGAACAGCGGCACGCCCTCAGTGAGCAGGCGCAGAAGGAAATCCTAGCTGAAAAACAGCAACTGCTGAAACGCTTCGAGGCCAATATGGCCGACATCATCAACCACTACGTGCTGGCGGCAGTCGGCAACCAGATAGACCTGAACGATCAGCTGGACTTCATCCTGGGCGAAATGGAAGCCAATAAGAAAGCGATTGTAGAGGACATTTTAAGTGGCGCGTGAAACAAAAAGCATCGAACCGGTTAAAGCCAAGGCGCCCGCCAAACTCAAACTGCCAGTATTGGTAGCCAGCCCGACCGATGTAGGCCGACTGGCACGTGAGCTGGAAGCGCTTGACGATTCTTTGCTCCAGCTTAAATTGCGCAAAGGCGGCGAGGCCGTTCACATGCCCAAAACCAGCCAGCTTATGGATGAAACCATCCAGCTCAACAAGCTGAACCTCCTACAGGCCACCGATCGCAAACAACTGCTTAAATTCCTGCAGGCCGTTAAAAAACAGGCGCCGGTTATGCACGCCAGTTTCAGCTCCGATCCGTCGGTGGCTTTTATCGAGAAGCTGATGACCTGGTTGAGGCGGGAAGTTCACCCGCAGATACTGCTGACCATCGGCCTTCAGCCGACCATCGGCGCCGGTTGCATGATCCGCAGTACCAACCATTATTTTGACTTCACCTTGCGCCATAAATTCGACGCCCAGCGCGACATGTTGATAGAAAAACTGGGTGGCGCCCAAGCACCCGTCGAGGCGGTGAAATGAGTGCCGCCAATAAGCACTTCGACGGCTTGATAGCCGCCGGTAACCCGATCGGCGAAATCATATCGGTGGAAAAATTCCTGGTCCGGGTGCGCGGCCTTCAGCCGTGTAACGTCCACTCCATCGTCATGTTTGAGAGCGGCAGTAAGGGTGTCGTGCACCAGGTTAATGACGATCACGTGGCGATTCTTCATCTGGGCTCCGAAAACCTACGCGTGGGCATGGTCGCGGTATTACAGCATCACGAGCTGGTTTGTAAGGTCGGTAAAGATTTTATCGGCCGCGTGACCTCCGTGACCGGCGAACCGCTGGATGGCAAGGGTCCAATCCCTGCCGACGCCGTCTGGCCGGTCTTTAACGAAGCCCCGCCACTGCACGCTCGTAAATTGCTCGAGGACCAGCTGGAAAGCGGCGTGACGGCGATTGACTCTTTATTCCCGATCGTCCGTGGTCAGCGCATGGCCATGCTGGCCGAGGGCAAGTCCGGTAAAAGTACCCTGGCCACCCAGCTGACAATCAACCAGAAAAACACTGACCAGGTCGTGGTCTACTGCCTGATTGCCAAGCGACGCAGTGACGTCGACTCCTTGCTCACACGCCTACAGGAAAACGGCGGTATGGAAAAGGCCGTGGTGGTGGTGGCAACCATGTTCGAATCGTTGATAACCAGCTACCTGGCTCCTTACGTGGCTTGCTCAATGGCCGAGTACCTGTGGCAGAAATGCGACCAGGATACCATTATAATTTACGATGATCTGACCAGCCACGCCCACGCCTACCGTGAAATCGCGCTGTTGTCGGGTGTTAGTCCGGGCCGCGAATCTTACCCGGGCGACATGTTCCACGCCCACTCCTCACTGCTGGAGCGGGCCGGTCGCCTGGAGGCCAGCGGCAAAGCCCTAACAAGCATTCCGATAGTTCACGCCGCCAACGGCGACATAACCTCCTATTTGCCAACTAACATCATGTCCATTACTGACGGGCAGTGGATACTCGACATGGAAACCTTCCGATCGGGCGTGCGGCCGGCGGTTAATATTGGCCTGAGCGTGACCCGTGCCGGCGGCACCGGCCACAACAAGCGCCAGAAAGAAATCGCCGCCCGGACGCTTAAAATCCTGGCCGATTACCAACAGGCCGCCGAATTTGCCCGCTTCGGCACCGAGCTGGCCGCTGAAGCTAAGCGCGCCTTAGAGACAGGTAAGCGCATCTACGAAATCCTGACCCAGGGGCCGGGAGAAACCTTTTCACTGCTTAGTCAGCAATTAATGTTCGATATAGTCCTGAACCTGGAAGACAACGCCGACATCGATCTGCACATTCTTAAGCTGTCAGTACCAGAGTACGCCGCCAGAATTACCAAAGAGGAAGATTACGCAGGCATCCGTGATGAGCTTAAGGCCAAATGCGTAATAACGCTGAAAACGCCGGCGCCGACCGCCAACGCCGGCACCGGCCAAGCCGCGCCGCCTCCTGCTTCTGATCAGGCCCCGCCGGCCCAACCGGCGGCCAAAGAAGAGCAGGAGCCGCCCAAAAAGCATCGCCGCGGCCTACTGGGAGCTAAAAAATGAGACGTCCTACTGAAATCGCTCGCGACGAAGTGGCTATGACGACGCTGGTAGAGCTGACCAGCGCCTTCGAGGGCATCGCCAGCATGCGCATATCCCAGATTAAAAACCAGGTTTTGCAGTCCACCAAGTTCTTCAACGAACTGTGGGCCATATATTCACAGCTAAGAGTCGGTGAGGTCTTTAACTTCGGTCGCCCCGAAACCGCCAACGTCATCGATAAAGAGCTTTTCATCATCATCACCGCCGAGGGCGGTTTTAGTGGTGACATTGACCAGAAACTGGTCGGCTTAATGCTGGAACACTACGATCCGGCTAAAAATGACATTATCGTTATCGGCCACCACGGCGCGCTACAGCTATTCCAGCGCGAAATAGCCTACAAGAAGTATTACAAAATGCCCACCAAAGACCAGAACTTCAACGTTATCCCCCTAGTGCAAGCCGTCCAGCAATACCGGCAAACCAGCATTTTTTATCAGGAATACGTTTCGTTGATGGCCCAGGAAGTCAAAAAGATCGAATTATCCAGCGCCGTCCGCCAGCGTGGCGCCGCCAACGACAAACCCGAAGAAATAATCAGCGAACAGACTTACATTTTCGAACCCAGCACCTACGCCGTGGCGGCCCACTTGGAACGCAGTATGATGCAAATCGCCATGAGCCAGCTAATCCTGGAATCCAAATTGGCCCAGTACGCTTCACGCTTTAAAGCCATGAGCCAGTCACACCAAAGAGCCGGCGATATGAAAGACGAACTGCACCTGGACTATAACCGCTCGCGCCGTATGATCAAGGACGAGCGCCTGAAGGAAATCGTCAATGGCCTGCGTAAATCACAGGGGGCGAGGACATAATGGCGGGCAGTGTCATCAGCGTGAAGGAATTGGTAGTGCGGGTCCAGTTCGACGAGGATCCGCCGGGTATCCAGGAACTGGTAGTCGTCCAGAACGACCACGACACCAAGCTGTTGGTAGATCATCTGGAAGCCGACGGCATAGCCTACTGCCTTAATATCCGGAACGACCTGGACTTGACTAAGGGAATGACTGTCCAGCGGACTGGAAAGGGCATCGAAATACCGATCGGTGCACCAATTATAGGCCGCGTACTGAACGCTTTGGGCGATCCGCTAGACGGTGGTGAGGTATTGGATGATGAAAGTGGCACCCGTCGTGACATCATGAAAATCCCCAGCCGCACCGCCAACTTTTCCAGTGCCAGCCCCGAAATCCTGGAAACCGGCATAAAAGTTATCGACTTCTTCACGCCCTTCGTGAAAGGCCGCAAAATTGGCATTATCGGTGGCGCCGGCGTCGGTAAAACCGTTTTGACCATGGAATTGATCAACAACATCGCTAAAAGTGACGCCGGCCTGTCGTTCTTCGCGGGTATCGGTGAGCGCATCCGTGAAGGCCACGAACTTTACACCACCCTTAAAGAAAACGACCTGTTAAAAAATACCTGCATGTTCTTCGCACAGATGAACGAGAACCCGGTACAACGATCGCTAATAGCTGTGTCGGCGACCGCCGCGGCCGAATATTTCCGTGACGAGCAGAAACGCGACGTGCTGTTCTTCGCTGACAACATGTATCGCTACATCCAGGCACGTAACGAACTGGGTACCATTCTGGACGAAACGCCGAGTGAAGGCGGTTATGAGCCGACAATATTTTCCGATGTCAAAGTTTTACAGGACCGCCTGAGCAGTAACGAAAACGGCTCGATCACATCGGTGCAAACTATCTACGTGCCGGCCGACGACATCAGCGACCCTGCCGTGCAATTCATCCAGCACGAGATGGATTCTGTCATCGTGCTGTCACGCAAGGTCGCCGAGCAGGGCGTTCGCCCGGCCGTCGACCTGAACCTGACAACCTCCAGCCTGCTAACTCCTGAAATCGTCGGCGAGCGTCACTATGTGCTCAGCGTTCGCGTCCAGGCCCTACTGCAAAAATACGAATCCCTAAAAGGCATTATCGCTATCATCGGTGAGAACGAACTCAGCCCGGTTGACCGCGCTGACTACGCCAAGGCCAAAAAGCTGATCACGAACTTCACCCAGAACATGAACGTTATGACCAAGCACAACGGTGTGCCGGGCGACTTTTTCAGCCGCGAGGAAACCCTGAAGAGCATCGAGGAGATCCTCGTATGAGTGACGAGCAAAAACCGGCCGGCGTTGATGTCCAGCGAGCCATTGTCGAGGACAAGGCGGCGCTGACTGCCGGCGAACAAGAGCAACGCCAGGCCGTCGAAGAATACAGCCAAGAAGCCGACAATAGTGGACAGCTCAGCATGTTGGTTAAAGTGTATTCGCCTTTCCGCGACTACTACGACGGCCAGGCCTTCAGCATCTCGGCCGTCAACACCACCGGCCCGTTCGACATACTGCCCAAGCACCACAATTTTATTTCGCTGTTGAGCCCAGGTGATCTGGTGGTTCGCACCGTTAAAGAGGGCGACGACCGCAAAATCCAAATCTCTGGTGGCATTATGCACGTCAAAGCCGACCGCATTATCGTCTTTCTCGACGTTTAGTTTGATAATATAGATAGTCTATGGCAAAAAAAGTTTATGTCGGGATGTCCGGCGGGGTTGACTCGTCGGTTACGGCCGCCTTGCTGAAAGACCGGGGCTTTGACGTCACGGGCGTCTACATGAAGAACTGGAGCCAGGACCTGCCGGGCTTTGTTTGTCCCTGGAAGGAAGATTACCAAGACGCCAAACGCGTAGCCGTGCAACTTGGCATAGACTTCAAAATGTATGATTTTGAGAAAGAGTACCGCCGAAAGGTTGTTGATTACATGGTGGCCGAGTACCAGGCCGGCCGCACGCCCAACCCTGACATCATGTGTAACCAAGAAGTTAAGTTCAAGCTGTTCCTAGAAACGGCCATGGCTGATGGTGCTGACATGATCGCCACCGGTCACTACGCAAGGATTGAAGACGGTCAACTTTTTACAGGCTTGGATAAAAGCAAAGACCAATCCTACTTCCTTTACCGCGTGACTGAAAAAGCTCTGCATAAAAGCCTGATGCCGATCGGCGAACTCCACAAAACCAAAGTCCGTGACCTGGCAAAGAAACTAAAGCTGGCCACGGCTGATAAAAAAGACAGCCAGGGCATTTGCTTCGTGGGCAAAGTCGGCATTAAGGAATTCTTGCTAAATGAGCTAGGGCCCCAAAAACAGGGCCTGATTATCGACCAAAACGGCCAGGCGATTGGCGAGCACGACGGCGCGATCTTTTACACCATTGGCCAGCGCCACGGCCTTAACGTTGGTGGCGGCCTACCTTATTACGTGGCGAGCAAAGACATGAAGAAGAACGAGGTCCATGTCACCACCAACCTCGATGATAAAGACCTCTGGAGTAAAGAACTAAAACTGGAAGACGCCCACTGGATCAATGAGAAGCCGGGCGAGACTAAAGAATACAAAGCCCGCTTGCGTTACCGCGGGCCGCTTACTAACTGTCTAATAAAAGGCACTAAACTGACGCTAAAAGACGAACAGCGCGGCTTGGCCGCTGGCCAATCGGCCGTGCTCTACGATGGCGATCACGTCTTGGGAGGGGGTATCGTAGCCTAGATACCGTTACCGTAGTGCAGGCGGGCGTTGACGCGGGCCTGCCGTACTAAGTCGCGCCGTGGCCGGGCCCGGCGCGCGGCACGATCGACTATAGGTACTGCCAATTGCTTCTGGTTATTCACCAATTCCCTCAGTTGCCGACGGTTTGGGCTACCTGTTGCTAGGTTATCCAAGTGGATCTCCCGATGAAGGGGACTGTAGCCCATCGCTCGTAATACCGGGAAGGGTATCACCCGAGCGTCTCGCACTTCCTCGGTTCGACTTCCTGTCTCGGTACGCACCGTGGCCGTGCTAGCGCCGGCATCAGGATTGATCCGCAATTGAGGATATTCGGCGTAAACCCACATCGGCAATCTTCCCAAGGCGTGTAACTGGTGGACTGCCCAATCCGTCAACTCGTTAGGCACCTTGACGAAATCCTCGGTGGCGCGGGCTTCGTCCGGACCTGCCGCCTCATCTCTTAGCTTGAAATCCAGGTCCTTGCGTTCCAGCCGTTCGCGGACGACAGGTAGTTCGTCCTCAGGAATGTAATTGGGGATGATTGGTACTTCCTGATCGCGTTGCTTAAGATCAGTAATCCTGCCACGGGTCGCCCTTTGCTCGTCGAGCACCCATACGTTTTCGCCGACCGGTAGGTCTTCGGGTTGTCGCCTGTCCGGCAGTAAAGGAGTCCAGTCTTCGGTGCATTGCACGACATAAGCCTGAAATTCCGCCGGCTTGGGCACCCAGGCATCATAAGATGGCCCATAGGCTTTGGCCATGGTCGTCGTCAAGTTCGCCGATAAGTGGTCGATGAAGGGATCGACGCCGGAATAACTGTAGGTTTTGATAGCTTCAATCAGACTCATAAAAGCCGTATTACGAATGGTTTTTTGGTTCTTATGATGGCGGTAGGGATAGGCCGCCAACGCTGTAGCCCAGTAGTAAGAATCAATAACCTCGGCCACGCCACCAGCCTCTGGGGGTTGGGTCTCTTTGATGGGGTCAAACTCATCAGCTTTGGCAATTCGACCAAAGTCAGTGCCCATTACGTGCATTACCTGCAGGCTATGTATTTTAGCTTCTAGTGAGCCGTCGAACCGGGCCAATTCGCGTAGTTGGCCGGCGGGCTCCACTAATTCCGCGCTGATACGATCGTCAAGGGTTGCTATCTCCAACATGGTAATGGGGATTTTACGATGATTTCATAAATAGGGCAATAATATTGTGAAGCAAGACGACGGCGCCGTCATGGTTTGTTATACTTTACAGATATGACAGCGCAGGAAATTCGCAAAGCTTATTTAGATTTTTTTGTGGAGCGCGGGCACAAGGTGATTCCGCGCGCCCAGTTGGTTCCTTATAACGACCCCACCACGCTGTTTACCGGATCAGGCATGCAGCCACTGATCCCGTACCTCCTGGGCGAAGCACACCCGGCAGGCACCCGTTTGGTCAACAGCCAGACTTGCTTGCGGGCCATGGACATAGAAGAAGTCGGCGATAATCGTCATACCACGTTCTTTGAAATGCTTGGCAACTGGTCGCTCGGCGATTACTATAAAGCCGAAGAAATTCCTTGGCTTTTCGAGTTCCTGACCGACGTTGTCGGCCTCGACCCGGAACGGCTCTACGTGACCTGCTACATTGGTAACCAAGAGTTTGATATTCCCAAGGACGAAGAATCGGCCAAGCTATGGACTAAACTATTTGCAACCAAAAAAATCAAAGCTGAAACGGTTGAAATCGGCTCGGAAGCCGACGGCTACGCCAAAGGCATGGGCAACGGCCGGATCTTTTATTACGACGGTAAAAAGAACTGGTGGAGCCGGGCCGGTGCCGAAGCCTCCACCCCGGTCGGAGATCCGGGCGGGCCCGACACCGAAGTGTTCTACGACTTCGGCACGGCGCACGACACCAAATGGGGCGAGCACTGCCACCCTAACTGCGACTGTGGCCGTTTTATTGAGATCGCCAACAGTGTCTTTATGGCCTACAAGCGCACCGATAGAGGTTTCGAGGCCCTGCCCAAGCCGAACGTCGACTTTGGCGGCGGCCTGGAGCGCATCGCCCTGGCGTCTATTCACGACCCCGACGTCTTTAAGATCAGCCTGCTAAAGCCGATTATTGCCAAGCTGGAAGAGATCTCAGGCAAGAATTATGAATCGCACACCGAAAGCATGCGCGTCATCGCCGACCACTTGCGGGCCGCTACCTTTCTAGCCGTCGACAGCGTTACACCAAGCAATAAAGAACAGGGCTATGTAATGCGCCGCCTGGTGCGCCGGGCCATCCGCTTCGCATTCGAGCTGGGTGTCGAACAGAACTTCATGGAGCAGGTCGTGCCGGTCATCACTGACCTTTATAAAGACGACTTCCCGGAAGTTGCCGCCAGCCGTGATAAGGTCATTGAAACCCTAGCCAAAGAAGAAAAAATCTTCCGCCAAACCCTCCGCAAGGGATTGAAAGAATTTGATTTTATAGCAAGAATGAAGATGAGTGGTGAACATGATATAGGTACAAAAACACCCGAATTGAAGTCAGTTATTTTTGGCACTGAGTTATTCAAACTCTATGACACATACGGCTTTCCTGTTGAGTTATCGATCGAGGAGGCATTTAAAAGAGATATTGATCTTGAGTCTAACTGGCGTGAGAAGTTTGAATATGAAATGAGCATGCAACGTGAGCGTAGCCAAACGGCTAGCAAAGGCACATTCAAGGGCGGCTTGGGTGGTCATACCGATCAGCACAAAAAGTACCACACCGCCACGCACCTGGTATACCAAGCGTTACGCGATGTGCTGGGCGACCACGTTATCCAGCGTGGCTCGAACATAACCGAGGAACGGTTAAGATTCGACTTCAGTCATCCCGAAAAAATGACGCCAGAGCAGATCAAAAAAGTCGAAGACATTGTTAACGAGCAAATCGACAAAGACCTTAAAGTTTCATTTAAAGAATACCCGACCAAGGTGGCCATAGAAGAAAAGGGCGCCCTAGGCCAGTTCGGCGACCGCTACGGCGATACAGTTAAAGTTTATAAAATGATCGCCGACGGCGCCGACAAACCCTTCAGCTTCGAAATCTGCGGCGGCCCGCACGTCGATCACACCGCGCAATTGGCCGAGGGAGGCAAGCGCTTCAAAATCCTTAAAGAAGAATCCAGCTCGGCCGGCATCCGCCGCATCAAAGCAGTTCTGCAATAGACAACGACATGCCGTAATTCAGGGTGACCCGGCCGAAAGGTTGTTCCTCAACAAGGTCGAACATTTCAGCAAAGAATTTTTTGCGGGTTACGTCGGACAGGTCGAGGTTGGTAGAAAAGGTGCCAAGTAGATCCACGTATTCCCGCGCCTTGAAATCCTGGGAAAAACGGAAGACCTCAAAAAAGATCGGTTTGAATAGTTCGGGATCAAATTCGTAGGACACAATGTCGCCCTTGGTCGGCAAGTCTTCGCGGGTTTTGCCCGTCTGGTTGGCCTTGTTGATGTTAGTGCCCGGCGCGTATTCCTCGTAAATGGGTTTCGTGGACTCGTAAAACGCATCGCCCTTGTCGTCGGACAGGTAGTTGGTATTAGTAATTGCCAAATGGCCACCGGCTTTCAGAAGCTGGTGTGATTTTTTAAAACTCACCTCCGGGTCTAGCCAATGGAAAGCAGTGGCCGAGTAAATCAGGTCAAAGTTTTCCGAAGGTAAGTCCACATCCTCAAATTCACCGGTTATGACCCTTACTTTTGGGTACTTGGCCAGATTATTCATAGCTGTTTTTGCCATGGCCGGGCCCCGCTCCACAGCTGTGATCTCGTAGCCTTCTTCCGCCAGGGGCAGGGTAGCAGTGCCGGGGCCGGGACCGATTTCCAGCAGTTTGGATCCTCGTTGTATCCCTGTTTGTTCGATCAGCGCCTCAAAGAGAGCGTCGGGATAGTGTGGCCGTGCCCGATCGTACAGCTCTGGCTGTTGGTCGAAGCCCCCCTTCAACTTAATATCGTAAGGCATTGCATCTTATAATACACGACCCCGTGCTAGGGGTTGCTGTGCTAAAATAATGGATATGCTTGAAAAAGTTAAAAGCGCCGGTCTACAGGCGGCCAAGAAGGCCCGCGAAGGCGCCGGCAAGGCGACCACTGCGGCGCGGGCCAAGGCCAAGTCGGGCAAACAAGCCGGCGATGACTACTTGGTAGCCCTGGATATCGGCACTGAATTCGTTAAGGCCCTGATCGGCAAGGTCAATAAGGAAACAAGTACCGTTGAGATCGTTGGCGAGGGCCGGGCTCACCAAGGGCTGAGCGACATGCAGGCCGGCGCTATTTCCGACATCGCCGCCGTTGTCGAGAACTGCGACAAAGCTTTGAATCAGGCCGAGGAACAGGCCGGCATCAGCGTGCGCACCTGTATTATCGGTATCGCCGGCGAGCTAGTGAAGGGTACTACTACCACTGTTAGGGTGGCACGTAAACAGGCCAGCAAGCCGCTCGACATTCCCGAAATGGAAAAGATTATTAACCTGGTGCAGGTCCGCGCCCAAGAAAAGGCCAAACAACAGCTGGCCTGGGAACTGGGTGGTAAAGAGGTTGAAGTGCGACTGGTGAACAGCGCGCTGGTGAGCATTGAGATCGACGGTTACCCGGTGACCAATCCGATCGGTTTCCAGGGCAAGGACGTAGTGGTGCAACTCTACACGGCTTTCGCGCCCATGATCCACATTGGCGCCCTCGAAAAAACCGCCCAAGAACTTGATCTTGACCTGCTAGCCGTGGCCGCCGAGCCTTTCGCCGTGGCCCGGGCCGTGATTGGCAACAACCCTAACCAGTCGCTTAGTGCCATCTTAATGGATGTTGGTGGTGGCACCACCGACATAGCCGTTATTAACGAAGGTGGCGTGCAGGGCACCAAGATGTTCGGCATCGGCGGCCGGGCCTACACCCACGCAGTGGAGCGCGATATGGGCGTAGATTTTGACAAGGCCGAAGATATGAAAGTCGGTCTGAGCACCAACCAGTTGCCGGTGGCACAGCGCCCGGCCGTCGAAGCCGCCCTGGGCAAAACGGCTGACGTTTGGGTGGGCGGCATCGAGCTGGCACTTAGCGAATTTACCAAACTCGACCACCTGCCGCACCGCATGTTCCTGTGTGGCGGCGGCTCGTCACTCGACCTCTTAATGGACCGCCTGCAAGACACCGAATGGTATAAAAGCCTGCCTTTCAGCCGCAAACCCAGCGTGCACCACATCCGCCCCGAACAAGTAGCCGGCATCATCGATAAAACCGGCGACGTTAACGACCATACCTTCATCACTGCCATGGGCTTACTGCGCGTCGGCATGGATACCATGCAGTTTGCCGGCAGTGGCGGGTCAATCCGCGATAAAATTGATAAAATGTTAAGTGTATAACCATGGCCGCCGAAGCTAAAGACACCATCTACATAGACATCGACGACGAGATCACCGGCATCATCGATAAGCTTCAGGTCAGCAAGGGTAAAATTGTCGCCCTAGTATTGCCAAAGCGCGCTGCCGTTTTCCAGAGCATTGTTAACATGAAATTGCTCAAACGGGCCGCCGACAGCGCCGACAAGCACCTGGTGTTGATCACCTCTGAAGCTGGGCTGTTACCCTTGGCCGGCGCCGCCGGCGTGCACGTCGCCAAAACACTTACCAGCAAACCCGAAATCCCGCTTGGCCCGCAATTACCCGAAGAAAATGATGACGCGGTGCCCGAAGACACGCTGGCGAACGAGGAGCCGCCACTTGACGCCGAAAAACCAGTAGGTGATCTTGCTGGTGCCGCTCCGGCCGCCGCTGACGGCGTTGAAACCCTGGTCCTAGATGATGAAGAGCCCGCTCCCGAAGAAGCCGCCGCCGCAACCCCCAAGAAGCCCAAAAATAAGAAGTTATCGATACCAAATTTCGAGCGGTTCCGGCTGTGGTTGATCCTGGGCGGGCTGGTGCTTGTGCTGTTAATAATAGGCATGATATTAGCCGCTTCGGCCCTGCCTAAAGCGACAATTAGCATTAAAACCGATGCTAGCACCGTCAATACTAATGTCAGCCTTAATTTGTCTCCGGCCGCCAAGACTCTTGACCCAACTACTGGTACCATTCCTGCCAAGCTAGCCCAGGAGCAAAGAACCTACACCCAGCAAGCGGCTACAACCGGCCAGAAGAATAACGGCAACAAAGCCAGCGGCTCAATAAGCATGTCCGGCCGTGAGTGCGCTCCAAACTTGGGCACGCCGGCCACTGTTCCAGCCGGCACAGGGGTCAGCTCGAACGGCCAGACCTATATCACACAACAAAACACTTCCTTTAGTGACTCCGGTCATGGTTCAGGCAGTTGTATTACCTACCAAGCAACCGGCCCGACCACCATCATCGCCCAGAATCCTGGGAGTAGCTACAACGGCGCTACCAGCTTTACAGTGGCCGGGCGTAGCGATGTCAGCGCCAGTGTTGCCTCGGCCATCGCGGGCGGAACCGATAGCATCGTGCGGACGGTTAACCAGAATGACATTAATAGCGCTAAGGCCAAAATTGCTTTAAACGACGACCAGCTTAAGCAAACCCTCAATGACGACCTGACCAAGGCTAATTATTTTGCCATCTTGTCTACTTACTCCAGCGGTACGCCGGTAGTCAGCAGTAGCGCACCGGTCGGCGACGTGGCCGATAACGTGACAGTCACCGAAACCGTCACCTACACCATGTTTGGTGTTCCGCAGAGCGACCTGAAAACCCTGGTAGAAAACAACATTAAGAGCCAGATCGACACGGCTAAACAGAGCATCCTAGATAATGGCATAGCTAAAGCGGTTTTCAACGTCGACAATATTTCGCCCACAGCCGCCCAAATAACCATGAGCGGCACGGCCACAGTTGGGCCTGACCTGAATGTCGCAGACATCAGGACGGCCGCCGCCGGCAAGAAGCCGGGCGCCGTTAAGAGTGATTTGGGAAGTAATCCGGACGTCGTCAGCGTCGATGTTAAACTGAGCCCATTCTGGGTTAGCTCGGTACCCAAGAAAACCAGCCGTATAACGGTTCATATTGCCAAGCCGGTAGCTACCAAACCAAGCACTGCGAATGGTACCCAATAACTCGGTACTCGCGTTGGATGTAGGTTCTGCCAGGATCGGCGTGGCCGTGGCCTCGCTCTCGGCGCGTTTACCACGGCCGCTGACGACTTTATCGAATGACGAAAACGTTTTCGATCGCCTGGAGGCGATAATTAAAGACGAAGACGTGGCTGTTCTGGTAGTTGGTTTACCTCGCGGATTACAGGGCCAGAGTACAGGCCAAACCGAAGACACCACGGCTTTTGCCGAGCAATTAAAGGGTCGTTTTTCACTGCCCGTGCATCTGCAAGATGAGGCCCTAACCTCCCAGCAGGCTACTGCCGAGCTGGAGGCCCGAGGCAAAGACTACAAGCGGGAAGACATAGATGCCCTGGCGGCGGTTTACATATTGGGCGACTGGCTGGGTGAAAACACGGTAAAATAGATAAATGGCGGCTTATATTGTTGGTAAAAAACGGAGCTTTCTGCCCAAGCGGGTCTGGTGGCTGATCGGCGTTTTGATAGTTTTGGCCATTGTGGGCATGATAGTCGCCAGGCACGTTTATACGACAGGCTTACGCCCCGTTAGCTTCAGCCAGCAGACGCAGATTTTCACAGTTAAGCAGGGCAGTTCGGTCAAGCAGATAGCCGGTAACCTGGAAGACGCCCGCCTGATACGCAGTGCCTGGGCTTTCGAGCTTTATATTCACAGCAAAGACCTGGCCGGCAAACTGCAGGCCGGCACGTACGCCTTCTCGCCGAGTGAGGGTGTCGAAGACATTGTCAGCATTATGACGAGAGGCCGTGTGGCCACGCAGTTAATAACGATTCTGCCCGGCCGCCGCATAGATGAAATCAGGGCCGACCTTATTAATTACGGCTTTGCCCCCGAAGACGTCGATAAAGCGCTTGATCCGGGGCAATACGCCGACCTACCGGCCTTAGCCTTCAAGCCCGCCGGCGTGACGACCCTGGAGGGCCTGCTGTGGCCCGATTCCTGGTACAAGGATGCA
Organism: uncultured Candidatus Saccharibacteria bacterium; assembly: GCA_964426315.1. Classification (GTDB taxonomy): domain Bacteria; phylum Patescibacteriota; class Saccharimonadia; order Saccharimonadales; family UBA4665; genus UBA5150. Next base: position 33,032 of record CAYRPQ010000001.1, read on the forward strand.
TCCACCTCGCCGGCCTATATTATTCGTGAGTCCCTGACGGCCATGGGTGATCATCTGACCCCTGATGTTCAGGCCGCCTTCGCCGCTGAGAACCTGACGGTTTACCAGGGGCTGACGCTGGCCTCGATTGTCGTGCAGGAGGTGAATAAGCCCACCGACCAAGCCCAGGCGGCCCAGGTCTTCCTATCGCGGCTCAAAGCCGGCTCGGTGCTGGGTTCTGATGTCACGGCCAAATACGGCGCCATCATTAACGGGCGATCGCCAAATGACTTGAGTTACGACTCGCCCTACAACACGCATATTCACCCCGGCCTACCACCCAGTCCTATCAGCACGATCACCCTCAACGGCCTGAATGCCACCGCTCATCCGGCCAACACCAATTGGTTATACTTTGTGGCCGGCGATGATGGCACCACGCACTTTGCTACCAACCTACAAGATCACCAGGCCAACGTCCAAAAGTACTGCCACAAGCTCTGCGGCAACTAACAGGGGCGAATAACCATAAAAGCCTTGCGTAGGCCCTAAAATTTGCTACAATTGACTAGTAACGTCTTACAGAGGTCATACATCTGTTATACTTCTGCCCGCGTTACCTCTTAAGCAGACAGTTCGATACCCGCACTCAAACCGCACCTGTCAATCTAAACGTCTGCTATCGAGTAAGTGCCGCCAAGGCCCCGGAGATTGTATTAGTACAACCCCCTCAACATTAAGTGAGCGTTTTGCCTCAGCCGACAACCTACGTTCGGCCAAGTTCTATCGTCATTTCCAGTCTAAGATGCGCCGTAAAGCCTTTCGCCGCCGGTCTATGCGCATTGGCCTGGTGGCTTCTAATGTTTTGATCCTGGGCGTCATCGCCGTCTTCGTATTAAATAACCCGCACACCGATAGCCTGAGCGCCCCCTCGTTATCAAGTAGTCAAGGTGCCTCAAGCGTAGCCAACCCCCTAGACCAAGTATCTTCGGCCGACATAGCCCTGACGGTGGCCCGCATGAGTCAATTGCCGGAAACCACGGCTGTCAGCAACCAGGCACAATCGCAAGCGGCCGATATAGCTATAGCCGCCTCCAACAGCAGTAACGTTATCAGTAAACCCCAGGTGGTGGCCACGGCTCTTAAATCCCGGGCCGATATTCAGGTTTATACCGTTCAGCCCGGCGACACTATTCCTAATGTAGCTACCAAGTACGGTATTACCTCCGACAGCATCCGCTGGTCCAACAATCTCTCTGGCGACGCGCTTACCCCGGGGAATAAAATTACTATTCCACCAGTTACGGGCATAGTTTACATTGTCAAAGCCGGCGACACGCCGGAAAGCGTGGCCGCCAAGTTTAATGCTAATAAAGACCAGCTCATAGCCTACAACGACGCCGAAATCTCCGGTTTCCAAACAGGCGAACAGATCATTATTCCCAATGCCACCCAGGCTACGGCCAAAACAGCCGCCGCTATCAGTAGTGCCGGCGGCGCCAGCGGTGTCGGCTTCCCCTGGGGCGTCGGACCGATGTACGGCTTCAACGGCTACGACTACGGCTACTGCACCTGGTACGTGGCAACGCAGATTAACGTGCCCGGTAACTGGGGCAACGCCAGCAGTTGGGCCTACTATGCCCGCCTGAGCGGCTGGAACGTCAGCCAGGCGCCTACCGTCGGTGCCATCGCCCAGAAGGGCGGCGGCGAAGGCCACGTGGGCATCGTGATTGGCGTTAACGACGACGGATCGGTGGTAATTCGCGACATGAACGGCTTCGCTGGCTGGGGCAGGGTCGGTACGGGCACGGTATCGGCCGGTTTCTTCCAGAACTACATCACCCACTAGATGCTATCCTGTAGTTAATGAGTTTTATAGATAAAGTCAGCATAACTGTGGCCGCCGGAAAAGGCGGCAACGGCAAAATTAGTTTTCGCCGTGAGAAATTTATATCTAAAGGTGGCCCAAATGGCGGTGACGGTGGTGACGGTGGTGACGTCGTGTTGGTTGCCAGCCGCAATCAGAACACGCTAGCGGCTTTTCGTTATCAGAAAGAGCTGAAGGCCGACTTCGGCCAGCCCGGCGACAAAAACCGCAAACATGGCCGCAGTGCCAAGGACCTGATAGTGCCGGTACCTGCTGGTACCATAGCCACCGATACTGAAGGCACGGTTCTAGCCGATCTGGTCGAAGATGGCCAGCAGGCCGTGGTAGCCAAGGGTGGGCGCGGCGGCTTCGGCAACGCCCACTTTGTATCGTCTCGCCGCCAGGCCCCTAAATTCGCCGAAAAGGGAGAACCGGGCGAATTCCGTGAACTTCAGCTGGAGCTCAAAATGATCGCCGACGTCGGCTTGGTTGGCTTGCCCAACGCCGGTAAGTCGACATTACTTAGCAAGTTAAGTAATGCCCGGCCTGAAATAGCCGACTATCCTTTTACGACCTTAACGCCCAACCTTGGTGTTGTGGACCTGGACAAGCAGGCCAGCATATTAATGGCCGACATCCCCGGCCTGATCGAGGGCGCCGCCGAGGGAAAAGGCCTGGGTCACGACTTTTTACGCCACATCGAACGCACCGCGGTCATCCTGCATATGATCGACGCTTATGTCGATGATGTGGCCGCGGCCTACAAAACCATTCGAGCTGAACTTAAGGCCTACCAGCCGGACCTGCTTAAACGGCCCGAAGTTATCGCCATCAACAAAGTCGAGGGCCTCGACGAAGAAATCGTGGCTGACCTGACTAAACAGCTTCAAAAGGTAGCGCCCAAAAAGACGCCGGTTTTCGCGGTATCGGCCCTGGCCGGAACTGGCTTGAAGCCCCTGTTATTCGCGGTCAAAGAACAGGTTGATACAGAGCGTGCCAGGCAACCGGTGCCCACAGTCGACACGGGCGTGCCGGTGCTGAAAATGACCGACACTGCCGACGCCTTCCAGGTCACTAAGAAAGGCGATGACTTCGTGGTTACCGGCGAGCGCATCGAAAAGTTCGCTCGCCGTACCGATTTTGACAGTGTGGAGGGCGTCCAACGCCTGCGCGACATCATGCGCCGTTCGGGCATCATGCATGAACTGCGCCGCAGTGGCGTCCAGCCCGGTCAAACCGTCCGCATAGGCGCCCACGGGCAGTTCGAATACTAGGCCTGACAGCGTGATAAACTGAGAACCTATGGCTAATAGTTTTTTCTTTTATGATCTGGAAACCAGCGGGTTTGACCCGCGGCAGGCCCGCGTCATGCAGTTCGCCGGCCAGCGCACCAGCATGGACCTCAAGCCGATCGGCGAGCCAGTCAACCTGCTTATTAAACTATCCCCGGACGTACTGCCCGGACCCGACGCCATCCTGGTTACCGGTATCACGCCCCAACAAACCATCGCCGATGGCCTAACCGAAGCCGAATTCCTAAAATTCTTTTATGACGAAGTGGTTAAGCCCGACACCATTTTTACCGGCTTTAACAGTGTTCGTTTCGACGATGAGTTCATGCGCTTCCTGCACTGGCGCAACTTCTACGATCCTTATGAGTGGCACTGGCAGAGCGGTTGTTCGCGATGGGATATTCTCGACGCGGTACGCATGACCCGGGCCTTGCGGCCGGAAGGTATTCAATGGCCCTTCACTCCCGACGGCAAGCCGGCCAACCGGCTGGAATTCCTGACCACCGTCAACAAGCTCGGCCACGATAAGGCCCACGACGCCCTCAGCGATGTTCACGCCACCATCGCCGTCGCCAAGCTGGTCCGCGACAAGCAACCGGACCTGTTTGACTACCTGCTCCAGCACCGCGATAAAAAAAGCGTCGGCGCGCTGGTTAATAAAGGCACACCGTTCGTTTACACTTCGGGCCGTTATAGCAGTGAATTCTTGCACACCACAGTCGCCGTGCTGTTGGCTAAGCACGACCAGCAAGACGCCGGCCTGGTTTACGACCTGCGCTTTGATCCGACGCCGTTCCTCGAGATGAATGTGGACCAGCTAATTGAGGTCTGGCGCTGGAGCAAAGACCCCGACAAGGTCCGCCTGCCGGTCAAAACCGTGAAGTACAACCGCGTTCCTGCCGTGGCGCCGCTCGGCGTCATAAAAGATAAGGCCACGCAGGGACGGATCAAGCTGATGCTGGACGATATTAATAAGCATTACGAGATCTTTAAAGAACACCGCCTGGAATTTGCCGCCAAGATCGCCGAGGCCGTGTCGCGGATGGATAAAGAGCGCGAACAGGCCCAAATGGCCATCCTTGATAACCAGTTGACCGTCGACGAGCGTCTTTACGACGGCTTCGTTAATGGTGGTGACAAACAAGCCATGCACGCCGTTCGCGCCGCCAAGCCGGAAGAGTTAAGCGATCTGGCGACCAGCTTCCGTGACGAGCGGCTAAAAAGTCTGTTGCCACTTTACAAAGCCCGCAATTATCCCCGTTCACTCAGCAGTGAGGAGCGCGTCGCCTGGGAAGAGTTTTGCCATAAGAAACTGCTCAGCGGTGACGAAGAAAGCCAACTGGCCAAGTACTTCGCGCGCCTGAAAGAGCTCTCAGAAGGCAAACTAACCGGCGAACAGAAATTCCTGCTGGAAGAACTGCAACTCTACGGCGAGTCTATCGTGCCGTCTGAGTCAGCCTGACGTGCAGGCGGCTGGCCGGCAGGGGCAGGCGGAAGGGTGTTTGGCGGTGTCGGCGTTCAAGATAAACTATTGTCAAAGCGCCGGCTAACAGCGCTGCCATTCCCAGCCACGCCTGGAAAGATATCTGGATGCTTGTGCCGGGGATGTAACCAAGAACGATTACGTTATACATTACGCTCACCTCTATAAAGTGAAATGAATTATACACCTATTTGTCAATAGGTCAAGTGTATTGTATTAACGGCTTATGCTTACGTTTGTGGCCGAAAGACTGGAAAATCCCTCTGTTTTTGTGTATAATTGAGCGCCTTATACAGGGAGAAAAATGGCCGACGAGATTGTGGTTAAGGGTGCTCGCGAGCATAACTTAAAGAATATCGATGTTACGATTCCACGCAACAAGCTGGTGGTAATTACCGGTTTGAGCGGTTCGGGCAAATCCAGCCTGGCGTTCGATACCATCTACGCCGAGGGCCAGCGGCGCTACGTGGAATCGCTGTCGAGCTATGCCCGCCAGTTCCTGGGATTGATGGAAAAACCCGACGTTGACCAGATTGATGGGCTGTCACCGGCCATTTCGATAGACCAAAAATCGACCAGCCGCAACCCACGCTCGACAGTAGCTACGGTGACCGAAATTTATGACTACCTACGTCTGTTATACGCCCGCATCGGCGTGCCGCACTGCCCAGTCGATGGCCAACCGGTCGTCCGGCAAACCAGCACCGGCATAATCGACCAGATCGTGGCTACCACGAAAGACAAGCGCCTAATGGTGCTGGCGCCGGTGGTGATTGATAAGAAGGGCGCTTTCGAGCACATACCTGAGCAGTACCAGCGGGCCGGCTTTGCCCGCGTGCGGGTCGACGGCGTGGTTTACGCCTTGGACGAATTCCCGGCTTTGGACAAAGCTAAGCGCCACCGCATCGAAGTGGTAGTCGACCGTTTAGTTAATAACGAAGACAGCCGCGGCCGGCTGGTGCAATCGGTGGAGCAGGCGCTAGAAGTGGCCGAAGGCAAGGTGGTAATCCTGGATGCCGACGGCAAAGAAACCTGGACCTACAGCCTGATGTACGCCTGCCCGGATCACCCCGAAATCGCCATTCCTGAGCTGGAGCCGCGCACCTTCAGCTTTAACAGCCCACACGGCGCCTGCCCGGTCTGCACGGGCTTGGGCTCGCGGCTGGAGGTCGACCCTGATCTGGTCATTCCCAACGGCACGCTGACCATCGCCGAGGGCGCCATCCGCCCCTACAATCGCATCAACGTCGACAACTGGTACATGAAGAAACTGCAGGCCGTAGCCGAGCGCTATAATTTTAGCCTGCACGTGCCGACCGGCGAGCTAACAGCCGACCAAATGGATAAAATCATGTACGGCACAGGTACTGAGAAATACAGTGTGTCGCTCGGCCTGGGCCGCTCCTTCGAAACGACCTACGAGGGTGTTGTGACCAACCTGGAGCGCCGACACAAAGAAACGGAGAGCGACTTTATTCGTCGTGATATCGAGCGTTTCATGCAGGAAAAACCCTGCCATGCCTGCGGCGGCCTGCGCCTGAAGCCCGAAGTCCTGGCCATTACGGTTCACGACCGCTCGATCATGGATATTTGCCAGTTGTCTATCGACGACGCCCTGGGCTGGTTTAAGGGCCTCAAGCTGGACGCCAAAGAGGCCAAAATCGCCGCCATGATCCTAAAGGAAATAGGCGCCCGCCTACAGTTTTTGCAGGATGTCGGCTTGAACTATCTTAATCTGTTACGCAGTGCCAAAACACTCAGCGGCGGCGAGGCCCAGCGCATTCGCCTGGCCACGCAAATCGGCAGTGGCCTGATGGGTGTTTTATACGTTTTGGACGAGCCGAGCATCGGCCTGCACCAGCGCGACAACGCCCGACTGATCCGCACCCTGAAACACCTGCGAGACCTGGGCAACACAGTTATCGTGGTGGAGCACGACGAGGAAACCATCCGCACCGCCGACTGCCTGCTCGACATTGGCCCCGGCGCCGGCATTCACGGCGGCAAGATAGTTGCCCAAGGCGCCCCTGATAAGGTAGCCAAAACACCTGGCAGTGTGACGGCCGAATACCTGTCCGGCAAGAAGAAAATCGCCGTGCCCAAAAAACGGCGCGAGGGTAGCGGTAAAGCGCTGGTTATTAAGGGCGCCCGCGAAAACAACCTAAAGGACATTAATATCGAAATTCCACTTGGCAAGCTAGTGGTGGTTAGCGGCGTCAGCGGCTCGGGCAAATCCAGCCTGATTAATGACATTCTGGCCAAAGAACTATTGGCCCGCTTGCACCGCGCCAGCACCGTGCCCGGCAAACACGACGACATCGAGGGCATCAAACTGCTCGACAAGGCCATTATTATTGACCAGTCGCCGATCGGCCGCACGCCGCGTTCCAACCCGGCCACCTACACGGGGCTGTTCACGCCCATTCGTGATCTTTTTGCCCAGATGCCCGAAGCCAAACTGCGCGGGTACAGCGCCGGCCGCTTCAGCTTCAACGTTAAGGGTGGTCGCTGTGAAAACTGCTCGGGGGACGGCATCATCAAGATCGAAATGCACTTCCTGCCCGATGTTTACGTGCCTTGCG
>CAYRPQ010000002.1:0-32105 GCA_964426315.1 uncultured Candidatus Saccharibacteria bacterium
AAAAAGCCCATTACAGCTGGGACCTGGTCTGCGACTACGGCATTTTCCGCGACCTCCAGCGCCACCGCATGGTCGACGATCTGAACTGGCAACTCTTAACGCCCCGCTACGGTTACGAAATACCTAAGCTGGTTGAGGAGGCCGGCCTGACCGAGCAGTTCGAAACCTGTTTTGACCTCAGCCTCAAACTCTACAGCCTCCTCCAAAAGGCCGGCTATCCGCTGGAAGCCCAATATGCCACGCTGTTAGGCCACAAAATGCGTTGGAAAATAACCTATAACGCCCGTGAGGCCTTCCACCTGCACGAATTGCGCACCACGCCTCAGGGCCACCCCGGCTACCGAAAACTAGTATTAAAAATGCATGAAAAACTGGCTGAAGCCCACCCCATGCTGGCCGAGGCCATGATCTTCGTAAACCAGGACGAAGACCCCGAACTGACCCGCCTGGCCGCCGAACGTTACACCCAGTTCAAACTTTCAAAACTTCAGTAAGAGCGGCGACTGAAACTCGTTACAGCGAATTTCCGCCGAAGGGAACCGGCGGTATGAATAGTGGCGCATCTTCTAGGCTACCCCTAGGTGCGCCCAGATTAGGAGCCGTGGTCAGTTCGTTACGAGCATCAAGCGCATAGCGGATGGCCAGTTTGCCGGCAACGGGGTGTTGTACTTCGCGAACAAAGTCGGGGCGTGTCGTGGCTAAATGGGATGTATCGCCGTTGCCGACGATTACGATATCGAGACCGGGATCAGGGTGGTCAGTATCACCCCAGGCGTTAATAATCTCTCCCGCTCGGTTTGAAACAAGAGGCGTACCTACACTTTTCTTATCACCAAATTGAAAATCTATAAAAGCGACCACGGCCAGTTTACCGTGTTCGCGCCGATGATGGCTTAGCATGCTCAATGTATCTTCGGCCTGTTCGGGGCCAAGGTCTTCTCCCTGGATGTTTCCTTGAGCCGGCAATACCAACAAGCCACCCTTTCGCTTTTCAACCGCACGGGTGAAGCCTCTTAGAAAGTAGTCTTCATCTGAGCCTTTGAACGTTACCACGCCGAGATTATGGTGTAGCCGTATAGCCCTTAGGGCCGGCAGAGCTCGCTCGACCCGGAGTTCTTCTTCTCGTGCGCTACGGTTCTTGGCCGCGGTGGCCAGGGCATGTTGTTCTCTCAGCAGGCGCGCCTCTTGGCGCCGCATTGTTTTTTCAATATCTTCGGGGGTTCTCTTAAAAGTCATTAGTCTTAAATTATTTGTGATGGCCTGTCTGTTTGGGCCTGCCTATTGGTGTACAATAAAACTGTCACCCCTTAACTAATGTATATTATATACAGATTGCGCCCTTGGTGTCAAGAAGCATATGCATCATAAAGATCCAGACCAGAGCCTCACTGGCATACTAGCCAAATTGGTGGCTTTTCCGACAGAGAGCCGGCGGACAGGTGTAAGCGAAGAGTGCTTCAAATATGTTGCGGAATACTTACTGCGCCGCTCAATGCATGTCAAATTGCACAACAGTGGCGGTTTCCCGTCCTTGATTGCCACAACACACGAGACCGCTAAGCCGAAGGTCGTGTTGCAAGCGCACCTGGACGTCGTGCCGGCCGAGTCGGCCTTGTATAACTTGCGCGAGGAAGATGGTAAACTTTACGGTCGCGGCGTATATGATATGAAGTTCGCGGCGGCCTGCTATCTTCAGCTAGTTGAGGAACTTAAGGGAGAGCTTGGCCAATATGACTTCGCGATTATGCTCACAAGCGACGAGGAGCTTGGGGGCAAGAACGGCACAGGCTATCTTGTTGAGCAAGGCTTTAGTGCCGGTGTCTGCGTTCTACCCGATGGGGGCAACGACTGGCATATGGAAGCCGGCAACAACGGCGTCTGGATGATCGAGTTAACGGCCACGGGTCGTAGCGCGCATGGTTCAAGGCCCTGGGAGGGCGAGAATGCTATCGAAAAACTGACGGCCGCCCTTTTAGAGATTAGGTCTTTATTTGAAGAGGCCGCGCCTCACAAATGCAGTATAACCGTCAGTCGGATATCCGGTGGCCACGCTATTAACCAGGTCCCCGACGACGCCACAGCGACGATCGACATGCGTTTTGTGAATGATGACCATTATCAGGCTAAACGAGCCAAAATTGAGAATATTGCCTCGAAAGCCAAACTTACAATCAAGACCCTAGCCAAAGAGCCAGTCGGCAATATTGACCTGGAGCATCCGGCCATCAAGAGCTTCGCTAAGGTAGCCTCTAAAGTCCGTGGCCAGGAGCTCGGCGAGTGCCGTTCGTTCGGGTCTAGCGACGCCAGGTATTTCACGGCTCAAGGTATTCCGTCTATAGTAGTCCGGCCAAACGGCGGCGGCGCCCACAGCTCAGAAGAATGGATCGACAAGGCCGACCTATTGGAGTTTTACGAGGTCCTCAAAGCCTACATAAAAGAGGCGGCCAAGGCCTAGTTGACCGGTGAGCCTCTCCCTGTTATAATTCGTCTTAAGTTGCCAGAGACAGCGACGGGCAAAAGCCTTGATAATGTCGCCGAGGTACAAACAACTCTTACGAGCGTTTGAACGTCTTTGGAACACAAAGGCGTTTTTGTTTGGCAACGAAGTTAAAGCCCCGGTCGATAGCTTTAACCAAAACTAAGTAATTCGGAGAATTACATGGCACTAACCAAAGATAAGAAGAACGAAGTAGTCAGCGAAGTCGCCGACCTACTGAGTAATTCTAAAATGACCGTGATAGCCAAATACCAGGGCACCACGGTTAAGGCCCTGCAGGCCCTGCGCCGCGAGGCCCGCGATAACGGCACCAAGGTTAAGGTTGTTAAGAACCGCCTGGTCATTCAGGCGCTCAAGGGCAGTGACACTTTTAAAGATGTCGACACCGGCGTGCTGGAAGGCATGTTGCTCTACGCTTTTAACGGCGAAGACGAAGTGGCCGCCGCCCAGGTGCTGAATAAGTTCGCCAAGCAGAATCCGTCATTGGAATTCGTGGGCGCCATCAGCGCCGAGGGCAAATTTGTCGATGCCGCCGATGTTAAGGCGCTGGCCGGACTACCCGGCAAGAACCAGCTCATCGCCGGCCTGATAAACACGCTTAATGCGCCGTTACGCGGTGCTGTCAGCAGCCTATCCGGCAACCTTCACGGCCTGTTACAAGGCCTGGAAACCAAAGCAAGCAATTAAGAAAGGAATAATATGGCAACAGATTTAAAGAAAGTCGCAGAACAACTCGTCGGACTGACCGTTTTGGAAGTCAACGAGCTCGGAACTATTTTGAAGGACGAGTACGGCATTGAGCCGGCCGCCGCGGCCGTGGCAGTAGCCGCCGGCCCGGCAGGTGGCGGTGACGCCGCTCCGGCCGCCGAAGAAAAGAGTGAATACGACGTCATCCTTAAGGATGCCGGCGCCCAAAAGGTCGCCGTCATTAAGGCTGTCAAAGACATCACCGGCCTGGGTCTTGGCGAAGCCAAGGCTATCGTCGATGGCGCCCCCAAGCCCGTGCTTGAAAAAGCCAAAAAGGAAGACGCCGAATCGGCCCAGAAAGCTCTGGAAGAAGCCGGCGCAACCGTCGAACTGGCCTAGACAACCGCGTTCGTCTGTAAGAATACCGCTTGTGGCGACACGGCGGTATTTTTTATGCTCATGTGGTGAAAGGTAGACCCAACGTCGTATCTGTCGACAGAGTACCCGATATGGAGATAGCCGACCGCCGAATCGGCTTTTATGTGCCCGAGCGACAAGTATCAATAGACGGACTAGTTAGAAAATGGGGTATGCGGCAGTTTGCACTATTTGCGCTTTTAGCAGAGCATGCGGATGAGACCATGAGCATTAGCTTTATCCATGCTAACATATGGGCTAATCCTCACTTCGATCCACGGACAGTGCCGATAGGCGTCTATATGGTTCGTGGCCATTTAGGCCCCGAGCTTGGTAATAGGCACACCGGCGCCATACTGAACGTGCGCGGCAAAGGCTATATGGCCCGCAGTACCCTTGGGGGTCGCCTTTATCCACAGACAGCTGAGTTTTTTTGACTTGAGGCCGACTTCGTGGTAATTTTAGGGGGAAAGTGTGCCTATAAACACTTCCCAAGAGAGACAGATACAGAAGCGAGACAGAAAGCTATGCCAGACGTACCAGATAAACAAGTAAAGCGGCTACGTGCACTTATTCAAGAAGCCGAAACCAGCCTGGCTGCTGCCACAGAGTTGCTTATTAGCCTCGTCGGTGATGACGAAAAGGTCAAGCCGGTCGCCCGTGAGGACACCCTCGGCAAAGTTATCGAAGGCGTTTTTGACGGACAGAACATGGTCGGTTCCGACGGTAAAACATATCCCGTGCCCGCCAACTACGCCAGCAAGTCCAAGCTGGTTCAAGGTGATATCCTTAAGCTGACCATCGCCGAGGATGGCGCCTTTCTTTATAAGCAAATCGGTCCGATTCCGCGCAAACAGGTTGTTGGCACCCTTATTTTAGAGGCCGGCCACTATTTCGTAGACGTTGCCAACAAGAAGTACCGGGTACTGCTGGCCAGTGTTACTTATTTCAAAGCCAAGCCAGGCGACCAAGTCAGCGTCAACGTTCCCGAAGACGATTCCACCGCCGAGTGGGCCGCGCTAGAAGCCGCGCTGTAAGCTTACCGTTCATGGTTAGCCGCGTACCCTATGATATTTTTAGGTCATGGCTAAGAACAAGTATCTGGAAACCCTCAAGGCGTTGGACGCGTTTACCATCCCCAACGCGGTAACTATCGGCCGGCTTATGCTATCGCCGTTCGTGGCCCATAAATTACGTAAGGATCCCGAAAACAACTGGAAAAAGGCCGGCGTCTTAGTGCTGACGGACAACCTGGACGGTTTCTTGGCTAAAGTGCTGGGTAAATCGCCACAGTTAAGGAAACTGGGTTTTCGCAAGTCTGAGTTCGGACGACTGATTGATCCCTTAACCGACAAGCCGGTAATCGCGCAAATGATCAAAGCGGGTATAGACGCCAATGTCATACCGTCTTGGCTGGGCTACACGAGCCTCGCGCAAAAGACAGGCATAGCGGCCTTTGCCGTCTCGGCCGGCATGAAAGGTGCCAACCTCGAAGTCACCGACCAAGGGCGTCACAGCGAGTTCGCTACCAACCTTGGCATGGGCCTATTATTCCCGGCGAGCGAAATAGAGGATCCTGTACTAAGAAGCCTGGCCAGGGGATCGGCGATAGCTCTCGCCGTAGGTGGCATTGGCGGCGCTCTAGCGGCTAACATGGACTATGTGGGATCCGCTCGCTTGCAATTAGCACAACAGCCAAACCACGCCTAACGGCGTATAATAAATGGACTATGGGTCAGGTTTTATATCGGAAGCACCGTCCGCGGTCACTCAGTAAGATTGTCGGGCAGGAGCACATCACCGACACTTTGGTTAAGGCTTTAAAACAGGGTAGGATCAGTCACGCCTATCTGTTAACAGGCCCACGCGGCGTCGGCAAAACCTCCGTGGCACGTATTTTGGCACACGAAATCAACGGCTTGCCCTACGAAGACGACAGCCAGCATATTGATATTATTGAGATCGATGCCGCCAGCAACCGGCGCATTGACGAGATTCGCGAACTCCGCGACAAGGTGTACGTGGCTCCCACCAGCGCCAAATACAAGGTCTACATCATCGACGAGGTCCATATGTTAACGCGAGAGGCCTTTAATGCGCTTTTGAAGACGCTGGAGGAGCCGCCGGCGCACGTTATCTTCATCCTGGCCACCACCGACGCCCACAAACTGCCCGAGACTATCATCAGCCGCACCCAACGCTTCAGTTTCCGGCCGGTTGACAAGGATAAGGTCGTTGAGCATCTTAAAACTATCGCCAAACAAGAGAAAATTAAGGTCAGTGACGAGGCCTTAGAGCTGTTGGCGGAACACGGCGAGGGCAGTTTCCGCGACAGCATCAGCCTGCTCGACCAAGCCAGCAGTAATGGCCAGGCTTTGGAGGCGGGGGATGTCCGCCAGTTGCTAGGTATCCCGCCCGGCGATTCGCTGGAGGCCGTTTTAGCGCTGTTGTCTGCAGGGGATTCGGCTAAGTTGGTAAGCCAGGTGTCCGGTTTGTACGACCAGGGTTACCAAGCGGCCGCTATCGCCAAACAGCTGGCCCAGCTAATTCGCACCCGCCTGATAGGCAATGAGCTGTCCATGGACCGTGGCGCGGCTTTAGAGCTGCTGGGCGACCTTATAGCCGTGCCGGCCGCGCATGATCCGGAACGCTATCTCGAAATCAGCTTACTAAGGGCTCAGAAAGCCGATCTTGCCGACGCGATTGAGGTTGTCGAATCCACAGCCGTCGAAGCCGAGGAAATCGAAGAGCCAGCCCCCGCCAAAGAGGAAATCCCCGAGCCACGCCCTACAGTTGAAACGCCTACGGCGCCTTCAACGCTGGACGGCGCCCTGTGGCCGCAAATCCTGGGCGCCCTGAAGCGCAAACACAATACGCTTTATAGTGTGGTCCGCATGGCCCAGCCCACCTTTGGCGATGGCGCATTGACCCTGGCTTTCGCCTTCGCTTTTCACCAGAAGCGGCTTAACGAAGCCGGCAACCGTAAAGTGCTCGCTCAAACCGTAGAGGAGCTGACCGGTAAAACGGTGCGCATCGAGTGCATTGTAGACAAGGCCGCTAAACCCGACAGCCCCAAGGTCGAAAGAGCCGAGGCGCCGGTTCGGGCCGACATATCAGCCATAAGCAATATTTTTGGCGGCGCTGAGCTGTTAGAATCATAACTAGAAAATAAGTCCGAGGGAAACACGTATTATGGAACCGACCAAAACAGGTGCAACCAACTCGCCTCCCCAAAACGCCGAGGCCGAGGCCAGCCTGCTGGGGGCCCTGTTAATAGACAGTGACGCCATAGTCAAGATTGCCGACAACCTGACTTCCATCGATTTCTTTGATCCGCGGCACCAGCGGATATTCGAATCCATTATGCAGTTATATGAACAGCGCCAGGCTATAGACGTGCTGACGCTGGCTGACAAGCTCAAAAATAATGGCTACCTCGATAGCGTTGGCGGGCCGGGCTATTTAACTGAACTGACGAACTTTGTACCGACGGCCGCCCACGTCGAGCAATACGCTGATATTGTCGCCCAGAAGGCCATGCGCCGGCGCCTGATCACTGCTTCTAACGAGATCGTCGACCTCAGTTATGACGAGTCGAAACAACTCCGGGAACTGATAGAGGAAGCAGAGAGCCGGCTCTTCAACGTTAGCCAACAGCATATTAAGCAAGATGTGGTCAGCCTGGAGGCCATATTGGCCGAAAGTTTTGACCGGCTCGACGACCTGCATAAAGATAAGAAGAAGATTCGTGGCATTCCCACCGGCTACAAAGACCTCGACAGCACCCTGGCAGGCTTCCAACGGTCCGACCTGGTAGTGCTGGCGGCGCGGCCGTCGATGGGCAAAACCGCCCTGGCGTTGAACTTCGCCCACAACATCGCCATCCAGTCTAACGAGCCGGTGCTGATTTTCAGCCTGGAAATGAGCAAGGAACAGCTGGTGGACCGCCTGCTGTCGATGGAATCGGGCGTTGACGCCTGGGCCCTGCGCACCGGTAACCTGACAGACGCCGACTTTGAAAAGATCGGCCAGGCCATGGGCACCCTCAGCGAGGCGCCTATCTTTATTGACGACACTCCCGGCATTACCGTCAGCGACCTGCGCACCAAAGCCCGCCGCGAGGCCCACCAGCGGCCGCTGGGGCTGATCATAGTCGACTACCTACAGCTGATGAGCGGCGGTAGTCGTTTTGGCAGTGACGCCAACCGCGTCCAGGAAATTTCTGAAATATCACGCGGTCTTAAGGGCGTAGCGCGTGAGCTAAACGTGCCGGTACTGGCTCTAAGCCAGCTTAGCCGTTCGGTTGAGAACCGCAGTCCGCAAATACCCCAGCTGGCCGACCTGCGCGAGTCGGGTTCTATCGAACAGGACGCCGACGTCGTAGCCTTCATTTATTGCGAGGATTATTACAATCCCGAAACCGACCGCAAGAACATCGCCGACATATTGATTAAGAAACACCGTAACGGCCCCACAGGGGGTGTCGAACTGCTTTTCCAGCGAGAACGCCAGCGTTTCAGCTCGGTGGACAGGCGACACAAAGATCCGTTTGTCGGCTAGGGCCAGCCAGCCATAACCGTTATAATATAGCCAATGAAACGCCTACGGAGTTACTGGTTACGCAACTTCCGCTTGATTATACTGGCTTTGGCGGTTCTGGCCGGCCTCGGCTGGCTACTCTTTAATAGACTGGGATCGTTGACCGGCGGGTTAAGCGCCGGTGAAATCAATTCTGCCGTGGCTCCAGTCGGCTGGCACGGTATTTATCATGACCCGCTATTCCTGCCGCTTAAACTGGTGCGCTCGGCTGTTTTCTTCGTGGCTCCCGGGCACGGCCAAATATTAACCCGCCTGCCCAATACCGTATTCGGGGCCTTGAGTATTGTTAGTTTCGGAGCCTTGATCGGGCTGTGGCATGGCCGCCGCACCGCCATTCTGACCAGCGCGCTGTTTGCTTGTAGCGCCTGGGTCCTGCACGCCAGCCGGCTGGCCAGCTTCGATGTCTTGTATCTGTGGGCCTTGCCTACACTGTTAATAATCCAGGTTTTACTCCATCGTTATGGGCATAAAGCCATTGTTTGGTATGGTAGCCTACTCACCTGGGGTCTACTGCTTTACGTCCCGGGCTTAGTCTGGCTGGTGCTGGCCCAGATATACCTCCAGCGTAAGCTCGTGCTGGATAGCTGGCGACACTTCGCCGGTTGGAAACAGCGCCTATTGTCGATCCTGGCAGTGTTGATCTGGTTACCATTGCTTGGGCTAGACTTAACCCGCCATGGCCAACTACAGCAGTGGCTGGGCCTGCCGGCCCACTGGGCGCCGCTCGGCACTCTATTAAAACAATTTGTGGCGGTGCCGGTACACCTGTTCTTTCGAGGGCCCAAATATCCCGACATCTGGCTAAGCCGGGTGCCGATTATGGACGCCTTCACGCTGGTACTCTGCGGCGTCGGTATTTATTTCTACGCCAGCCACTGGCGATCCATTCGTACCCGTTCATTGGCCGTTCCTTTCGCGCTGGGCTGGCTGTTGGTCGCTTTTGGCGGCCCGGTAGGGCTCAGCCTGTTGATACCTTTCTTGTACGTTATGGCCGCTACCGGCATCGCCTATCTGTTACGCGACTGGTTGCAGGTCTTCCCAAACAATCCGCTGGCCCGCGGTATCGGCATTGGCCTGGTGACGCTAGCCGTAGCCGCGGCCTGCGTTTTCCAGCTCAGGGCCTATTTTATAGCCTGGCCCCACTCCGCCGCCACCAAGGCCGTCTTCACCTATCACCGGTCGTAGTATAATAAGGGTATTAGGGAGGACTTATGAGTCGATTTGACCAAGCCAAGATGCTGATGCGCGTCAAGAAAATACAGGGCGAACTGCAAAAGATGGTTATTAGCGTCGAAAAGGGCGATGGTGCCGTCAAGGTGGAGATTACCGGCGAACAGAAGATTAAAAAGGTGCATATCGACCCCGAATACGTCGACTTGGAAGACATCGGCCAGCTGGAGCGCTGGATAGAAGAAGCCATCCGCGAGGCCATTGCCGAAAGCCAACGCGTGGCCGCCGAAAAAATGCAACCCATGATGGGCGCCCTGGGCAACTTGGGTTTATAGACCATACTTACAATGCAGATTCTGCCGCCGGTCCTGACTGATTTAATAGAGGCTTTTGGCTTACTGCCGGGCGTTGGGCCGCGCACCGCCGAACGCTACGCCTATTACTTGGTGAAGCAGACCGGCGATGCGCCGGACAGGCTGTCGGCGGCCCTGAATTCTTTAAAAGGCGGTATTGGTTTCTGCTCCAAAACCTTCGCGCTGGTGCCGGCCGGACAGGAATTGTCCGACCTATACACCGATCCGCGGCGCGATAAGACCATCGTAGCAGTGGTGGCCGAACCTTTCGACTTGGTGGCCATCGAGAAAACCGGCCAGTATAAGGGCACTTATCATGTGTTGGGGGGCCTGGTATCACCGATCGACGGCGTCGGACCCGAGCAACTGCACATTAAGGAGCTGGTAAAACGTATCGAAGAAGACAAGGTCAAAGAAATCATCCTCGCGACCAATGCCAGCGTGGAAGGCGAGTCAACTGCTCTTTATATCCAGCAACAGATCGGTGATCGAAAGGTCAAGATCACGCGGTTGGCGCGTGGCCTGCCGGTAGGCGTTGACCTGGAATATGCCGACCAGATAACGCTCGGTCGCGCCCTGGAAGGCCGCCAGGCCGTATAATGAAGAATATGTACGCCGACGCCGACAAAATCACGGATATAATCGGCGACGCTAAGAAGATCGTGGTGGTTCAGGCCGACAACCCGGATGCCGATTCGCTGGGTAGCGCCCTGGCCATGGAACACATCTTGGGCGACATGGGCAAAGACGTCCATTTATACTGCGGCGTGGATATGCCCGGCTACCTGCGCTACCTGGCAGGCTGGGATCGTGTGCAACGCGACCTGCCCAAACAGTTCGACGCCAGTGTGATCGTCGACGCTTCTACGATGACGCTCCTAGAAAAGCTCAGTCAGAGCGGCCAACAGGGCTGGCTGGCGGCCAAACCGTGCCTGGTGCTCGATCACCATGAGACGGTGGATAACAAAATTCCCTTCGCCAACCTGGTAATTAATGATCACACCAGGGCCTCGGCAGGCGAGCTAATTTACCTGTTAGCCAAGCAACTGGAATGGCCGCTGTCGGTTAAGGCCCAGGAGTGCCTAATGACTTCGATACTGGGCGACACGCAGGGGCTGAGTAACCAGTTAGCTTCACCTTTAACTTATCGGGTGATGGCTGACTTCATCGAAGCCGGTGTCGACCGCGGCGTTATGGAAGAAAAGCGCCGCGAATACGGCAAGATGCCTCCCGACATTTTTCGCTACAAAGCCGATCTTATCAAGCGCACCGAATTTTCGGCGGAAGGCCGCATAGCAAGCCTGATGATTCCCCAAGATGAAATCAATGAATTCAGCCCACTATACAACCCCGCGCCCCTAATACAGAACGACATGCTGAACACTACCGGCGTAGCGATCGCCATCGTGTTCAAACACTATGCCGATGGCAAGGTTACCGCCGCCATTCGTAGCAATCCCTCAACACCCATAGCCGGCAAGTTGGCCGAGCACTTCGGCGGTGGTGGCCACCCCTTTGCCAGCGGCTTTAAGATTACCGATGGTAGTGAGTTCAATAAATTGAAAACTGATGTATTAGACCATACCTTGCAATTACTGACTCAGTTAGAATATAGAGGCCATGATCAAGCTTTATAACACCCTCACCAGGAAAATCGAAGAAATTAAGCCGCTGAGTCCGCCGGTCGTCACGGTCTACACCTGCGGGCCGACGGTTTACGACTACAGCCACGTTGGCCATTGGTTCACCTACGTGCGCACCGACACGCTTATAAGAGCCCTAAAAGCCAGCGGCTTAAAACCCAATTGGGTTATGAATATAACCGATGTCGGGCACCTGGTAAGCGACGCCGACGAAGGCGAAGATAAGCTTGAGAAAGGCGCTCGCCGCGAGGGCAAGACGGCCTGGGAAATCGCCGACTTTTATACCAAGGACTTCCTGGCCGGCATGAAGCAGTTGCATATGTTAAAGCCGGGCCTCATCGTAAAGGCTACCGATCACATTGCCGAACAGATCGAACTCATCCAACAATTGGAGACTAAGGGCTACACGTACGTTATCGACGACGGGGTTTACTATGACACTTCCAAGTTTCCGCGCTACGCCGATTTTGCCCAGCTCGATCTAGACGAACAGCAAGCCGGCGCCAGGGTCGAGCGCAATCCGCAAAAACGGAATCCAGCCGATTTCGCTCTTTGGAAGTTCTCGCCCAAAGACGGTAAGCGAGACATGGAATGGGACAGCCCGTGGGGCAAGGGTTTTCCGGGCTGGCATATAGAGTGTTCGGCGATGAGTATGAAATACCTGGGCGCCACACTGGATATCCACACCGGCGGTATCGATCATATTCCGGTCCACCACACCAACGAAATTGCCCAGAGCGAGGCCGCCACCGGTAAAAAGTTCGCCAAATACTGGCTGCATAGCAACCATGTGATGGTAAGCGGTGAGAAAATATCTAAGAGCCTGGACAACAGCATAAGACTGCAAGACGTTGTAGAGCGGGGCATTCCGCCCGAGGCCTTGCGCCTGCACGTGCTGGAGTCACATTACCGCAGTCAAGCCACCTTTAGCTGGGAAAGCTTGGAAGCGGCCAATAATCGCTTGAAAGATCTTAAGGCTGTGGCGGCTCTGCGCTGGCAACCCCGCGGTACGGCCCACGATTCGGCCACTTTCGCCCTGGAAGACGTGCCCAAAGCCATCGCCGAATACTTGGCCAACGACCTAGACACGCCGCGCGCCCTGGCCTTCCTGAGCCAAATAACTACCCAGCTACTGGCCGTGCATATAGAAAAAGACATGGTTAGCCACTTCGAAAAAATGCTTAAGGGCCTGGACGACCTGCTTGGACTCGACTTGCTGTCGGTGCAGGATATAACCGACGAGCAAAAGGACCTGTTAAGGCAACGCGAAGAGGCCCGTGGCCAGCAGGATTGGCCAGCCGGCGACATTATCCGTGATCAATTGGAAGAGCAGGGAGTCGGCTTAAAAGACTCGGCCCACGGCGTTATTTGGTTTCGGTTGTAATAGACTTGTAGGCTGAGTCATCGATCAGTTTAACGTGCCGCAAATACTCCAGGATGACTATGCGCAAACAGCCGGCGGCCGGAATTGCCACCAGGCCGCCTATCAGGCCGCCAAAGCTGACACCAACGATAACCGCCATAAACACCAATAAGGGCGACATGTTGGTGGAGTTGGCTTGGATGCGAGGTTGAATCAGTATGTTCTCGATCTGTTGGTAAATAATGTAATAGGCCAGAATGATGATGGCGGCTGTGGTTGAGTGGAATAAAGCCACTGTGGTGACGATGATGGCGCCAATGGTGTGGCCGACCATCGGAATTAAACCGCAGACAAATATAATGACAATCAAGGCCACCGGATAGCTGATGTGCAGTAGTAGCACAGCTGGCATAATAAATGCTGAAGCCAGCGCCGCCAGCAGTACCTGGCCGTTAACGTAGCCCCTTATAACAGCATACATTTCACGGGCGATGCGGTCGGTGTCGGCGTGGTGCCTATCGGGCGTTACGTCGCGGGCAAAGGCGGCCCAGCGTGGCCCTTCCACCAGCATCATAAAGGTCAGCACCAGGATAGTTAGCAGTGAGAAGGCGCTACTACCGATTCGCTGGATGGTCGAAAAGGCCGAGCCGCCAGCGTGCTTAAGCCGTACCGAAAGCTGTTTCGAAAAGGTATCTACTTGCTTTTCGAGATGGTGCTGGCGGATAAACTTACCGGTCGGGCTGTCCTGGCTACGAAAATCGCGCACCAGCTTAGGCGCCGCGTTAACGAAGCTGTTGGTTTGCCTTACCAACGGCGGCGCGATACTGGCCACGAAGCCACCGAGCAATATAACGACTATCAAAAAAGACAGGCTAGTAGCTAGTGAACGGCTACCCTTGCGTTTACCTGGTAAATGCCCACTCAGCCAGTGCACCGGCGCGTTCAGGGCTAAGGCCAGGAAGAAAGCGATAAAGATCAGTAGTAGGGCGTGCGAAGCCCGGCGGGCGGCCATTAGCACGACGATGGTGGTAACCGTTAGAAAGGCCAGTCGAATATAGGTTTCGGTTGAAACCGTGACGGCCACTTCCTGTAGTTCGCGGTCTCTGCGGAATTTGAACATACAGATATTATCTATAAACCGCGCCGTTTACGCAATGCTGATTCATAAATGCCCAGCAGTTTGGTGCCGACGACGGCGACATCAAAATCGGCGGAGTAGGCCGAGCCCCATTTGCGCATGGCGTCGGCCTCGGCTTTGTCGGTAAGATAGTGGGCAATTTTGTCGGCTAGCTGTTCGGCGTCAGATGGATCAAAGAGTAAGCCCTGTTGTGAGTGCATAACGGATCGGTAGCCCGGGTTATCGCCGGCCAGAACCACAGCCCGCCCGCTGGCCATGGCCTCGAGCAGGACGATACCAAAACTTTCGCCGCCACTGCTCGGAAAGGCGGCTATGTCGGCCGAGGCGTAATAGCGCGGCTTGTCCTCGTCGCTGACAAAGCCGGCCAGTTCGACTATGTCTCCCATATCGTTTTCGGCGATATATCGTTCCAACCGGTGCTTAAGCGGGCCACTGCCACAAATCATCACCCGGAAGGGCGGCAGATCGGTTCTTTTGGCCAGTAAGGCAATGGCTTCCAGTAGCTTTAGGCAACCTTTACGCGGCACCAGCCGACCCAAATAGAGTATGGTGGCCACATCGTCATCATATTTTTGCAACGGTTTGGCCGTGCGGAACAAATTGTAATCAACAACATTGGGCAGTACCTCGGCCCTCACACCAAAGCTCCAGCGGCAATAATCGGCCGCCACCGGCGAAACCGCCAGCATGCGATCAAAACGTTTCAGTGAAGGTTTCAACCATAGACCCAGAGTCTTATTGCCCATCCTGGACAGCCAATTGTATGGCAAAACGTGGAAGGTACCGATTACGGCCGTGTCGGGCGAAGCCGCCCGGATGAGGTGCTGGGCCATCAGCGGGTGGTGCGGCGTCTGGACGTGTAGAACGTCGAAGGGGTGCGAGGCCATGAAGCGGCGCAGTTTGCGCCGGCTGGTCGGCAATGGAATAGTGGTTGTGGTGCCGTTAAAACGTACCTTTATATTTCGTGACAGGCTGTGAAGATTAGGCAGTTGCCGCTTATCGGTCTGTCCGACCAGGTAGTGTACCTCGTGCCCCTGGCTGGTTAACCACTGGCCAATGTCGATAACGTAACGCGGCACGCCTTCGTCGCTGTCCAACGAAGTATCGAGCACCAGCCCGACACGTAGTTTAGCGGGCAGTTCGCCCATGTTGCTGTAAGGCGTCTTTATAGAGCTCTTCGTACTGGGCGACGACGGTCGGGTAATCAAACTGCTTAACGTAGTCCTTGGCCCACTTTTGCCAAAGCTTTCGCAGTTCGGCCTCGTGTAATAGCGTGTCGAGCCGGCGGGCAAACTCGCCTATGTCTGTGGGGTTGACGATGGAAATCGCGCCGATGCCTTCCATAAGATCGGCGTAGCCCGAATTGTTGCCGGCCACGGCGACGGTATTGGTGGCCATGGCCTCCAATAGCACAATGCCAAAGCTTTCGCCGAACAGCGCCGGCGAACAGAATAAGTCAGCCTCCGCCAACAAATCGAGTTTAAGCTCCTCGCTGACAAAACCCAAGAAGCTGACATTTTTTAGCTTAAGATCATCTGCCAGCAGTTCGAGTTTTTCGCGGTCGGGACCGTCGCCAGCAATAATTAATTTAACGTGCGGGTTAGTTTGGCTGAACAGCTGAAAGGCTTGCAATAGATACTTGGTGCCTTTTCGCCGTTCCAGGCGGCCAACGAACAGGATAGACTGCTCATCGGGGTTCTTATCTACCGGGCTGTGTCGGTATTTTTTAAGGTCGATGCCGTTGGGGATAATGGTGATTGGCAAATCGGTCATGCCGCTTGCATACTCAGCGGCCGAAGCCGACACCGCCGTCAGCATGTGCAGGTACTTCTGGACCGAATTAAGATAAGGGTTAACGACTTTTAATATAGACCGGCTAATGGCGCCGTCCGCCACCTTGGAGTGGAAAGTAGCCACGTTGACGGCTTTACTGCGCTGTAACAACTGGCGGCTAAGCAAGGGCATCCACGGCTCGTGAAAGTGCAGTATATCGAACTTCTCCTCGGCCAGCACGGCGTCGATTCGCTCGGTGTCGTCGCGGCTGGAAACCTGCGAAGTAGTGTCCGAAAACGACAGCGTTCTAAAATCCACCGAAGTGCCGGCAAAAATAACATCCGGGTCGGGCTCCAGCTCGTGCTTGCGCGGGTACGGTGTAATAATTTTGGTGGTGTGGCCACGCTTTTCCAGGCCGGTCTTCAGCGACAGTACGACTTCCTGCACGCCGCCGGGCTTATGAATGCTATACGGACAAACCAGACCTATTTTCATTTCGTCTCCAAGTATATCATTTAAGTCTTCGCCAACAGGTTGCGCAGGCCGGCCGGTAACATTACGCCCATGGCTTTCTTATCGGCCAGCACGCTCGGCGTGTGCGCCCTCAGTCGGGCGGTGTACTTCCGGTAGTTCTTAAAGACGACTCGCATATGCTGTTCGACAATGCCGTTATTAAAATAATGCTCCACCTTAGACACGACGTGCACTACCGGTACGTCGACCTGCCGGGTGCAGTTATCTAGCGTGAAAAACTGGCTGGTGGTCAGCCAGTGCGTCCGCACGTGGTTGGCCTGCCACAGCTTAACCTCGAAATCCATGGTAATCTCAAACTCTTCGGGTGTGACTTCGACCATACGCTTCTTGGAATTGGGCAGTTTGGCGTACAGGGTTTTAAGGACAAATCTATTCAAGCCGAAATAACGGATCATTAAAGCCATCGGCGGGGTGGCGAAACAGCGCGTGGCGAATCTATAAAACTCACGCCGACGCACCGGATATATAAAGTCGTCTTTGTGAACAAAACCAACTTCGCTGACTAACAAATCGACTTTTTTAGCTAACTCTGGGTAGCGTTGGAGCATGCGTGTCACCACCACGAAGCCATAAGATATGGCCACAATAGTTAGCCGCTTGCGCCTGTAACGTAACTTAACAAATGCTGCCAGGTAGTCGGCAAAAGCGTCGACGTCGGGCTTGCGGCCGATCTTATAAAAACTGTCCATACCGCCAAAGCCGGGCAGGTCGGGCATGGTCACGGCGCCATACTCGTTAAGATTCTCTACTAATCCCCACCAGCGTTCCAGCAGGGCGTGGTGTCCGTAAACCAGCATAATCTCGCGGTCGCGCTTTTTGCTCGGCGCCGGCACGTGCAACATGCGGCCGTGCAGGCCGTTGATGTTCAAAGGCACTATATAGTCAGCAGGATTTTGGAGCCGTTTTCTTGCCATAATTACCTTATATAATTTAAGCAAATCTTAGCATAACTTCGGTGATTAGTCGAGTCGCTAACAGATGACCAATTGTGCCCGACCCCTAACTGAGGTAAAATCAACACTTATTGGGGCGTGGCCAAGTGGTAAGGCACCGGTTTTTGGTACCGGCATTCGGGGGTTCGAATCCCTCCGCCCCAGCCAAACAGGACGGAGTGCGGCATCCAGCTCAGCATCACCACTGTTATTTACATCATTTTTACAGGTTTTATTAGCCAATTTTAAAGTTTGCATAATGCACCTCGATTCTTCGCTTTTGGCAGCGATTACCTTGGTTAGTTTTGAGTAATTAACAGATACCGAATCACCGTTGGCACTCATTGACTCGAATAGTTTTATTAATACCGTACGCTTATCGCTATTATCCTCCTTCTGCTTATATATCTCTGGCGCTCGCTGTGCTAACTTCAGGATACTGACAAACTTCTGATGACGTTGACTTATCTCGGTACTCAGGTTCGATTGTTGAAGTTTTATCTCGTCAATTTTGGCTGTGATTTCCTTATGCTTTTGCTGATACCGCTCAAGACTAATTTCATCCGCTAATTTATCGTCATACAGTATTTCATCCATCTTCTCTAGGCGGTTTAATTTAGTTCTAAGGGATTGTTCAACTTCTGCACGATCGTCGATAGCAGTATGGTAATCGGATTCGAGCTCGCCAACCACCCAATCCATTATTGTCGCTGAGGGACACACCAGTTCACCAAGCTTATTGATAATAATTTCTTCGACACGATCCTCGCGTAACAGCCTCTTGCCGACACAATTACCGGTCTTACGCTGACACATACCGTAGTATCTGCCTTTTTGTTTTTGCCAGGTAATGGTACCGCCACAATTAGCGCAATTGATCATGTTCTTAAGTAGGGGGTTGTGAGTATGGTACCGTGGTGGTCGGCCTTGTGACATTTTGTGCTGAACGGCTGCAAATAACTGTTTATCTATCAGTGGTTCCTGAGAACCAGGGTACTCTCTGTCCCAAAATCGGATTGTGCCTATATAAAACGGATTCTTTAGTAACAGGTGTACACCGCTCTTAGTATAGATACGCCCTCGGCTCGTCAGGAGACCCTTGGCCTTCATTTCGTCACAAATGGTAGCAATTGTCTGGTTCGGCTCAAGATAACGCTGGAATAGCCTCTGAATTAACGGAGCTTTTTGCTGATCAATGACATGTATACGCTTGCCGTCCTGAACGACAGTTTTATAGCCAGGCGGGGGTACTCCAGGTGACCAACCCTGGGCTAGTTTTTCGGCCCAGCCTTTCATAGCCTCTTCTCGCAAGTTATCGGCATACTTTTTAGCGACTGCCAGGTGAATGTTCCACATAAACTTTACGTCCGACTTAGCCTCTTTGTGAAGCTGTAGGTTTTCTTTGACAGCATGGAGCATTCGTTGGTTATCAGCCTCCAGCCAATCATCGATGGCGACGGCGTCACGCATATTTCGCGTTAGCCGGTCGGTTTTCTCGACTGTCAGGTGGTAGATGTTCTGCTCGGAGATAAAGGCCAATAGCTCTTGAAAGATCCGCCGGCTCTGCTGCTTTGAAGCCGTCTCGGCTATTTTAAAGGTCTTTACAACGCCCAAGCCCTTCCTATCGCAATAGTTCTGCAATAGCTTTAATTGCGAGTCTAGGGAGTAGCCTTCGTCTTCCTGGGCTTTACTGGAAACACGGGCTAGTATTACCGCCGTTGAGGTGTTAGCCATGACACTTACGCTGAATCCTTATATATATCAGAACGGGGTAAGCTACCACGCACGATCTTGCGATCGCCGGCCAGGCACTCGAAAAAGCTGATTAATTCTCGGCCAATTTCATTGGCTTCTTCATAGCTGACACTGCGGTGTTGTTCTGCTTCCAGTATTTGGCGTAGGCGCTCCACTCGGACTTTATCGGGCATAAGGAGACTCGCCACTTGCGTGTGAGCTTTTTTCAACCTTTCGGTACCGCTCATATGCCCTCCTCGGATAGAAGCTATCTCTATAGAGATAGTATACTATACTGATAGAGATAGTTTCAAGGAGTTATCCACAATTTTCGGATATGTGTTTTATGGATCTAGAATGGCAAAATATCGGACGATTTGACGCCCAGCGCTTTGGTGATCTTCTCTATAACTTCAACGCTGGGTTTAACCTCGCCACGCTCCAGGCGGGCGTAATAGTTCGGGCTTATATCGGCCTTGCCGGCCACATTGGTTTGGGTCATACCTTTACGGAGTCGCACTGCTTTTATGCGAATGGCCAGTCGCTGTTTGGATCTGTCGTTCATAACGATTATATAGTATCACGATAATTGCAAATTAACAGAGGCTACAGTCGGGTTGGTGGGCCGTGTCTGACGAAATGTTGGGTTGCTTAGTTGAGTTTTGGTTCAACCTAGAGGTAAGTACTTGGCACCATTCTGCGTAAGGGTGTTTATAAAGTTCGCTCGAAGTGCTGAAAGTTCATCTACTTGAGGAATAGCTTCTGTGGCACAAGTTAAGCCATGCTCGACAACATATAAGGAAAATCTTGATGGTGCAATGTTGTAAGTAGAAGCCCCGGTTTTAACGGCATCACCCTCCGACTTGTTTAACGCCAGGAAGACTTGGTGGAAAGGACCACTTCGTGGGTCAGGCTGAGCAGGGATAGGTATCTCAACTTGGCTCTCTAGCAAAGCTATATTAAGCAACCGCCTGGCCATAGCACCCGGTCCACTGTGGTGAGTAATTCCCGCCAGGCTCCATAGCTGTTCGTATATCTGGGGTTTAACTCTTAAACTAATGGGCACTTCCGGCATGTCATCATTCTACATATGTACCGTCTGCATGCAAGCATGAGCAAAAAGGCCAGCCGTGGCGGGTGAAACCTAGACTACTTAGGGTTAGATTCGTAGAGTACGCCGCCCTCGTGGCAATTTGGGTCGTTGGGGACCACCTCAAAAGAGCCACTTCGAGTAGTTGTGTATACGCCATTCTCACCGATACAAAAGGCAGAAACGTTAGGAAAACTGTTTAAGTTGTCCCACACTTGGCGCTTTTCGTGATGTTCAACACTCGACCCAACATCATTTTTCCCTTGATCACAGCCAGCTACGCCTACTCCGCCAATCGCTATGCCTATAAGAGCTGACGCTCGCTTTACTTCTTTGCCAAATTCCATGTAATCTCCTGCACCTATAGATTAGTTTCAGACTCAGAATATATCACATTCTTAGATTTTAGGCAAGATATTGTTTTAGTTCCGCTCCATTCTATTTAACGAATGCTGCGATGGCAACCACCAAAGTTAGCATAAGGCTAGATAGGACTTCGCCTCGGCGAACTTTTTCGTGCAAGATAAACTGCCCGGCCAGATAGCGCAGAGCTGGGCCGAGCATCAAAAACAGCATGGTTAGCACCACGCCGTAGGTTTTAATGGCATAAAGGCTGACAATAGCTCCAACCGCGTAGGCCAAAGCAGCCATAACTGCGAACTGAACCCTCCGAGGCGAAAAGCCTTTCCACTTCCTTGGCGGGAAAAACAAGCTCGTTAATACTAAAATTGCTGTCACCCGGAAGAAGGCTATGTAACTCGGTGAGAGATACTTGAGAGTCTCTTGGTAAATACTAGGCAACACGGAATATAGCATGATTCCGATAAGCAAGTAGAACATGCCCTTCTTTTGACCTTTGCGTAGCTTACGCCTATGGATACCCCAGCGCACAATGAACGCGCCAAGTATAAAGGCAACCAGAAAAGCTGGTTTACGCTGTGCGGGGAAAAGGAGATAGCCGACTAGGCCAGACATAATCGGATCAAAGTCAACGAGCGGTTCACGTAGGGAAAGATCATTAGCTTTCAGGCTCAGTTCGTCAAAAACGTTGCCCCCAAACGAAAAAAACGCGATTAGAAGTAGCAGCACAACTATTTTTGGAGTGAAGTGAGGGAATGGCAGGCCAGCCAGCAAAATAAACAACCCAATTGCGATAGACATAACCACAAAGTCAATAAATAGAGACTGCCTGGCACCTATATGGTAGCGGCTATAGTTGAGCCTATCGATGGTTTTGCCGGCACTTTCGGCCAAGATCGATGTCAGCAGGTAGAAAATACCCAAGGTTATTGTCTCCTTCTTGATATTTTTAGGTGTTTTGGTGTCAGCATACGCTTCCTTTACGATTATACTAGCACTATGCAACTGTTTCTGATAACAATGATCGCTACTGTTACTACCTTTCTATTGAACCCGGTATTCAAGAAGGTTCGCAAACAAAGACCCACCAAGTTACACGTTCATCACAGCGTGTTCGGCGTACTGTTGCTCGCTGTCGGGATCATTATTGCAAGCAAAGTTGTGGCAGCCATAGGTCTAGGTATTTATCTGGGGCATGGGGTAGAAGAAATCTATTTTAATAAAAGAAGCCCCGTCAGGGCATTTTTCATTTTCGTAACGCGCAAGTAGTCACAGAGCTCTGCTATCATGAGGCCATGACGTTTTCTGTCTTGTTTTGGAATGTTTGGTACCTTAATCAAATTGATGGAGCGGAACGGTACGGTCGCCTGACTGACGAGTTAAAGCATCTGATTGACACGCACCGGCCCGACTTCGTGGCCTTTTGTGAAGTGGTGCGGCCCTCGCAGGAACAATTACCGCCTTTGGTTGAGTATCTACAAAAGCTGGGCTACGCACATTACCATCACGCCAACATCGAGCATCTGCCTAATTATTGGATGACAGGCGTAACACTCTGTTCGCGCCTTAAAATAAGTAACAAGCAACGACCCGTCATCAGCAACAATGGCTACGCGGCCAATCATGGTTACCCCGGTCTCGACAAGGAAATCATCAGTGCCACGATAGCTTTGCCAGAAGGCCCTGACGTAAACATCATTGTGGCGCACCCGTCAGCAACTATCGACTCGCTTAAACAAAATCGAGTCGGCATGAAAAGCCTGGAAAAGCTCGTCCGTTCTGACACCTACGCGCAAAATACCATCCTGCTAGGCGATATGAACCAATGGCGCCTTATGCCCGGAGCTTTCAGATCTAAGATCGCGGATGTGATGTGGTCACGGACTGGTTCGCTGTTGAATCCGACCTGGCGTTACAACGCCCGCCGCTTCACCCTGCTTCGCGCTAACTTAGATTACGTGTACTGGAGCAGGCAGAGTGATTTTAAGTTAGAGGCTTTTCAGGTGCTACAGAGTAATGTCTCTGATCATCGACCTTTTCTTGCTACTTTTACGTACTAGTTAGAACCCGCTTAAAGCAACCTATCGGAGTGTTGTCTTAAACAGTTAATACTATCTGTTAAAAAATTCTACTTATTCTCCTTTATTATATATAATACTTATAGAGAATAGGTAGCTATTAGTTTGTGGGGGGAAGCTGGAGTAGTGGTAAATGGCCAGAATAGAACCCAAAAGAAGACGAACACTCAATAACAAGCAACTGCATTTACTTAGGCTAATATACAAGTTTCGCTTCGTTGGTGTGAGCCTAGTCCAAGAGATACAGAACATAAAAGACAAATCGACTACTTATAATCGCCTAAAGGTGCTTGAGGATCAGGGTTACATTGGTCGTAACTATGAGAGTGGTTACCGGCTGCTGCACAAGCCCGCCTGCTACTACCTGTTGCCTAAAGGCATCGCGCAGCTTAAACACCAGCCGGGCATAGGCCCTAAAGCTCTTCACGCCATGTATAAAAATAGGGCGGTTAGCGATAGCTTCATTAATCAGTGCATTAATACATTCAAGGTCTACACAGTCTTTAGAAAGCTCTATCCTGAGTACAGTTTCTTCACCAAAAGCGAGTTGGCAGATTTAGATTACTTTCCGAAGCAATTACCAGATGCTTATCTGCAACCGTCCGATGGGGCAGGGCAGGAGTATTTTTTGGATAATCTCGAGACCG
This sequence comes from uncultured Candidatus Saccharibacteria bacterium, assembly GCA_964426315.1. Lineage (GTDB taxonomy): Bacteria > Patescibacteriota > Saccharimonadia > Saccharimonadales > UBA4665 > UBA5150. Next base: position 23,016 of record CAYRPQ010000002.1, read on the forward strand.
GCGCGCAGTTCTTTTTGATCAAGCGCAAGCTGGCCGGCTATATTGAGCATTACGAAAGCGAAGCCTGGCAGCACGAGTCCGATAAAGACTATCCGAGTGTTCTACTGGTATGCTCAACGCCCAGCATGGAAGCCAGCTTGCATAAGCACATCCCTAAGCTACTCCACGCCAGTGGCGCCGAGATTGACTTTTATACGACCTCGGCTAAAGCGCTGTTCGGCCTAGCGGATAAAGACGATAAAATCTGGAGCCCAATTGATGATCCAGAAGAGCTTGTCGCGCTATAATAAGTTTATGAAATGTCCAGCGTGTAGCAAAACGATGAAAAAGATTGAACAGGATGCTAGCTTCAACCCAAAAGATGATAACAAGGAATACGTGCGTGTGATGTACCATTGCGCTACGGATGATATCTGGGTTACGACAGAAGTTCCAAAATCTAGTTAAGCAGTTTAGCGCCATGCTCAGGGCTTTTAGCTAGCTATTCTCCTCGACTAGCTCGTACCAATTAACCCGGCCGAGAGTTGTATACATGAGATCGGTCCACAAGCTACCTTGCGGGTACTGAATCTCATACGACTCCCGTATCATCGACTCCAGCCATTCGGCCTTGTCGTAGAGGGTACCGGCTTTGGTACGAACGCCGTCAAGAAATGACGAGTAGCTACTCTCGTCATTTATTAACCATAGGCTGACTAACCAGGTTTCACGGTTACACCAGCCTTCGTAGTCGTCAGTAGCAACCATACTAGTTGACTCCTTTCCGACCGCACATAGAGCAATCGTAGTTATGATTAATGAAATGGACCAGCTCCAAGGAACTGGTAGCGCCTAAGTTATCCCTTAGGTCGAAGTACTGGCAGCCGCAGACTTCTTTTAAGGCTGCTTTTTCAAGCGCCAGTCTACCGATAGCTCGCGCTGATTGATTTGTTAGCGACATATAGTTACCTCCTTTACTTTACGTAACGGAGCAGGGGCGCATCTCGCACGCTAATCTGGCAAGGTGGAGACTTGTACTACCTTGCTCGATTAGACCGAGATGTACACTGGGAGAGCTACGTAAAGAAAGGTTTTTTAATTTTCTGGCCAAGCCTATACGAGGTTTTGGCCGAAGAGTTGCACGCCTTGCACTGATACTAATCCCGCATATTCATTCATGGTGCTATCCGTATATTCTCTGCGTATAACCGATAGGCTACCATTAATATCGCATGCCAGCGGTTGTCCAAATGGCAGAACCTGGCTAAATGTTTCAGGGTCGCCGGACTTCTCCATAGTGCCTAGCTTCATAGTTTGAAACTTGCTAAATTTTGGCGTGGGCTTACCGCTTGTATAATCCCGGTTGTCATTCATCAGCTTAAACGCGGCGTCGCCCAAACTGGTTAATGTTAGTACCCGTGGATATGAGTATTCACCTTCCAATTCGCCAGGACTGCGCATTCGCTTAAGGCGGTGACCTTCAAATAAGCCGATCCGCACCTGCATATCCTCCGGGATAGCCGTAAGGTCCACGGAGTGGTGCAATTGTGCCATGTCCTTGAGATTGTTGACGGCGTTCGTGCGGGATTCTCTTTCAATTTCTCTTTGCCGTTTTGCAGCCAGTATATCTGTAAGTTCGTCACTTCCAAGATGGCGTTCAAGTAATTCATAACGGTGCGTTTCCGGGAGTTTGTCAAAAAGAGCAGATAGCTGACGTCTTCGTTCTTGTTGGTCTAGGTCTTTTATATTTCTGGATAGCTCAGCATCTATTTGATCCGTATCAAGTTCTTTTACATGTGTAGTTACGCGCCGGCCGAGTTCAATTCCCAAATGTATATACTGCGCGTCGGTACCAAGGATGTGTTCAAGTTGCTGGTCGCGTGTTTTGCGTCTCTGTAACCTCATGATTGCTAATAATAGTAGGGTTCATTACTCCATAGCAAGCATAAACGGCGATTTGTACGCCTGATCAGACCTAGATGTACGCTGGGAGAGCTACGTAAAGAAAGGTTTTATTGTTTTTGACTACCGATAGGCAGGCTTTGTATGACTTCCCATTGGTAAAAGGGCAGGGTTTGAGCCTGTTTGATCAACGATAGTTTGGTGGCCCGGAACTTGACCGGTGGTATCGAAGACTCGCCCAATTGCTGATCTAACTCTTTTTCTTGGTTGTGATCGCGGTTATATGCCAGCGCCACATGTGGTACGAATGGGTGTGTCTGGGGAGTGCGGTCACCGACGACTTTGCGCATGGCTCCCATAACAGCCGTGAAAACGTCTGTCATTGGTTGCTCGGGAGATACTCGGAATACGGGATTGTCTATGCCGAGCCATAGATAGGGCGAGCCTATAGTTAATTCAGGTAGCCGCATGTTTGCCAAATCGGGCTTTAACTCGTCGGCCACGGCCGCCATTTCCTGGTCGCTAAATTCCGTCACAAAACCGGCTCGCAAGATAGTCATATGTAGCCAGTCGGTAGGAACCGGCGGATACAAGGCCGGATGTTCTAAGGATGGCTTATAGGCCTCAGCCATTTCGCCGACCTGCGGTTGGTCGTCAAAAATAATGTTGAAGTTCCAGTCCAACGCACCATCGGGGTGTGGGCGGCTCTCAAAGTGATCCCTTGCCATAAAGTCAGTATAATCCTACGTCTACCTCAGTGCAATCCTGCCCTGCGGGCATGCAGTCTTTACGTCTTAGATAGCCACCTAATGGCTTCATCCGACCAAACCTGCACCTCAATGTAGTTTTCAAATGTGCGCTTGTGGTACCCATCATAATTTGCGTTTGGCTCATCAGAGGGCATGCCATATCGTTCAACTATCTTCTCAAGTTGATGCAAGGTGAAAACCTTCTCGTGGTATGGTTTATGTTCATAAGGAACTCCGTACTCTGGCCCAAGAGCCATGGCTGTAAAACTATCAGGATAGGTAAAACTTGTTACAAATGTCGGCAAGTCTTTGAGGGGGACCCTAACTTCTTGCATGTTAGGAGCTAGTCCTCTGAACCATTCTGATGAACCTAAAACAAAATAGTGCGGAGATGTACGCTCTGGTTTACCGCCCGCGTCTTTAAATAGCTGTAATAGCTTGGCTTCAGTTCGGCGCCGGTAGTCCATATACCGAGGCCCAAAAACACGTTGCAGCCCTGTCTTTGCACGGGCGTGCTCCAAATCCCTGATAACCACCGCCAATTCATCGACGGATAAGTCCGACAGGGTGAGAAAGGGGCTGCGGTCTGGCAGATAGTAGTGAGTTACGTAAGAAGGGATCATCAAGTAAATGGTACCGGGATATATCGAGTAGGGCAAATATAAGCCTCGACAGACAAATACTCAAAAGTTTGTGTGATATGGCAGAGGGATAAACCACATATGCAGCACTTATGTAGCGTAGATTGCAAGGCCAACGCCTATAAATACCATCGTTGTAAATGCAGCCGTTTGTAGATTGAATTGAATGCGATGACGCCACAGGTCAGAACCAATGTCCATAACAAAAGTAATTGCTCCGATAGAAAGCATTATATAAATTGGTAGCTTAGCCTGGGCGTAGAACTCCATAACCGACCCTGCAAAGAATATCAGCGGTAGTGAAAACGCGCGTCCTGGATTCTTTAAAGCCATCTTCCTAACATCTAGCGACAGGTGGCGAGACAGTATTTGCACGCATATTATACAAGCCGAAAGCACCAATACAAGAAATACTCCTATAAAAACGTGGGGCGGTATTTCTTTTAGCAATTGCCGTGACAAGGCAATCAGAATTACATCTACCAAGGCTTCGGCACAAATAAAGGCAACGAGTATAGGTAGTGGCCGTGATAAGCGTGCACGCTTGTTTGTTAGATGGTGGGCTGGCTGAATAACCATTGCAACCGCCAACACGATAATGCCAGCTATGCTAAAAACATTAGGTGTATCGTGGTTGAACAGTGTTCCTACTACTAAGAGTAGTGGAAGTGTCAGCACGTTATACAGGTTAGAGAGTGCCGAGACAGTGCTGGTAGCATTAACTCGGAAACTATGGGCAAATTGTTGGGCATTCCAAATCAGGAAAATTGCCAATAAATAAAGCACCTGATGCGGTGTGTGCAGAATACTGGTAATGTCATCCGGGCGGACAAATATGGCAGCCCAGATAAGGGCTGGAATGAGCGCGTAGCGATGTAAGGCATAAGTGCTCAGCGGCGAGGCGCCCATTTCCTGCAAGTATCGTTCGGTTAGTGAATTAACCTTGTATGCTACGGCACGACCGGTAGCAAGGAAAACAGTTGTGGGGTTCATATGTATTCCTCAATCGCCAATCACTAGTTAGAGTTATTTTGGATGTTACTTAACTGCCATATACCACTGTTGACTGCCGCGACTGGCATCATGGTCAACGCCGTGCCAAAGCTTATCTAAATGCTCTGTACCTAATCGAAGGAGTCCATAGGCCGAATCACGACAATACAATGCCTGGTCGTCATATTCAGTAATGCAGGTGTAGTGGCTATTGCCAGAGAAAGTAGCTGCAGAAAGAATAATTACATAGGCACCCGTATCAATATTACGCCGGATGTCTTCAAGGCTGGCGTTTGATTGCTCTTCAACCACCTCAATGCCAAGATGCCGTGTGGCTTTCACTAAATTTTCAGGTGTAGTACCGTAGCCTACTTTTGCGTCACACAGTTGTACCAACTCCTCCTCGGTATGCGAGAAGTCGCCTTTCAAATGCAACACATTTAGCAACGCTGCGGGACCGCAGTTAGATTGACCCTCCTGTATCACCAGTTGATTATCGGCAAATATATCTTTTATGCTCATATGGCCATATTAACATGAGCCTCAGATAAGGTGCCGCTTTACTGGGTCAGTCTCGGCCTGATCGCGCTTTTTCCAATACTGGTACATGGGAGCATCGTAAAACTTATTCTTAAGCCAGACATCGTCACCATCTTTCATGTCTTTTAGGAATTCACCCTGTACCTTTAGCGTATGGGCTTCGTTTTTATAGACTTCGTCTGGTTCATAGTCTACGGTTTCAAAATCTGCTGAGTAATCCGGGCCGAATACTTTCTTAAACAAGAATGTTAGTCGTTTAACCCGAAAATCTACGGTAATCATCAGTATGTTTTTAATGCCGCGGGATTTAAAGACTAGGTTTTTAAGATAATAAAATTGAGCTATTGTGTCTCTTGATTCACCCTCTTTGAGGATTAAACGCGGTTCAACGCCACGGGATAGTAAATATTCTTCCTGGCGATCGCATTCCCGAAAGGGTTGTTTAATGCCGGTGTTATCGTACTTCAACGCATGATCGCCAGAGAGTGCTATATACGGAGCAACTCCTTGATTGAGCAGTTCTATGGCTCTATCTAAGCTTTTGTAGGTGTGCGAAGGGAATTGCCAGTTTCTAAAGTCTGGCTGCGAGCCAAGCACCAGTATCACGTCGTAAGTTTTCATTGACTCAAGTATAACAGTGTGGCCGGCAAGCTATTCGGAGGTGTGCATTATGCACCTAATCTAATTCATGTAGCCGAACGGATCGGAATCATACTGCAATACCTGACCGGCGTAAAACTTGCCCTTGGCTATGGCCCGATGCTCAGTGATAGCCACTCGCAGTCCGTAGAGAGGCAAGGTGTCACTCACATATTTGGTCGTAAACTCTTCGCCTAGAAGCATGGTTTTTATTGCGCAACCGCCGATCTCGGGTGCGACGTCTACGCCACCCACCGGCTCACTCTCGGTTGCTGAGGGCGGATGATATATAGGTGTGTGCCGAGCTTCTACAGTAAACATTATCAAACCATATCACTACTTTGCCTTTTAGGCAAATGCCGCAGTAGCAATTAGGGAACTTAGCTCTTAGGGGACCTGTCTGTAGCTTTTACCAGCTTACGATTAGCATGAACTCGAGCCATGAGTTGACGGTCAAACGGCACTCCCCAAAACAGTGACCACTGGCGCTCACGCGGGCTGAGATCTTGTGTGCAAGATACAGCCACTGTGTGTACCATATTAAGGTTGACCAGAGACTCGACTATCGATAGAGCGTTGAAGCCACCAGCAATTAGGGCTCCAAATGACGCGCCTGCTGCAAAACCTAGGCTAGAATATACAAGTATTGAGCGAGTATGTTTTTTCAATGCCGCCGATTTAAGACCCTCCTCTATAGCTTTGTTGATGAAATGGGCCTGTGCATTTGGATCAAATGGTCCCTTGGGCCACTTTTTTTCGTTGTCAATTATCCTTTGTTCTTTTTCGGTTGCGTTGATTTTGATTAAAGCATCTTCTCTTCCATAGTAATGAGGAGCCCAAGCTCCCCTGATACCATCCCCAGTGCCGGGTAATTTGACCTCTTGAAGCTTAACGCTACTGGTGGCTACCCGGCCGACTGCGCTTGCCGTGCCGTCATCGTTAGTTCCATTGACATCAATATCAACGTTTCGGCGAACGCCTTCGTCTGATCTAATTGCTAGATGCCCAAGCCCCCCCCATTTCATAGATTTCTCCATGGCGACGATGTTGAAGCTCAACCGCTCTTGATCGAAACCAACCGGCAAGCCAAGCGACGATATATTGACCATATCTGTGTACTCGTTGACCTCGGGCAGGGTCACATACTCATTTCTAAACATATATCGCACAGTATAGCAACATATGTTGTGAAGTTGAATGGTTGTAAGGTTGTTAGACTGTATCGTAAGTGCAATGTCAGTTATTGCACTATTCTAGTGGTAAGTTACAATAGAGCCTAAATAGCCCCTGAATCGCTTGCGAGAGAGGGGCTATTTGTCTTTAGTCAGGCGTAGGCCCGTCTTTTGACTTGAGGAAACCATAGCCTTGCAGAATACTAGTCATCTGCTTCTTGTCATTCGCTCCCTTAATGCCAGTAACAAAGCGCTCCAGAGTCTGTTCGAGCGTGATCTTACCATAAGAATCTCGTACCTTTTCGAGCAGGGCAACCATAGTACGCGGCGCCAAGACAACTTCGTCTAAGCCCGGCTTGTTATCGACCTTGCGCTCAGTACTGACATAGCTGATAAACCCGTTGCCAAAGTTACCGCTAAATACCTGCTGGGACACGAAACAGGCCCGTACAAATTGCTCTAATTCCTTAGGATCTATATCACCAACTAAGCTACCAGAGCGATCAGTTAGGGCAGCCTTGGCAATAATGGCATTTTCCACCGGTGGCTGGCCATGCACCACATTATGATCAGGATAATGAACGCGAATTACATTAGCCCCGAAGCGGTTCTGAAACTCAACACTCAGATCTTCAACACCTTTATAGCGCTTTGACTTCTCGTTAGCGGTGGCAATAATAACAAAGCCGGACTTAATCGTTACCTCGCGACCTGAATCTTCTTGCACAGTAAAAACATCACCAGGCCGCAGTTGGGCAATCTTATTAAGACGCTTTAAGAACTCGGCCGGCATGGCGGTTATCTCGTCAAGTATCAACGGCCTGCCGTCCTCCATAGCCCGTACTACTGGTCCTGGCACGAATTCAGATACCGTGGCACCGTCTTCGTTAGCAAGGCTCATCTTGCCCATAACCTGATAGCTGTTCACATCACCGTAGCCTGATATAAACTCCGGCTCGACGCCAAAGTACTGCCGGGAGATGTACTCTGCCAAGGCAGTTTTAGCACCGCCAGTTTCACCGAGTAGCAGGGCTGGCTTGCCCTGGCTCAGAGAAGGGAGTAGCTCATCGATGATTTCTCGCATTTGATCGGTCATAACGAGACCTTTTTCAAAGTCACGCCGACGCTCAATATCTATACGTCGGTGAACCTCACGTCGCACTTCAGCCAGCTTTTCCGGAGTCGTTAGCTCGCGGCCACGAGATTCTTTTATTGCTGCCTGCTGGGCTTGTAGGCGCTCAATATGGCGCTGTTCAGCCGGCGTAAGCGAACGATTGGAAACCCCGGCTGCCCGAAATATTTCAGAGGTTCGCCGCGATAGCTCTTCAATCTTGCGATCAGCACCGATGAAGGCTGTAGCAGCCCGCATAACCTCAATCTTGCCGGCGTGTAGCTTCTGTACTTCACCTCTTAGCTCTTCATTGCCGGACAGTAAGCGCAGCTTACCGTCGAGTAGGCGTAGCTCATCAAGGTTAACCTGCATATGCTCAGGGTACTGCTCTTTAAACTCTTGCCACTTAGCTTCGCTGGCTTCTTTATTGTCGGCCGGAATATGCTCTTGCCAGCTAGGCCTGACCATATGGCGCAGTAAGCGGTCGCCCAGATTTGACACATCAAATGGTTCGGCCGGGTTCTCAAGGCCGCTTCGTTTTTGATTAATCTCCTCGAACTTTGGCTTAGCTTGTTCTTCGAGCGCGGCCCTGTCCCAGGCGCTACCGGCGAAATGGTCGAAATCCAGTGCCAGAGCACGCTGCACCTCACGGTACTGCCACTCTATTTCCAGATAGCCCTCGGGGGTGCGCTCAAACTCGGTGACTTCGACACCTTTAGGAGCCGCAAAGCTCTCCCTAGAGTAGCGTAGTGGGAATTGGAGGCGCGCAGGATCAACCTCATTGATCTTATTGGGGTTGAAGTCTACTGCCGGCTGCTCTTCTGTCATAACTTATGATTGGTTAGTTGTTTGTTTTTTTGGAGGGTTTCTCAACATAAATTATACCATAAAATCATCTGGCAAGCGCAATAGTTTTCTTTGTTGCTTGCGGCTGCCGTGCTGACGCACCAATCCGTCATAGCCCGTAAAGTTGCGCAGGCTCATCTTTCTGGCTATCTTCGCCGCTATTTGCGGCTTGAGCCGCCTGCCGCCAGGGAAAATCTCAACACCCAGAAAATGAGCACCTTGACGGGCCTGGAAGATAACATCATTGCGTACATGAAGACCTAGTTTTAGCTCTTCTCTCAAGAAAGTCGTGGCGCGCGCGCGCGCCACGCTGGCATCAGTAGAATCAGGCAGAAAAAGCAAAAAGTCATCACCGTAGCGGACGTAGGCCAGTGGTTTGAGCTCCATCCGCACAAAGCGATCAAACTGATCGAGGTAGATGTTGGCAAAGATTTGGCTGGTCAAATTGCCAATGGGGATGCCATGACTGACTGACTGACTGACTGACTGACTGACTGACTGACTGACTGACTGACTGA
>CAYRPQ010000003.1:0-29328 GCA_964426315.1 uncultured Candidatus Saccharibacteria bacterium
GCATGATAGTCATTGAGCACAACCTCGACGTTATTAAGAACGCCGACTGGCTGATCGACATGGGCCCGGAGGGCGGCCACGCCGGCGGCCAAATAGTAGCCACCGGTACACCCGAACAGGTCTCCAAAGTCGCCAAAAGCTACACTGGCCAATACCTAAATAAGATGTTGTAGACTAGTAAAATCTTGCTTCAAGTGGTATAATATACTCTGATGAGAAAGACTACTGAGAGCTATCCACATCTTGTTGAGGTTGTTGGATTGGTACGGCCCCACCTCAACTTTGATCCTGAAAACGAGACCTTTCGGTCCATCCGTAGCATTGCCAGCATTGCTTGCACACAAGGAGCTAATATAGACTCCGTGGTGCGACTGGCGCGTGATGGCCACTTTTCCGGGGGTTACATTGACGAATCGATGGATAACGCTTTTTACACTAATCCGAATCCTAAGTATGGCAAATGGAAACATACCGAGCTCGGCCAAGAAGTAGGCCAAACCTTGCTGGCTAATGTAAAGGATGCCATATCTCTTGGTATCGAATTTTCGGATACCAGTGAGGCCCGGACCCGTCAGGCGGATCACCTGCAGGAGCTTGGTGATGATGAACCTGTTGGGGAGCACCATGGCGTGGTCATAGCGTTCACGGGTGAAGCGCTGGTTCCGGGTTCGGAATTTAGCGAAGACTTGAGTACCGGTGAAATGGAGCTGGTAATTCCCAAAGTACCGGCTTTGACGACAGTTGAGGGTATTTACCCTGTCGATCAGGCAGCTTCAGACGAACTCGCCCGCGAACTCGCCCGCCTATCGCTTATCCAGTTTCCTTCAATGGTGGCCTAGAATCTAATCTTTCTCGGTTAGGCGTTTTTCACGCAGGGCTTTTACTAGGTGGTAGAAAGTCGGGCCTAAGGTTGTTAACACCACGGCGGCTACAGCCAGAAGTATGTAATGGTCGATGTTGGGGATTTTGGTGCCGAACCAGTAGCCAATTAGGGTAACGCCGGCGGCCCAGAGGCTGTCGCCGATGGCATCGAACAATACGAATTTTTTATAAGGCATGCGGGCCACGCCGGCAACGGCCGGGGCGAAGGTACGGACTATCGGCACAAAGTGGGCCACCAGCATTGTTTTACTGCCCCAACGCTCGTAAAAAGTCTCGGCCTGTTGGACATATTGTTGCTTAAAGACGATGCCATCGGGTTTGCGAAACAGTCGGCGGCCCCAGCGCTTACCGATGTGATAACCGGTATTGTCGCCGGCAATGGCGGCAATGGCGATGACAATAATCGTCAAGGCCAGCGGCAGTTTGCCCTGGGCCGCAAAGATGCCGGCGCTGAGCAGTAGGGTGTCACCCGGGAAAAAGAAGCCTACAAACATACCGGACTCGGCGAAGATCATAATCGCTATCAGCACCAGGCCGCCGGCTTGGACAATATGGGAAACGTCAAACATCTATCATAAGCTTACCACATCTGTTATAATGGCTTTTAAGAAACGGAGATCGAGATTCACAATGGCCCAAGACGCTATTAATTTGACCCTTGAAGCGCGCAAAGTGACCGGCAAAGCCGTAAAACATTTGCGTAAAGACGGCACCGTGCCGGCGGTTATTCATGACCACGGCAAGGAATCCGTCATTGTGCAAGGCAATGGCATTCAAATGCTGAAGGTCTGGCAGAAGGCCGGCAAACACCACCCGGTTAACCTGAAAGCCGGCGATAAAAGCTATACGGCACTCATAAAAACCGCCGAATTTGATCCTAAAAAGCATTTGCTAACGCACATTGTTTTCAACGCCGTTGACGCCAACCAGAAAGTTGACGCCGAGATCCCGGTGCGACCGCGCTATGCCGAGGGCAACGAATCCAGCCCGGCCGAACGTAACGGCCTGATTGTGCTCAGCCAGCTCGAAACGGTGCAGGTTAAGGCTATTGCCACCAAACTGCCCGACTTCTTCGAGTACGACGCCGAAAAGCTGGTCGAAATCGGTGACCACGTCACTGTGGCCGACCTTATTATCCCCGAAGATGTTGAGCTGGAAACCGAAGTCGATCACTCCATAGCCACTGTTTACGAACCAAGCGCCTTAGCCGCCGCCAACGACGCCGCCGGCGGTGACGCCGAACTTGAGGATGAAGGTGAAGAGGGCGAAGAAGGCGAAGCCGAGGGCGAAAGCGGTGAAGAAACCGCCGAAGGCGCCGAAGCCGGCCCAAGTGACAAGGACCAAGGCGAATCCAAACCAGCCGCCGAAGCCGCCCCGGCAGATAAAAAAGAATAAGCCAAGGCTGTAACATGCCGCTATTCCACCCCAAAACCGTTCTCGACAAAACCTACGAGATCGGCATCATCGTTAAGGGCATCGACGGCCTGCTGGAATTAACCGGTGGGCTTTTGTTGTTGATTCTGAGCCCTCATGCTATCACCGGTATCACGGCCTTTTTGACACAAGACGCCCTACAGGAAAATCCTCATAACTTTCTGGCATTGCGCGTCGCTAAGGCCGGCCACCATCTGGCGACCGGCCACAATTTATTCGCGGTCCTCTTTTTGCTGACCCACGGCTTGGTCAAAGTCGTGCTGGTAACCTGCCTGTTACTCAACAAAATCTGGGCCTATCCGTGGGCGCTCGGTGCCCTCGGGCTATTCCTGGTTTACCAGCTGTTCCTGCTGGTTACCGCGCCAACCTTCGGTATGGCGTTCTTGACCGTCCTGGACGTCATCATTATCTTCCTGGTATACCGCGAGTGGCAGAAGCAAAAAGTCGAACCGGCAACCGGCTAAGGTTTACTCTTCGTCCTCAATGAAACCGCCTGATTGGTGGGCCCATAGCTTGGCGTAGGTGCCATTGTTGTGTAGCAGTTCCTTGTGCGAACCTTGCTCTACAATCTCACCGTTTTCCAGAACAATGATCCGATCCATACGTTGGATGGTGCTCAGCCGGTGGGCAATGACGATGGCGGTGCGCCTTTCCATTAGCTTCCAAAGGGCGTCCTGAATCAGCACCTCACTCTCGGAATCGAGAGCAGAAGTGGCCTCATCCAGCACCAGGATCGGCGCGTTTTTAAGCATGGCCCGGGCAATCGCCACACGCTGGCGCTGGCCGCCGCTCAACTTGACACCGCGCTCACCGACCAGGGTTTCGTAACCGTTTGGCAGTTTACTGATGAACTCGTGGGCGTGGGCCATTTTGGCGACACCTTCGATGACGTTTTGGTCGGCCTTCTGGTCGCCGTAACCGATGTTCTCCGACAGACTGCGGTGGAAGAGAATAGGCTCCTGTGAAACATAGGCGATTTTGGATCGTAAATCGGATTGGCGAACATTAGCAATGTTCTGGCCGTCAATCGTTATGACGCCGTCTTGGATGTCCATAAACCTGAGCAGTAAGCGTGTTATGGTGGTTTTACCGCCGCCGCTCGGCCCGACCAGGCCGACTTTTTCGCCGGGCTTGATCTTCAGGCTCAATTTACTGAAGAGGGCGTCTTCGCGATTTTCAGGGTAGGCAAAGTCGACATCTTTAAACACGACCTCGCCGCGACGAATACGAAATTTTTCAGGCCTTGCCGGATCTTTAACCTCAGGCTCGATGCCCAGGATGACGGTCATTTCGGCGGCGTCGCCCAGACTGCGGTTGGCGTTACGAACAATGCGGGGGAATTCCCACAGACGGTCAACTATCCGGCCGGCGTAGCTGATTACCAGGTAAAGCAGGCTGACGTTAATGTTGTAGTCGGCGACCGCGACCAGGCCCGCCAGCAGGGCGACGATTTGGAAACCGTTAGTTTGAACTTGGCTTAAAGCGTCGGTTTTGAAGGCCTGCACGAGTAATTGCCGATAGGTTCGATGAACGTCGTTAGTAACACCGCCGAAGCGCTTGGATTCGTAACGTTCGCCGGCAAAGGCACGAATGGTGCCCATGTTGGTTATGGCGTCGGCCAGGGCCGCTGTCTGACGGCTTTCGACTTCGGCCATACGGACGTTGTAAGGCATCTGCCTGGCCACCCGGCGCGACATCAAACCAAGATAAACGGCGATGACCAAGACCATTAAGACGGCAACCTGCCAAGATATAAATATCAGCACGCCGACCGCTACCAGAACAGTAGTTATGCCGGGTAATATGGACCATACAAAGTCATCCATTAACCGCTCGTACGAGTTAATGAACTTGTTGGTCTGCGATACCAGCGCGCCACCGAAACGATCAGCGTGAAAGCGCTGGCTCTGGGACTGCAGGTGGTTATAGATTTCGTTGGCTTGGTCACGACGGACCTTAACCTCGAAACTCCAAACCGCCAGGCCCTGCAGGCGCCACAAAGCGACGCCGGCCACCATGGACAAGGCGAACCATACGAAATAAGGCGTGAAAGCCGAGAAGTGCAGTGCCTCATGGTGCGCGTAGACTTTCTGCAGTTTGCTGAAAATCTTGGCCACGATGTAGGGCGGCAACATTCCCTGTGCAATAACTGCCAGGACGGAACCAATCGAACCGGCCAGGAATTCCGGCAGGTAACGACGAGTGTATCGCCAATAAGTGCGTAATGTTTTACGGGTTGTGGATGTGGTTTTCATAGCACACTGCCTCCAGCAGTGCGGTTGGGTTAATGAGTGTAATTTGTAAAAGTTTTAGTATGAATTTATGAAGGTCGAGAGCTAGCACGCCACGGGGGCGGTAAAGTCTGACAGGGATTTGTGTGTAATGTACATTTTTTGCCGCCTCCGGGTTAAATCGCGCCCCTGGGAGGCACGGTTGCTAATAGGTAAGCACTATCGTATACTAAACTTCTTAGGAACGCAACTAAAATGACAACACTTCACGGCAGATAAATAGACATGGAAGGCTCTCCTCTACCCGTCGACGACGATTCCGAAAAGGGGTCAGAGACGAATAAATCAAAAAAGAAAGCCAAGAAGATCGGCCTGTTTTTGGTCGAGTCCAAACCTGATAAGCCCGAAACCAAGCCAAAAACGCCCCAACCGGAGCGTCCTTGGCTAAAAACGGTGGAGCCAGAAGAATCCGTAAAAGACAAGAAAAGCGAACTTGATCCTTTGGCCGACGAATCCGAAATAGAAACTGAAAAGATTGAGGAACAGCCGTCAACTGAGGCGGAGGCGCCACTTGAAACAGTCTCCGAGACAGAAAAGCCCGAGGTAGAAAGCCAGTTGGTGCAGGTTATCCGCGAGATCGAGGCCGAACGCGCGCCCGACCCGGACACCGACCCGGCCGTGGAATATTTCCGCGAGCTGGTGATTGCCGGCGAGGATTCTGAAACGGCTTACGAAGAAGTTATGACCGAACTTGGCGCCGAAGAGGCCGACCTTGTAGCGGTCGAAGATCATGTTGAACCCGATCAAGAATCAATGGAAGAACTGCGCATTAGTCACATGCCCGAAGCCAGCGATGATGAGGAGCCGGAAGTCTCGGTTCCAGCTGGAGGTGGTGCGGCACCACCGAGTAGTCCACAATCGCCATTCGGGCCAGGTGGTCCGACGCCGCCCAGGCGCAATAATCGCAATCTAATGCCGCCGCCGGCCGCGACCGACAAAGAGTCGCAAACGCCCGAATACCGCCAGGCCCATCCGGCCGCTCTGGCGCTGTTAGGCGGAGTCGTCGGCTACCTGATAGGCCGCCGCCGTGGCCGCATCAGGGCAGAAAAAAAGTTATTGCCGGTTCAGAAAAAGCTGGAAAAGCAGGTCGAGGACATGCAATGGCAACTCCAGATCAAAGAAAAGCAAATACGTAAGGTAGCCGCCGAAAAGGTTAGGCATGACGGACCGCTTGTTATTGAGGCTATCAAGAGTAAAGTCGTCGAAAAACCGGCGCTCAAGCCCGAAGAGTCACTGGCAACGGTTCGTCGCCGGGCGCCAGAAGCACACCAGCTCCACGGTTCACAACCTCGACACGAACACATTGGCCAGGTATTGGTTGCCGCATCAGAAACCAACACCACAAAAGCCCCCAAAGGTTCGCCGGAAACCGGCCAAGCCGAAAAACAGGTTGAGGCGCGTAAGCTAAGCGAACAGCTCCAGGGCCGCCGGGTTGACACGCTTAACCGCGCCGAATTACTAAACCTGAGCGACAAAATAATTGTCGAAGGCAGTAGCCTGCGCCAAATTTATGAAACCCATCTTATAGGCGAGCGCGGCCTCCGCCGCTTGGTCAACGAACACCTGCGTGGCGGCGATATCAAGAAAGCTTTGCAGGCGGAAATCGTTGAAAGGGAAATTGACTTTGAGCGTGATCCCGCCATGCGCGACATGGCACAGGCCGGTAGCGGCGGTGCGGATGGTGCCGGCAAAGCAACACTTAACAAGTTAATCGAAAAGGCATCGGAGCAAGTTGCCGGCAGTGAAGAGGCGGCTTTCTTCCGGGCCCGCGCCAACTACGAAGCCGAGCAAATAGACCAGCAACAAAAACAGCGCCGTTTGGTAGACGTATCTTTAACTGCCGCCATAGCCCTGCTTATCGCCATTGTGATCTTCCTGATCCTCCGCCGCGGTTAGCGGCTATAATAGTAAACGTGATCAATAAAGTTTTGGAAGCCAAACTGGCTGAACTGCCAAAAGAGCCGGGCGTCTATTTCCATAAGGACGCCGTCGGCAAAATTATTTATGTGGGCAAAGCGGCAATGTTGCGTAATCGGGTACGGCAATATTTTCAGCAATCCCGAACCCGTGATCCGAAAACCGAAGCCTTAGTGGCCGAAATCGCCGATCTGGACTGGATGGTGGTAGAAAGTGAACTGGAGGCGCTATTTTTAGAGGCAGAGATGATCCGTCGATACATGCCGCGTTACAACATTCTCCTGCGTGATGACAAAGCCATGAGTTACATCCGCATCGACTATGACAGCGATTACCCAACGGTTACGACCACCCGACGGCCGCTGGATGACGGCGCCCGTTACTTCGGGCCTTACTTTAGTACTCTGGCTGTGCGCCAGGCCCTGAAGCTATTGCGCAAAATCTTTCCGTTCGCCACCAAAAAGCCAATCGGCCAGAAACGGGCCAGCCTGCATTATCATCTTGGCCTGGACCCAGGGTTGGAGGAGGGCAGGACCAGCCTGGAAGATTACAGGGCGAATCTGCGCAAGCTAATAGCTATTATTCAGGGTCGTCGCAAAACGATCGTCAAAGAACTCGAGCGCGACATGAAACGAGCCTCTAAAGCCCAGGAGTTCGAAAAGGCCGCTAAACTGCGCAACCAGGTTTACTGGCTAAAAGGCCTGGATAAACAGGTTATTTTCAGCGACAAAGAGTTCCTGGACATCAGTAAAGACCACGCCCTGAACGAAATGGTTAACTTGTTAAGTATTGATGGATTTCCGCGTCGTATCGAGGGTTATGATATCAGTCACCAGCAAGGCACCGATGTGGTGGCCAGCATGGTGGTCTTCACCAACGGTGTCAGCAACAAGGCCGAATACCGCAAGTTCAAAACCAAACTGAACCACAACAACGACTTTTATAATATGAACGAAACAATCAAGCGACGATTGAGCGATAAAAATCGCAAAGCGTGGGGATTGCCTGACCTAGTGTTGATTGACGGCGGCAAAGGTCAGCTCGACGCCGCCATCCAAGCCCGCGACGAGAATGGCCTTAGCAAACTACCATTTATCGGCCTAGCCAAGCGCGAAGAACAGATCGTTATACATAGGGCTAAGTCCGGAGTGACTTTAGATGAAAAGCTTTTAAACCAGCTGGGCGGTTTTTACGCCGAGAGCGACGATTTCATATTGGTCAATCTACCTCACAGTACTAACCTAGTCAAACTACTGCAACGCATCCGCGACGAGTCGCATCGCTTCGCCGTCAGCTATCACAGCGTGCTAAAAGTGAAGCGACAGACTGCCAGCCTGCTCGACGACATCCCGACCATCGGCCCGGCCACCCGTAAAAAACTTCTTAGAACTTTCGGCAGTATGCGCGGCGTTGCCCAAGCCTCCGAATCGGAGTTAGCTGTCGTGCTTGGTGCTAGCAAGGCCAAGACTATTAAAAAGTACCTCTAAGCTATTCAGCTTTAGCCATCGGGGGCGGACCTTTTTTGGGAACGGCTATGCCCATCAGCCGTTTGCCAAGCGTGCCGCCTAGCCACTTATTCATGATTACGAAGTAGGCGATAACCAAGACAATACATAGTAATGCTGGACCGTTGTCTAATTGGGCGCTTAGTTGACCCTTCTCGGCTACGATGTCTCCCGTCAGGGCCGCAACGGCGAACGTAAAGATGAAGAAGGTACCAAACAGATCAATCAAAAAGGCCACTACAACTCTCCACTGCGCAACAGTTTGCATGCCCTCAAGTATAAGCGACCCATAATTTACGTACTATAAGAAAGCTTACAGGGGGATTATTTGCTATAATGTTGATTAAATTATGAAATCACACTTTAGTAGCGGCTTTTTCGCCGGTAACCAGCAGAAACTGCGAGAATTATTTACAGGCACGGCCCCGATCGTACTAACAGCCAACGGCTTACTGCAACGCGGCGCCGATAGTACTTTCGGTTTCGCGCAGGATGCTAACTTTTGGTATCTGACGGGTATTGAAGAGCCGGATATCATTTTGGTTATGGACCGCGGCGAGGAATATCTAATCGTGCCAAAGCGTTCGGCCAGTCGCGAAGCTTTTGACGGGCACGTTGAATATGGTGAATTGAAACAGCGGTCCGGTGTTAAAGCCGTTTACGATGATGCCTCGGGCTGGGCCAAGCTGGAAGAGCGGCTTGGCAAAGTCAAGCACGTGGCCACCGCCGGTGCGCCACCGGCCTACGTTGAGCAGTACGGCATGTATACCAACCCGGCCCGCGGCGCTCTGAATAAACGGCTCAAAAACCTTAATCCTGACCTGGAATTCGTGGACTTGCACACCCATCTCGTTAACATGCGCATGGTAAAACAGCCCGAGGAGCTGGCGGCGATTCAGGCCGCTATCGACATCACTATTATCGGTATTAAAGAGGCGCTGAGGCCGGCCAAATTGCGCGAATACACTTATGAATACCAGGTCGACGCCGAGCTGGCCCGCAATTTCAGGCGGCGCGGCGCGGCCGGGCACTCTTTTGAACCCATTGTTGCCGGTGGTCAGAGAGCCTGCACCTTGCATAATGTGGCCAACGATGGCCGGCTCCTCAAAAATGAGCTCCTGCTGGTAGACACTGGCGCTGAGGTCGAACACTACGCCGCCGACATTACTCGCACCGTAAGCCTGGGCAAGCCCACCAAGCGCCAGCAACAAGTGCACGCCGCCGTGTTGGAGGTCCAGCAATACGCTCTCGACTTGCTTAAGCCAGGTGTTCTAATGAAGCCCTACGAACAGCAGATCGAGCATTTTATGGGCGAAAAACTAAAAGAGCTAGGGCTGATAAAGACAATGAGCCACAAAAACGTCCGCAAGTTCTATCCACATGCCACGTCGCATTTTCTGGGCCTTAACGTTCACGATGTAGGTGACTACGAAAGGCCATTGGAACCCGGCATGGTGCTGACCGTCGAACCGGGCATCTATATTCCAAAAGAAGGCATCGGCGTTCGCATTGAAGACGACGTATTAATAACTAAAACGGGCACTAAAATTCTCAGCGCTCAATTGTCGCGAAAGCTGGTCTAGCGTACAATAATTCTAATGTATATGAATCGGCCGATTTACCGTTTTTTGACACGTTGGCTGGTCTGTAGCCTCGGGCTGTGGATCGCCGCCAGCTTCCTGAGCAACAGCATTAGCTATGACAGCCGTCTTAGAGTCATCATCATTGCGGGCCTGGTGCTGGCTATTATCAACGTGGTTATTAAGCCGGTCCTGGTGATCTTCTCACTGCCGGCCATTCTGCTGACGCTGGGGCTGTTCATGATTGTTATTAACGGCCTGACGGTTTTCATCGCCAGCAAACTGTACCACCCGCTTCACATCACCAATTTCTGGGCGGCGGTGTTTGCCGGCATGGTGATCGGGCTGGTAAACTATCTGGTAACGGCTATTTTAGAAGACGTGGGAGATCCTAAAGCATGAGTATCTGGAATTACCTGACAATCGGCAGTGCGGTCTTAATGACTTTCCTGATTCTGATCCAGACTCGTGGCGCGTCTCTTGGCGCCGGCTTGGGCGGCGCCGGCGAGGTTAACACCACTCGCCGTGGCACCGACAAAACCATTTTCCAGCTAACTATTGTATGCGCCCTGGTATTCACGCTGTCATTATTGGCCGGCGTGATTATCAAGAAATAAGGCGGGTCAAAGCCAATGAAACTGCGACGAATGCGATTGCGCCTGAGGCGGCAGATACGCAGTAGTCAACAGCAAGTTGAAGACCTTGGCACGCAGGCCGAACAGAATCTTGACCGCCATTTACTGCGGCGCTTCGAGAATCTAAAGCCGGTGCGGCGCTTCGTAATCGGTTGGCTGGGCCTGATGGTACTGCTGATTGCTGTTGTGGTAGCCCAGAACTCGTCGCTCAGCGGCTATTACCAAACCCTGCGCCCCGTACCCGGCGGCATTTACAACGAGGGCGTTAAAGGCCGCTTCACGAACGCCGATCCGCTGTTTGCCACTAGCGACGCCGACTTGACGGTCTCGCGGCTGGTCTTTGCAGGACTTTTCACTTATGACAAACAGGGCCGGCTGGCGGGTGAACTGGCCAAAGACTATAGCGTCGACGAACACGGCAGTACCTACACTGTCCACCTGAAGCCGCACCTGACGTGGCAAGATGGCCGGCCGCTGACCAGCGCCGACGTAGCCTTTACTTATCACTTGATCCAGAATCCCGACGTGCGCTCAGCCTTGCAGACCAGCTGGCAAGGAATTGAGGTGTCGGCACCGGATAGCCAGACCGTGGTTTTCAAACTGCCGGGCATCCTGGCCGCCTTCCCTTATAACATGACCAACGGCATTGTGCCCGAACACCTACTGGCTAAAATACCGCCTACCGATCTGCGCTCGGCTGACTTCAACACGGTTGATCCGGTAGGCGCCGGTCCGTTCGCCTGGCAGGCCCTTAAAGTTAACGGCGATGGCGACCCTGCCCATTATCAGGTGCAGATCGGCCTGACGCCCTTTGCCGGCTACGCCCTCGGCAAGCCAAAACTACAGAAATTCGACGTGCAGGTCTTTGCCGATAAAACGCAGATGGTCAAGGCCTTTGCCGCCCGCCAGCTGACGGCTATGGTCGGGCTCAGCGAGACTCCCAAAGAATTGCGCACCAAAGCCAACGTACAACAGCGCGACCTGACCTTGCGGGCGGCTACGATGGTTTTCTTCAAGACGTCATCCGGCATCCTGGCCGATTCGCAGGTTCGGCAGGCGCTGGTAAAAGCCACCGACGGGCCGCAAATTATCAACGACTTGAATTACGCCGCCCGGCGCGTACGCGAACCGTTACTGCCCGGGCAGGTAGCTTATGATCCGTCGCTGGTACAACCGGGTTTTGACCTGGCCGGTGCCAAAGCCCTGCTGGAAAATGATGGATGGAAGGCGGCCACAAAAGACGGCTTGCGTAGTAAAAACAACCAGGTCTTAAATGTTAACCTGACCGCCGCGGACACCTCCGAATACCACACGGTTGCCCATCGGTTGATCGCCCAGTGGCGCCAGGCCGGCGCTAATCTCCATGTCCAGTTCCTCAATGGCGCCGAATTCCAGAGCGCCCTGCTGAACCATAACTACGAGGCTGTTCTAAACGGTATTTCGATTGGTGTCGACCCGGATGTGTTTGTCTATTGGGATAGCTCACAGGCCGACATCCGCTCGGCCCACCTCAACTTCTCGGAGTATAAAAATCCGACGGCCGATGCCGCCCTGGAAGCCGGCCGGACCCGACTCGATCCGCTGTTACGAACCATCAAATACAAACCGTTCTTACAGGTCTGGCAACAAGACAACCCGGCCGTGGGGCTGTACCAGCCGCGCCTTCTATACCTGACTAATGGCGTAGTATCGGGCTTAACCGACGAGCCCTTGCCAACCGGCACCGACCGCTTTATCAATGTCCAGAACTGGGAAATTCGCCAGGCTAAAGTTACGGACTGAGCGATAAATAACAAGCACCCTCAAACAGGTAGCTACACCACGTTTTCGGGTTGCTTGTTATTTCTCGCTTAGGCGGATAAGATATTTAGGTTGCCGTGCGGATGTGGCGGAATTGGTAGACGCGCTAGCTTCAGGAGCTAGTGGGCTTCGGCTCGTGGAGGTTCAAGTCCTCTCATCCGCACCATTACGATTTAGGCTACGAAAAAATCCTGACACGTCCGAGCGCTAGCCTCAACAAAATCGTCTCGATATGCAAGCTTATTACTAAGACCGCGAAAGATAGCAACATATACAAAATGCCAACCGGGCTCAGAATATCGCCGGCGCTGGCATGTGAAGCCGTTATGCAATACGGCAGGACTTTTTTGACTATGGTTAGAGTCAATGCCGCTAATAAAATGGCCGCCGCGGCTCGCAGTGCCGCATGTTCGACGGTTTGCTTAAGCAATTCATGAGGGTGAGCGTTAACGTAATCCAATGACTCACGCAGGCCCTCGGCGTTACTAAGCGAACGCACGATCGCCGCCGCCACGGCGTAGACAGCCAGGCCGATACCCGCCCAAACGACCACTAACGGCCAACTTTCATTCAGGCTGGGCCGGTCATTTTCGGCTAGTACTTGATCTGGTGTCGTCAGCGTCCGTTGGGGTTTGTTGATCTGCCAGGCGGTTAATTGTTGCTGGACGCCGCTGGTATGCAGTGAGAATATAACTATGATGCCGACAGTTACGATTAGGCCGGCCAAAACGGCCAATAAGCCGCTTAGCCAGGAGGGCGTTAAAAGTAGGTTAAGGTGGTTTTTATCGGTTTCGCTTAAAGTGCTCATAACAGTTTTTAATTTAGGCTTAAGCTTGTTGACAAACGGGGGTTACACGACTACTATACAATCAGTTGTGTGAAATCAAAACTTAAAAGGTAGAGAAAATATGTTCCGCCTGAGCAGTCTGTATGATTCGGAGGAAGGACCAACGATCGCCACCGGTGTATTAGCGGTCGGTATTTCATTGCTTCTTTCGGTCGGCTTGTACTTGATTATCAGCGCTCACAGCAATAGCCAGGCACAGCAATTACAGCTGGCCATAGCGGCTATCAGGAAAAGCCAAGACGAAGGCATTAGCCTAAACCAGGCCCTTGCCGAGCTAAAATCAGCCAGCATTACAAAGCCCAAGACAAACACCGACACAACGCCTTCCGCCGGTGTTTTTGACACCGTGACCGTAAAAGGTACATCCCTTTTGCAGGGCGATGTTAACACCAGTAAAGATGTTAACGTGGCCGGCAGGGTGAAGGCCAAGAGCCTATCAATCAACGGTGTGAATCTGGACAATCACTTCATACAAAACGTCAGCGATGACCCGCAGAACAGCACGGCTATCAATGTCGACGAAATTACCGTCGGCACGTTATCGGTAAGCGAAGATATGAACTTCAGCGGTGGGCTATCCACTGATGGTGATTTATCGGTAAGTGGCGGTGGCGACTTTGGCAGTGATCTTACGGTTGCCGGCCTGGTAGACGCCCAAAGTTTGACGGTCGAGGGTGATGCAGGCGTTAGTGGTGATTTAAACGTCGATGGCGGCCTTACAACAACTAGCGATTCAACCTTTAGCGGCAATGTTGACGCCGCCTCAATTTCGATCAGCGGTACGGATGTAAATGATCTTTTTATACAAAATTCGGGCACACCCCAGGACCCCAGCATCGATACAACCGGTAACATATCTGCGGCCACTTTAACAAGCACAGGCGATACTAATGTTAACGGAAACCTAGCCATTAGCGGCACGGGCGACTCTACGGTGGCCGGAAACCTGGAGGTGTCCGGCACATTTAAGCTGGGCACTAGCGATATAAATAACCTATTTATCCAGAACAATCCTAGTTCGCCCCAGACGTCGGCCAACATCAATATTGATGGCGACGCCACAGTCGGTAACAATCTTACCGTCTCCGGCCATACCAAATTGCTATCCGGTTATAGCTACAGCACTGGTACTATCTCCCAGGGAACCGTTGGCAGCCCTAACGTTGACGATACCAATATAACAGGTGCAGGCACTACCTTCATCAGTGACATGGTTGGTGGTACCATAACTTACGGTGACAACAATAGCACCGATACAATCGCCGACTTCACTGATGCGACCCACTTGACCTCAACTACCGCTTCAACGCACGCCGCGGGCACTACCTACGAGATTACTTGGGGAGGCGATTTGACGGCGGCGGGCAACATCGATGCCTCCTCTTTATCCATAGGCGGTACTAACATCAATACTATTTTCCAGCCCGTTGGTGATTATCAACCTGCTGGCGACTATCTGGTAAATGGTGATGATATTTCGGTACCGGACCTTACGGTTACGGGCAACACCCATGCTAACGGCAACGACGGTTCTACATTAAAAGAAGTGGATTGCACTACCTTCCTAGGCGTCCCTTCCCACGTCAAGATAGAAAGGGTTGACAAAGGCTTGGTGACTTTCGCCACCTGTAAGGCCGACGACGGCAGTAGCCCCGGCTCGGCTGCCTTTTACGACCTGGCTGAGAATTTCCCTTCCACGCAAAGTCTGAGTGCCGGGGATGTGGTGTCGATTGATCCCGCCAACGCCGAGTACGTAACAAAAAGTGTTGGCTCCAATGATAAGCTGGCGATCGGTGTGGTTTCAACGGCCCCTGGCTACACGCTGGGTGCTGGAGGGCCAGGATACCCGATCGCGCTGGCCGGGCGGGTGCCGGTGAAGGTGACCGACGAGGGCGGGGCCATAGCACCCGGTGATTACCTGACCAGCTCGAGCACGCCTGGTTATGCTAAAAAAGCGGCGGCTGGCGAAAAGGTTATCGGTCAGGCGCTGGCCGGCTTCAATAGTTCCAGCGGCACGGTTATGATGTTTGTAAATACTACCGTTGGTAGTGCACCACAATTGGCCTTGGTGCAGCCTGCCCAAAATAGTGCCGCCAGCTTCACTAGCCTGAATGTTAGCGGGCCGGCCAACCTGACCGACCTGACCGTCAGCGGCCTGGCGACCGTCTTTAACCTGACCATTAACGGTCACATCATTGGCAACGATGATACGCGCGGCACCGTAACGGTCAAAGCCGGCGATACCACCGTTCATCACGACTTCACGACCGCTTACGACAAACCGCCGGTAGTCGTGGCCAGTCCAGCTAATCACGCTGTCTTATATAACGTAACCCCCACAGCCACCGGATTCGACATTACCTTGACGGCGCCGGCGGCGGCCGACACGGAGTTTAGCTATCTGGTGCAAGAATAGCTTGACAAATGAGGCGGCTCCCCTATAATCCAGCGTATATAAAGCTAGCGCTTATAAACAAAAAACAAGGAATAAATAACCATGAAATTTTTACCAAAACTTAAAAAACTAAATGGCCGGGGCATATCGCATGTGATACTGCCCCTGTTAATTGTCGTGGCAGTGGGAGTCACCGGTACCTACCTGCTGGTAGCCAGCCACGCCGCCTCACCCCGACCTCATGGCATATCTATCGGTAACACCGCCAAGGCTTCTCCTAAGAATGGCATCCTGGTGGTCTTCAGCCAGAACGGAGACTACAACCGTGCCGAGATAAGTGTTGAGGGCGGTGCCCCCAAAGACTACACATGCGGCACTAAACTTAGCGCCATGAATGCTTTCAACGAAACCAACGCGGCTGTCGTAAAGATAGGCCAACCGACGGCCAAAAAGCCCGGATACTCGGCCTACACATGTACTCCAACTTCCGGCAGTGCCCAGTATCGGGTTAAATTCGGCTTCAATACGATTGCCGTGGACGGAGGAGTCAAAATTACCAATAAGGACACGCCAGGTTCCGGACCCAATCTAATACTCCCCGGCGTGGCGGTGGATATTGACGCTGGCACTTGTACCTTCGTGCATGCCAACGGAGAAACTACCAAAGTTCCCAACAACCCCAAGGGCTGTAACGGTGACTATACCGAGAAGCCCATGACCGCCGTCGTAACCGTTTTGCCAGACGCCTACAAAGCAGGCAGTACCAAGATTACCGGTTATGTAAACGTCACGGTGCCCAAAAAAGACCTGACTCGTGAGCAATGTGGTGCTTCGGTCCGTGTCGATGATGCCTATTCAAACGGTACTACCAAGGCCAACTCCTACAGCCTACCCCTGCGCTATGTTAAGGACGCCAAGCTCAACGGTGGCAATGGCTACTGCGTGATTAAACTGGCTACCCCAATCGGTAAAACCCGTACACAGGCGCAAGTAGTGAGCATCACGGCCAACTTGATTGCCAACCGATACTTTAGCGTGGCATCCGCCGGCGCGTCGGTTACGCTTCCCGCTAACTCCAGTCCCACCGGCGGCACGCCGGCTCCCTAAGAGCGTCAGCCTTAGGTCCCTAATTGTGCTATCATATCTGTTAGAAGTGACTTCGTTTAGTGATGGGAGCAATGACCGATGAGTAAAGTGGCGCATTATTTGCAGGAGCATTTGGTTGGCGAAGTAATGGCCGGCACCGATGCTCGGCGCTACTTTGCCACCGATGGCAGTATCCTGCAGGTGGCCCCCTCGCTAATAGTTTATCCACGCACCGAAAACGACGTTCGCAAGACCTGCCGCTTCAGTTGGCAATTGGCGGAGCGGGGCCGGGTCATCCCGATCACGCCACGCGGTAGCGGCACCGATCAAACGGGAGCGGCTATCGGCAGTGGCATCGTGCTGGTTTTCCCGGCCCACATGAACCGTATCCTGGAGCTCGATACAAAGGCCCACACAATAACTGTCGAGCCAGGCATAAATTATGGCAAGTTACAGCAGGCCCTGCACACCCACGGCCGCTTTTTGCCACCTTATCCGGCTACTATTGAGTACTCAACCGTCGGCGGCGCCGTCGCCAATAACGTGTCGGGCGAAAAGTCGACCAAGTACGGCGACACGCGGGCCTATGTTAAGGGTTTGCGTGTCGTCCTGGCTAACGGCGAAGTCATCGAAACCCGCCACCTGAGCAAGCGCGAACTCAGTAAAAAACTGGGACTGGCCACTTTCGAGGGCGAAATTTATCGTTCAGTCGACACTTTGCTCGAGGAGAACCATGAACTGGTGGACGATATGAGGCGGACAGTGCCCAAAAATAACTCCGGCTATGACCTGGCGAATATTAGGCAAAAAGATGGTACGTTTGACCTGACGCCGCTGATTGTCGGTAGCCAGGGCACACTTGGCATCATTACCGAGGTTGTCCTTAAAACAGAGGCCCACAACCCCCAAACCACCATGCTGTTGGCTCACTTTGACAGCCTTGAGCAGACCCAGAAGGCCGTGTTGGAGCTTAAAGAAATGGCAGAGCCGCCCAGCGTTATCGAGCTCGTTGACGATAATGTGCTTAAGCAGGTACATGACCTTAACCCCAACCAACTAAAAGATATTATCGCGCCGCCGTTCCCGCCGATCAGCCTGCTGGTAGAGTTCGATGGCAAAGACCGCCACAATAAGAAGTTCACGCGCCGGGCCGAGAAAATCTTTGAAACCTACGGCACTAGCCACCAACTTTCGGATGATCCCGAAAAACAACAGCTGTTCTGGAAGTTGCGCCAAGCCACGAGCTCACTAATCAGCCATAACAACGGTCAGGCGAAGGCCGTACCGCTGGTTGACGGCGGTGTGCCGCTGGAACGCCTACGCGACTACATGGAAGCCACCTATAAATTGCTGTCTGCCAACCAGGTCGAGCCGGCCCTGTGGGGCCACGCCGGTGAGGGTAACCTGGTCTTCAGGCCGCACTTAAACCTTAGCCAGGTAGGCGATCGCCAAAAAGTTTTCCGCCTGCTCGACGAGTACCACAAATTGATCATCAAGCTGGGCGGCACTATTAGCGCCACAGCCGGTGACGGCCGCCTGCGCGCTCCTTACCTCGAGGCCATGTACGGCGACGACATCTGCGGCCTATTCGAAAAGGTTAAGAAGATTTTTGACCCGTACGGCACGCTCAACCCCGGCGTCATACTGGGTACCACCCTGGAAGACATCAAAGAGATCCTGCGCTCCGAATACGGCCTCGACCACCTTTACGCTCACCTGCCTCGCGCCTAAGCGGCTTGAGTTTTCGAGCCCAAACAGATAAGATACTATGGTCAAAACGCGCGGACGTGGCGGAATTGGTAGACGCGCTACCTTGAGGTGGTAGTGGGAGCAATCCTGTGGAGGTTCAAGTCCTCTCGTCCGCACCACGTTCAGACACGGGTGATTAGCTCAGTTGGCTAGAGCACCTCGTTTACACCGAGGGGGTCGGGGGTTCGAGTCCCTCATCACCCACCATTATCACAATGGATGTGTCAGGCGCCACCAGGCCGATGGTTTTGGCGCCGGTTTTTGGAGTTTTACTGCCACGGAGATATCGGGAAGGTTTATTTTGCCGGCATCCACAGCGTGGATGTTTAATGGACGTAGTGTGGCCATGGCTTTGACGGTACTACCTTTCCAGGCGTTGGTCGCGAGGTCTTTGGCGGCAATGGCGGGGGTCGGTGTACTCCACGGCACCGCGTAGCTAGCGATCTTGTCGCCGCCTTTGATAACGGTTATGGGCACGAAATTAGCCTGGGCACTACGCACCAGCGCCAAGCTGTCTTTGAGGGCTACGAATAGAGTAGGCGAGCCTTCCACGGCGGTAATGACGGTTACCGGTTTACCGTTGATAGTAATTTTAGAAGCCGACAAGAATACGCCACCGGCCGGGTCGCTGTTGCCGGTTTTGATGCCGACTATGCCGGTGGTGCCAAGCAGTTGATTGACGTTCTTAACCGTCGTGGTCATGGGTATGCCGGTGGCGGTGCTCTGGCCGGCAATGCTTGCCAGCACCTGGTTTTGCATGGCCAGCTGGCCGAGCTTAACCAGGTCGGTGGCTGTGCTGGTGGTAGTGGGCGACAAGCCGCTGGCATCACTGCCGACGTGGGTATCTTTGAGGCCATGAGTTGCCAAGTAAGCGTTGGCCGCCGTGGCATAATCGGGCAGGGAGCCAAAAGCCCAGATGGCCAGGCTGTCGGCGATGTTGTTGGCCGAGGGCAACATCATGGCTTGTAACATCTGGTACTGGCTGATTTTCTCACCGGCTGACACCGGCACCAGCGAACCGTCTTCGGCGGCGTAGTTTTTATAAAGCGTCATGTCGTTAGCGGTTAGGGTGATTGTCGGTCCTTGCTGTCCGGTGGCCAAGGGTTTTTTATCCAGCACGGTCAGCGCCGTGATAACCTTGGCGACGCTGGCTGTCGGCGCCGGCTTTTGCGGGCCGTGCGTTTCGAGGATGTCGGTTCCCAAAATGCTTACCGCCGATTGGCCGGCCGCCGGCCAGGCCAGGCTTGGGCTACCGGTCTTTACTGTGATTTGTGATCGATAAGGTTCGGGCTGAAGAAGGGGTAGTGCACGGTGAAGTGCCCAGAAAGCGTAGCCCGCGATTAGAACGAGCACCAATAATACGTAGACTGGCCGCTTGCTCCGACGCCTGATAATTCTCATAAGCACTTTCTATCATAACAGCCGCGTTGCTAACGGGTGTATAATGAAATTACCAAATAAGGGGGAATTCCATAATGACCGTCGTAATAATCGTCGTAGTAGTGGTTGTACTGGCCATAATTGCCGGGCTATATAACGCGCTGGTTCGCTTAAACCAACAAGCTAACGAAGCCTGGAGCGACATTACCGTCCAGTTGAAGCGTCGAGCCGACCTGATACCCAACCTAGTTAACACCGTAAAGGGCTATGCCGCGCACGAAAAATCGGTCTTTGAAGACGTGACGGCCGCTCGAGCCAATACTCTTAGCGCCAAGACGCCTGGCGAGGCCGCCAAGGCCGAAGGCGACTTCCAGAAAACGCTAAAGAGCCTGTTCGCCGTCGCTGAAGCCTACCCCGACCTGAAGGCTTCACAGAACTTCCAGGAACTGCAAGCCGAACTAACCGACACCGAAGACAAAATCCAGGCCTCTCGTCGCTTCTATAACGGCGTGGTGCGCGACTTTAATAGCAAGCGCAAAACCTTCCCAACCAATATCTTCGCCAATATGCTGGGCTTTAAGCAAGATAAAGAATTCTTCGAAGTTGACGAGGCCGAAGCCGCTACCGTTCAACAGCCTGTCGACGTCAAATTCTAGCTAGATGTACTCCGAGATAGCCGCCAACAAGCGTAAAACAGTCTTCGTTATGGCCGTCTTTATGGTGTTCGTGGCGCTGATCGTCTGGATTTTTGACAAGGCCTGGGGCGGGGGCAGTACCGGCGTGTTTTACGGCGGGCTGATCGGCGCCAGTATTTACGTTTTAATTACCTATTACAGCGGCGCCAAAATGGCGTTGGCCGTAAACCGGGCCCAGGAAATCCAAAAGAAGGACAACCCCCGGTTGTGGCGTACCGTCGAAAACCTATCGATCACCGACGGCCTGCCAATGCCGAGGGTTTTTATAATGGACGATCCGGCGCCCAATGCTTTCGCCACCGGCCGCGATCCGCGCCACTCGGCGGTTTGTGTCACCAGCGGCTTACTGCAGATTATGGACGATAGCGAGCTAACCGGCGTCCTGGCCCACGAAATGGGGCATGTCAAAAACTATGACATCCGCGTCAGCCTGGTGGCTTTCGCGTTAACGGCGGTTATTTCACTGCTGGCCGACATTATGTTGCGCTTGACCTGGTTTAGTAACGACGACCGCGAGACCAACCAAGCCTTCTTTATACTCGGCATTATTGCGGCCATCCTGTCGCCCTTGGTGGCCACCTTGATCCAGCTGGCTGTGTCGCGTCAGCGCGAGTATTTAGCCGACGCCACCGGCGCGCTGACCACCCGTTACCCCGAAGCCCTGGCCAGCGCCCTCGAGAAAATCAAACAGACCGGCAGTGTGGTAAAGCACCAAAATACGGCTACGGCCCATCTATTTTTCGCTAATCCGCTGAAAGGTCATAGCCTGGCCAATCTTTTCAGCACCCATCCGCCAATCGACGACCGCATCGCCCGCTTACGCAGTATGGAAACTCACGCCTGATACAGTTTATCCCTGTATAATAAGCCCATGGCAAAGAGATCTGGTAAGACGGCGCCAACCAAGGCGTCCCCTAAAAAAGCGTCTGTACAGCGTCCGAAAACCTCCGAACCGGCCGGCCCGAGACGCCCTAAACAAACCAATTATAAGAGCTTTCGCCTGCATAAACGTGTTAAGCACTTTGTGCGTCTGCCCAATGTTTGGCGGCTGACCAAAACGGCGGCCCACACGCTTTGGGCGCACAAAAAGCTTTTTATCGGCATCACGCTCGTTTACGGCGTGTTAAACCTCATATTCGTGCAGGGCATCACCAGCGGCGCGGGTGACGTCAATAGCCTGAAAGATACGCTGAACCAGGCCTTTAACGGGCACCTGGCTGGACTGGCGTCTAGTTTGGGTGTTTTCACCCTGTTGGTCGGATCGGCCGGTAACGCCTCTAATGGCACGGCCGGTGCCTACCAGCTTTTCCTGGCGTTGATCGCCAGCCTGGCGATGATTTGGACATTAAGGCAGGTTTTTGCCGAGACGATTCCCAGAGTGCGCGACGGCTATTACAAGGGAATCTATCCATTGGTGCCCTTCGTCTTAGTGCTGGCAGTTATCGGGTTGCAGTTACTGCCGTGGCTGGTCGGCGCGTCGCTTTACAGCTTGGTGATCAATAACGGGATTGCCGTTTACTTCGTGGAAAAGTTCCTGTGGGCATTGCTGTACGCTCTGCTGGCCCTTCTAAGCGCCTACATGGTGAGCTCTTCGGTGTTCGCCCTGTATATAGTCACCCTGCCCGACATGACGCCTATGAAAGCCCTTCGAAGTGCCCGCGAACTGGTGCGCCACCGTCGCTGGACGGTATTGCGCAAGGTTCTGGCGCTGCCAGTCGTTCTTTTGCTGGTCGCGGCCGTTATTATGGTGCCGATTATTATCTGGCTGACGCCGCTGGCCCAATGGGTTTTCTTCTTGCTGACCATGGCGGCCCTACTGGCCGTGCACGCCTATATGTATACCTTGTACCGGGAGTTATTGAATGAATAAGAGCCAGGCGACCGAGCGGGTAATTAAACTGCGCGAACTGATCAACGACTACCGCTACCATTACCACGTCCTCGACGAGTCGATCATGAGCGAGGCCGCCGCCGACAGCCTCAAGCACGAGCTGTCACAACTGGAAGAGCAGTTTCCGGAGCTCATCACGCCTGATTCACCAACCCAGCGAGTGGCCGGCGCGCCATTACCGGGCTTTAAACAGCTGGAGCACAGCTCGCGCATGCTCAGCCTGAATGACGTATTTAATGAAGAAGAGTTGCGGGCCTGGGAAGAGCGCGTCAAAAAACTCCTACCGGCCGGTGCCAGACTGGAATATTTTGCCGACATTAAAATGGACGGCCTGGCTTGCGCCCTGGTTTACGAAGATGGTCTGCTCAAGCGGGGAATTACCCGCGGCGACGGTTTCGTTGGCGAGGACGTCACAACTAACGTGCGCACCATTGATTCGGTGCCGCTAAGCCTGCGCGCAGACAAGCGTTTCAATAGCTTTCTGGCCGGCCGCACCGAAGTGCGTGGCGAGATAGTCATGTACAAAGAAGAGTTCGCGGCTCTCAACGATCAACGCGCCAAAGAAGGTAAGCCGCTGTTCGCCAACCCTCGCAACACCGCCGCCGGCACCATTCGCCAGCTCGACCCCAAACTGGTATTAGGGCGGCCGTTGCATTTTAGGGCTTACGACTTACAACGCGACAAAGCCAGCGAAGTGCCGACTTACGATTTTGCCTATAAAGCCCTGCATGCCCTGGGCTTCCTGGCTAATCAGCAGGCGGCGGTACTTAAGGATATCGATCCAGTCATCAAGTTTGCCAATAAGTGGGAAACCGAGCGTCAAAAACTGCCATTTAACACCGATGGACTGGTTATTAAAGTCAATGACCGCCAGCTTTACCAACGGTTGGGCGTAGTCGGCAAGGCTCCTCGCGGCGCCGTGGCCTTTAAGTATCCGGCCGAGCAAGCCACTACCAAGGTTAAGGACATCTTCGTTTCTATAGGCCGTACCGGCGCCGCCACGCCCGTGGCCGTGCTGGAGGCGGTGGTAGTCGCCGGTAGTACTGTCCAAATGGCCACGCTACATAACGAGAGCGAAATCAAACGCAAAGACATTCGCATCGGCGATACGGTTATATTGCACAAAGCCGGCGATGTCATACCGGAGGTGGTTGAGTCACTAGTCAAGTTACGTAACGGTTCTGAAAAGGCGTTTAAAATGCCTACAAGTTGCCCGGAGTGCGATACTAAACTTGTTAAGTATAAGACCGAGGATGCCGTTTGGCGCTGTCCGAACGAGGCTTGCCCATCGCGATCCTGGAAGCGAATCGAGCATTTCGCCAGCAAATCGGCCCTCGATATTGAAGGCCTGGGCGAGAAAAACGTCATTGCCCTGATCAATGCTGAACTTGTTAAGGATCAAGCCGATATTTATAAGTTGAAAGCCGAAGACCTCTTAAAATTGGATCGCTTCGCGGAGACTTCCGCCAATAAACTAGTGGCGGCTATACAAGATAAGAAGAACCCGCCATTACACCGCTTTCTTTACGGGCTTGGTATACGCCACATCGGCACCCAAACGGCTATCGATATTTCCAATAAGTTTCGGAGCCTCGAAGCAATCAGCGAAGTCACAATTGATGAATTCGCCGATGTGGAAGGCGTTGGCGAGGTTGTGGCCGAATCGGTTGCCGAGTGGTTTAGCGAACAGCACAACCAAAAACTACTCGAAAAATTTAAAAAGCTGAAGGTCTGGCCGCAAGAGGTCAAACGAGTCGGCGGCAAGCTCAGTGGCAAGAGCTTTGTAGTAACCGGTAGCCTCGACAGTATGGGTCGCGAGGAAGCCGGCGAGAAAATCCGCGCCCTGGGCGGTACCTTTCAAAGCTCAGTTGGCCAGGATACGGATTACCTGGTAGTAGGCGACAACGTCGGCGCCAGCAAACTGGCCAAAGCCGCGAAGCTCGGCACGAAACAGATAGACGAAGTCGAATTCCTAAAAATGATCAAAGCATAAGCGCTTGTAAAAATTACAATCCGGCGTATAGTCCAAATTATCAACTAATGGAGGGATCCATATGAACTGGGATATCAACATAGTAGCCGGACTGGTCGCCGGCGTCGCGGCCATGGTGCCGGGAGCGGTCATTTACGATCCGCACGTGCTCGGTAAACAATGGATGAAAGAAACCGGCCACACACCGGGTAAGGGCGGCAGTCCGGCCGCGGCGGTCAGTAAAATGTTCGTGGTGTCGCTGATCAACGGCCTCATCGCGTCGGTAGTCGTCAAATTGGCTGGCGCCAAGACCGTCATGGACGCATTTGACGTCGTCATGGTGCTGACCTGGTTCTGGCTATCAGCCAGTCTCATGCTGGTCTTCTTCGAGGGCCGAAGCTGGAAGTGGTTCCAAATTAGCGCTCTCAGCCATGTCCTGACCGGCGCCGTCATCGGCGTGGTGCTTGGCCTGTTCCTATAGACCCGTGATATACTCGGGCGATATGCGCCAGCGCAAAGGCACCCAGCTTAACTGTTTCTCACCACCGGTGATGATCGCCACCATGGTGGTCGAGGTTTCCTTGGCTATATATACGGTTTGGCGATATAAACTGGACGTTTTCACCCGCTTGGTCGTTATTACGCTGTTGGCGCTAGCAGGCTTCCAGCTGGCCGAATACTTTGTTTGTACCGGCGCCATTGGCCACGCCGCGTTTTGGTCGCGCATGGGCTTCGTGGCTATTACCGCTTTGCCGCCGCTTGGCGTACACCTGCTACATGTGCTGGCAGGGAAGCCAGGCCGCAAGCTCGTCGGCTTCGGCTACGCGAGCATGGCGGCCTTCATGCTCTATTTCACGCTGTACAGCCAGGCTTTCACAGGCCACCAGTGCACCGGCAACTACGTTATCTTCCAGCTTCATATAAAATCGGGCGGTGCTTACGGCGTCTATTACTACGGCTGGCTGTTAACGGGATTAGGCCTAGGCGCGCATTGGGCTAACCAGCTCATGGCCAAGGGCCAGAAAGCCCTCCAACAGCTACAAACCGTCAGGGCTCTGATGATAGGTTGGCTGATCTTCCTGGTGCCAACGGCCCTGGCTAACACCTTCAGCCCGGCCAGCCGGCGAGCTATCCCAAGCGTGATGTGCGGTTTCGCGGTGCTTTTCGCCCTGATTCTGGCGCTCTACATATTGCCGCGCACCGGCAATCCCAAAGCCGACAAGGCTTGACACGTCAACATATAACAGATATGATGTCAATGGTATCTAAGAGGTGAGTCTGTTTGTCAAAGACTTGACAAAATGGCCTAACCGCTTATGATAGTAATGTGATCGTGCGCTGCTTGCGGCGCGTAAAACAAAAAGATAAAAAATCTAAAAGTCTGCCCGCCGCCGGGTGGGCGCGCACGAAAATGGAGGGCCAGGCCCAATCGGGCTTGGCTTTGCAGTATAATGACAAGTTAAGGACCACCTATGATCAAGTATTATTTTAAAAGCCTTCGCGGCCAGGCCGTCAAAGAAGTCGAGGAAATCAAACCCGGCACTTGGGTTCACGCCGAGTCGCCGACCGACGTCGAAGTCGCCGAGCTGGTCAAGCGTTTTAAGCTGGAAGAAGGCCACCTGCTAGACGCCCTAGATGAAGACGAGGTGCCTCGCCTGGAAAGGGAAGGCGACCAGACCTACATTTTCGTGCGCTACGCCTACAAGGCCTCTTCTGGCGAAATGGACACCGCACCACTGTTGATTATCTTCGGTAAAGACGTCGTGATCACAGTTTCGCCAATTCACCTGCCGGCGGTGGACGCTCTGCTATCGGGCCGCACGCCTTTTGCCACCACCCAGCGCGCC
Organism: uncultured Candidatus Saccharibacteria bacterium; assembly: GCA_964426315.1. Lineage (GTDB taxonomy): Bacteria > Patescibacteriota > Saccharimonadia > Saccharimonadales > UBA4665 > UBA5150. The sequence continues at coordinate 25,907 of CAYRPQ010000003.1, forward strand.
AAACTCACCCTACTTATCCTTAGTAACATCAGCGACCAATACGACACCTTTATCAACCAAACCAGCCGTAAAATCAAAGCCATTCGCGCCCGCCTACGCGGCAAAGGCTTGACCAACCAAGACCTGGTGGATTTCGTGACCCTGGAAGACGAACTAAACGAATTCCTGGCGTCATTACTACCTACCAACGCTACCCTGCGCCGTTTGCTGGTCGGGCGACACATACCCCTCTTCGAAGAGGATCAGGACATCGTAGAGGACCTGCTCTTAAGCAACGAGCAGTCGATCGAGGCAATCCGTAGTAACCTCAAGTCAATCGCCAACATTCGCGACGCTTATTCGGCCATCAGCGCCAACAATCTCAACCGCACCCTGACCATCCTAACGGTTGCCACCATCCTAATTTCAGTGCCCAGCCTGGCCATGGGCGTCTACAGCCTAAACCTGCCTCTGCCGGCCCAACATAACCCAGACACTTTCTGGATAATCATGGCCATCAACATCACCGTGATGTCCACCGTGGTGTTTGTGGCCCGCAAAAAGCGCGTCATATAGTAATATTAAAGCCTATGGGGATATAGCTCAGTTGGCTAGAGCGCTTGTATGGCATACAAGAGGTCCGGGGTTCGAGTCCCCGTATCTCCACCAAATTTTATGATACAGCCAGATGTCCATCTAAAAATTCCCAGTCCTTATTATCGCGTATCGCTCAAGGCAATAATTTTTGATGATCAAGACCGCCTTATGGTGGTGCAAACGGCCGATGGCATGTGGGAACTGCCTGGCGGCGGCTGGGAACACGGCGAATCCATGCAACACTGTTTACGCCGTGAAATCATGGAAGAGCTAAATGTTGGCATCAGCGACATTCTTTTCACCACAATTTATCCCTACAGCTCGAAAGGTCGCACCGGCCACTTCCGTCTCAAGCTGGCCATACCAGTTACCGTCACGGACCGCGAGTTCAAACTTAAGGAAAACGACATCAAGGCCTACAAATTCGTGACAGCCCCAGAACTGGCTAGGCTCGAAATGGTAGACAGCGAGGCCGGCATCAAGACACATACCGCACGCCTGTGGCCTGACCTAAACCATCATTTAACACCGTGACAAGCAAAAGATGAGTAGACGAAACTGGTGGCTCTTATCGGTATTGGCTATATCGGCACTGAGCTATCTGCCAATCAACCGGGCGACGCATTCCGGTCACATACTGGCCGGCTCGTTGGACAGCCACATTCCGCTGGTACCGGTCTTTGCCATACCGTACATCTTATTCTTGCCGGTTTTCTGGGCGGCCGTGATTTACGCTCTCATAACCGGCCGTAACTTTACTCGCCTGGCCGTCAGCCTGATAGCTGTCTATCTCTTTAGCGACCTGGTTTATTGGCTGTATCCGACCATGATGCCCCGATCTGGCACTGTTCACGGTTTTTTGAGTGGCTGGGTGCGATACATTTATGATCATGACCGTGTTTTCTGCGATCTGCCCAGCGAACACGTCGCATCAGCCACAATCTTTGCGGCCTATTTTTGGAGTTTCGGCCGCCGTGTCCGCCTGTCGGCCGCCGTTTTCGCGGTGCTGGTGATAGCCTCGACTCTATTCCTCAAACAGCACTCAATAGGCGGTGTTATCGGCGGATTAGTACTTGCCGGAGCAGTGCTTATAGGCCTGCGATTTAGGCCCAGACGCAGTAATTAAAACACTATTAATATGCTTGTTTTTGGTATGAGCAGGGCCTTATACTGAGCAGACTATGACTGGTGATCAATTCGGCGCTATCCTGGAAGATTTAGATGACAAACTCGATACTGTCATTGAGAGTCTAAGCTTTATGGCCACTAAAACTGATGTGGCAAGGCTGGAAGAAAAGATGGAATACCGGTCGGTAGAACATGAGCAATGGCTCAGTGATCACGAAAAACGCATTACGGTTCTTGAAAACAGTTGACAAAGGTCCTGACCAGTAGCAAACTGGACACATGATAAGCGTGAAGACAAATAAACTCCTCGTGGAGGTCCTCATTTCCCGCTAGCGGGCGCTTTTTTGTAATTTCAGCAAAACCACAAAAGCTCCCGCGACCGGGAGCTTTTTATATATAAAAGGAGTAAACAATGAATAGGTACAACGCAAAACCAACAGACCAAATTGAGGGCTATTTACCCAAAGACATGGTCGACAAGCTGATCTACTTCGGCCCTGGCAGGGACAGCACGCGGCTGTCGCATGCCGTACACGAAATCTTTGGCCTACTAACTACTACCGGCAGTGGCATGATGGGCATGTCGCCCGAGGCCGCTGAAGTCTTAGGCATTCAGACCGAAAAACCAAAGCGTTGGGACGGCGACCAGCGCCACGCCACAATCCAAAACGCCGTCGGGGGCGTTATCCGTCACGTAGCCGAATCCGAGCTGGAGACCGATGCCATCGTACCCGCCGCGGTTGCCAACATCGAACAGTTGGCCCTATCCAAAGTAGTTCAATTCCCAGCGCCCCAACCGGCCGAAACGGTTGCTATAGAAGCGGTTGCGGCAGTACAATAAGCTTGTAACTTACGGAGGGTCTGAACATGGCGGGAGCTGGAGTATTTATAGGAATTGCCATTTTGTTTATCATTGGCAATGGCGTGCGGATTATCAAACAGTACGAGCGCGGCGTGGTGTTTCGCTTGGGCAAGGTACGCGGCGGCATTAAGGAGCCCGGCCTGCGAATAATCATTCCGATTATCGACCAGATGCGCAAAGTCTCGCTACGTATCATCACCCTGCCCATCGAGTCACAGCAGATTATTACCAAAGACAACGTCTCGATCGGCGTTTCGGCCGTGGCCTACTACCAGGTGCAAGATCCGACCAAGTCGATCGTGGAGATCGAAAACGTCATCTCGGCTATTTACCAGATCGCCCAAACCACGGTGCGCAACATCGTCGGCCAGAGCGCCCTCGACGACGTCTTGAGCGAAACGGCGGCCATTAACGAAAAAATTAAGGTAATCCTGGAGACGCTGACCGAAAAATGGGGCATCTTCGTAAGCACTGTCGAACTTAAAGACATCCAACTGCCCGACACCATGCAGAGGGCCATGGCCAAGCAGGCCGAAGCCGAGCGCGAAAAGCGGGCCAAGATTATCGCCGCCGAAGGCGAGGCCCTGAGCGCCGAAAAGCTGGGCGACGCCGCCGACATCATCGCCGCTCACCCCATCGCCCTACAGCTACGCAACCTGCAAGTCTTAAACGACATCGCCGTCGAAAAGAACAGCACCATCGTCTTCCCGGCCCAATTCATGGATACCGTCCAGAGCGTCAAAGATTTCATGGCCAAAGAGCAAAAATAGGCCCGCCAGCCTTGTGCCAACCTGTTATTTACCGTAAAATAGCCTAGTCGTGGCTCTTTAGCTCAGTTGGTAGAGCAGAGGCTTGA
>CAYRPQ010000004.1:0-29033 GCA_964426315.1 uncultured Candidatus Saccharibacteria bacterium
GCTAGACCTCCTCGATTTTCTTAAGTCTATCGGCGCCGAACGCCAGCAGTAAGAAGCCTATGCCGCCGATAATCCTGAAGATGGTCAGCACCAAGAGCTTGGAGTCCAGCATCATGTAGGCGCTTTGCGATTGCAGGCCGCCAACGTACTGGGTGACAACCGAGCTGACAATCACCGCGATCAGGCCAATAACCAATAACTGCAAAGACCGGCGGTACAGCACGCCGCCGACATGCTTGCTGAACAAGGCTATTTCGTAGGCGCCCAATAAGCCAACGAACCAGGCGTAAAGATATGGCACTATTACGGTGATGACCAGCAACCAGATCGGCATAAAGTAGGCGTTATGACTATTGCCGAGACCGCTCAGGTCGAGCCCCTTGAAAACCAGGTAGCAGTATAAAACGCCGGCCATAACAAAAAAGAGCATCAAGGTCCTGGTGCCGTTTAAGGATATTTTGAGCTTGGCATCATGCAAGAAGCCGCGCGCGGCACTGCCGACAAGCGTAAAAGCTATCAACGGCGGAACCAGTTTGGCGTAGTTACTAATGACGACTGCCGTCGGGTGCCAGGCTGACCATTTGAAGGCCAATCCGTTGAAAAACAGGCTGACAATGGCGGCCATGGGCAGGCTCCAGGCCAGCCAGACCGCGCCGTTGGCCAGCTGTGTAAAATGGGTGCCCTCGGGCGTGTCACTAACTGATTGGGCGTAGTGCCGTAATTTGGCGTATCCCCAGAAAGCCGCGAACCACACCAGCAGTGAGGGCAGTGACACGGCGAACAAAATGACGCGGAACTGGAAGGCGCTCAAGTTGTAAGCGTGCATGGCGGCCTGGTTGGTCGGCATAATAATTATTAACAGCGCGTATAGCACGGCTACAAACGAATACAGGGTCATTGCTCGCGAAATAGCCGGGCGCGCGGTCTTGTTGGAGGTTGTCATGGCTTTATCCGTCTTGCTCTCTTTGGATCTATTAAAGCACAGAGTAAGCTCTACAAGGGTAAGATTTTGAACAGGAGTTATAATGGGCGCAGTGACCGAACAGACCAGCCGGTTTAAGCCTCGCCTTAGGCATGTCGCCTTGCTTGGATTGCTGGCGCTGGGCCTGTATGTAGTCCTGCCCCAGCTAGGCGATTTTCGTTCGAGCTGGCACTTGCTGAGTCGTACCGATCTTGGGTGGACACTGGCGGCCATCGGCCTGACCGCCACCACTTACCTGACGGCCGCGGCTACTTATTGCCTTTTGGCCTTCCAACCCCTGAAATACGGCGTAACCGTCGTTGTGCAACTGGCAGTCATGTTTATCAATCGCCTTTTACCGGGCGGTATCGGCGCCCTGGGGGCGAACTACGTTTATCTGCGTAAACAACACCACAGCGTGGCGCAGGCCGGCAGTATGGTGGCTATCAACAACCTGCTGGGATTCATCGGCCATAGCATTCTGCTGGCGGTGACTTTTTTGGTCTATAGCGGGCATCTGCCCACCATGACCGGCCGCTCAAATCAGTCTCTGGACACGACTATTAAGTGGTTGGCGCTGGTCGCCGCCCTGGCCGTTGTGGTGCTGGCGGTTTTCGGCCGCCGCCGCTTAAAGCATTTCCTAATTGATTTAAGACAGCAATTGGCCGATTACCGTCACAGGCCCATAAGGTTGGCAGGGGCTTTGCTTAGCTCCATTGGCCTGACGCTGGGCAATGTCATGTGCCTGTACTTTTGCGCCCTGGCGGTAGGCCTGCACTTGTCTTTCGCCGCAACTTTACTGGTCCTGACGCTGGGCGTAGGCGCCGGCACGGCCGTGCCCACACCTGGCGGGGTCGGCAGTTTCGAGGCCGGGCTGGTCGCCGGACTAGTGGCTTACGGCGTTAATGGTAGCCAGGCCCTGGCCGTGGCCCTGCTCTACCGGTTTATCAGTTATTGGCTGGCCCTGGCTTTCGGCTCGGTAGCCTTCTTCTGGGTCGAGCGCCGCCACCTGTTAACGGTCTGATTACATCTGGACGCGGTTGAAGCGGTTTACCGCGAAAGCGACGGCCGCCACCAGCGTGACGCCGATGACTATAAGGTCCTTGCCCATGCCGAAATGAGTCTGGTTGGCCAGCAGGAAGCGCAGAGCATCCACCATATACGAAACAGGGTTCCAGGTGCTGATAATTCGTAGGAAGGTCGGCACGTTATTCAGCGGGTACAGCGCGCTGGATAGGAAGAACATCGGCATGACCAGCAGGTTGTTAATACCCTGGAAGCCCTGGAAGTCGTCGACCATAGAGGCGATGCCGGCTCCAAAGCAGGCCAGCGCCAGGCAGATTACCACCAACAGGCCGAGGGCCGGCGCCACAAGCAACCAGTCGTAGGGGCGGAAGCCCAACAACATGGAGATCAGGAATACCAGCATGCCTTGCATGATCGAAACCGTAGCGCCGCCTAGGGCGCTTCCAAGCAGGATTTTAGCTCGCGACACCGGTGTTACCAGCAGTTCCGACAAAAAGCCGAAACGCTTGTCCATCAAGATGATAACTCCCCAGAAAATGCCCGACAGCAGGACGGTTTGGGTAATAATGCCCGGCACCAGGAACTGCAGGTAATCGCCCTGCCCGGCCCGCTTGTAAATGGCGCCGATACCGTAGCCCAAGGCCAATAACAGCAGGATGGGCTGGCCCAGCGTGCCCAAAATGCGCGAACCGCTCCGATAATAGCGGCGGATCTGCCTGAGCCAGAGAGCGTAAACAACTTCCATTAGCGGAGCCTCGTGTTGCGTAAGGACATCTTGAAGTTCAGGCCGTTATTGTTGCCGCTGTCGGCTTCGTCGCGGGTGGTTTCGCCGGTCAGTTTAAGGTAGGCGGCTTCCAGTGTTTTGGTGCCGGTCAGCTTGCACAGCTCGGCGGTGGTGCCGCTGGCGACGATCTTGCCGTGGTCGATAATGGCTATGCGCTCGGCCACGTCTTCGGCTTCGTCCAGGTAGTGGGTGGTAAAGAAGATGGTCATACCCTTTTCATTGCTAAGTTTTTTGACGTAAGCCCACATCAGGTTGCGGGTTTGGGTGTCGAGGCCCAGCGTCGGTTCGTCGAGGAAGAGGATTTTGGGCTCGTGCAAAAGGCCGCGGGCGATTTCCAGTCGGCGCCGCATACCGCCCGAAAAGGTCTTGATCATTGAGTCTTTGCGCCCCCACAGCTCCACCAGCTCCATAAGCTCCTGGATGCGTCGGGGGCGTTCGGCCTTGGGTACGCTATAGAGCACGGCGTGCAGTTCCATATTCTCGTAAGCCGTCAGCTCCTCGTCGAGGCTGGGATCCTGGAAGACAATGCCGAAAGAATTGCGCGCGGCAGACTGTTCGCGACTAACGTCGTGGCCGGCCAGTTCAAGCGAGCCGCTGGTGGGCCTCAGCATAGTGGTCAGCATCTTAATGGTCGTGCTCTTGCCGGCGCCGTTGGGGCCGAGAAAGGCGAAAATCTCACCCTTTTTAACATCGAACTCAATACCGTCTACGGCGGTCAGGTCGCCGAAGCGCTTAACCAAGCTCTTAACCTCAATTATCGATTTTGCCATATATTAATTCTATTATACCACCTAAAGCTATACTTTGTATACCGTCAAATCAGTGACCATAGACAGCACCTTTCTTTCTATGCGTATATATAGCGTATATACAGGGTATATATGTTTGATATACCCTCCAGACTTATGTGTCTGTAGGTTATAATGACGACCGTATGAAGCAAACTACATTGGCGTCGCGGATGACGACCATGCAAGAGAGTGCCACGCTGGCGCTTAACGCCCGGGCCAAGCAAATGGCGAACGAGGGCAAAGCCGTATATAACTTAACGGCTGGGGAATTGGCCACGAACACGCCGGATTATATCCAGTCGGCAGTCGCTAAGACGCTGGATAAAAACAAATACACCCCCGTTGCCGGCCTGCCGGATTTGCGTCAGGCCATCGCCAGTCATGCCGCCGAATTCTACGGCCTTGATTGGGTAAAGCCAGACAATGTCGTGGTCACGGCCGGGGCCAAACCGGCCATTTACGCCGCCCTGCTGGCGCTGATTAATCCCGGCGACGAAGTTATAGTGCTGGTGCCGGCCTGGGTCAGCTATATGGATCTTATTAGGCTAGTCGGCGGCGTGGTGGTCGAAGTGCCGCTAACGGCAGAGCATGATCTCGATGTTGGAGCGGTTAAGACAGCCATAACATCCAAAACCAAAGCTATAATCGTTAACTCGCCGCACAACCCGACCGGCGCCGTTTTCTCCAAGCAATCGGTGGATGAATTATCAAAAGCGGTCGATGACATCCATGTTATATCTGACGATATTTACAGCACCCTGGTTTTTGGGCACGGCTTCAGGCCGGTGCCAAAAGCCGGCTTTAAGAACCTGGTCATTATCAATGGCTTTTCCAAGAGCCAGGCTCTGACCGGCTGGCGTATCGGTTATCTGATCGCCGACAAAGCCGTGGCCGGTGCGGCTACCAGCCTGCTCAGCCACATTAACGGCAACGCGCCATTACCCAGCCAGTACGCTGCCCTGGCGGCAATGAAAAGGCAAGATCGGCCACCAGCTTCGACGCTCAAAACCCTGAATAAACAGAGGGAAATTGTTACTCAGGGTCTTCGAAAAGCCGGTATAAAGCACAACGTGCCCGGCGGGGCGTTTTATGTCTTCTTGGACCTACGTGATCTGACTGATAACAGCGCGGAGTGGTGTGAACAGCTATTGATCGAAGCAGGAGTCGCTTTGGTTCCCGGTGAGGCTTTCAGCGCGCCAGGTTTTGCCCGCTTAACATTCGTCGCTGACAAGACGATACTCAAAAAAGCACTGGAGCAGATTAAAAAATTCGTGGAGGCCCCTAAATGAGAAAAATCCCTGGCACCATGGCCACCCAGCACCCCGACAATGCTTCAGCGCCATATTGGGACGAACGTAAGCGGCCCTTCGTTAGCGTCTACCAGGAAATCGGCGAGGCAGTAAACTGTTTCAAAGACCTCGAAGTTGGCGAGTATATGTGGGACTGGGAGGGCAAGCACGCCGACGCCGCCGTCATCGATCGTCTTTTCAGTGACTACCACGACTATTTCGCCAAAGAGCAGCTGGGCCGCGACAAATTCCTGACTTTCCGTATCCCCAACATCTGGGAAGAAAAGGGCTACAACCTACTGCAGGCCATGACCGTAATTCTAAGCAGTGAGGACTTCGCCCGTGACCTTAAATTGCACGGCCGCCCCCTCTTCGAGGTGATTCTTCCCATGACCGAACGCGCCGACCAGCTGATGCACATCCACCGGCTGTTCGAAAAACTGTCTCATTTTAAGTCCAGCGAATTCACCACCGACCACACTAATACGGACTATCTGGAGCTGATACCACTGGTGGAAAGCGTGGAGAGCCAACTGGCCGTGGGCGATCTTTTAAACGACTATGTTAAGTTCCACAAACAGCACTTTGGCCGCCCGCCCGAATATATAAGGACCTTTCTGGCCGGGTCAGACTCGGCGCTATCTTCCGGCTTCCTGGCCGGAATTATCGGCAATAAGGTCGGGCTTTCCCGTGCTTACGAGTTCGAAAAGCAAACCGGCATTCCGGTCTACCCGATCTTCGGCTGTGGTAGCTTGCTATTCCGCGGCGGCTTGTCGCCTGAAACAGTTGATCGCTTTATGCAGGAGTTTCCCGGAATCCGCACTGTCACCGTCCAGTCATCATTTCGCTACGATCATCCCAAAACAGCGGTAAAAAAGGCTATCGTCCGTCTTGAAAAGGAACTACCAAAGGTTAAGCCACGAATCATAAAGTCGGCTAATCAGAAAACATTAATTACGATCGCCGAAGAATCGGCGAAACTATATAAAAAGACCCTCAATGATATCGTGGCGGGCATGCAACCCATTTTTGAGTCGGTACCCAAGCGCCGCGACCGCCGCCAGCACATCGGCCTGCTGGCCTACGCCAGAACTACAGGTGAACAGACCCTGCCGCGGGCCATAACATTTACGGCCGGTTTTTACTCGGTTGGTTTGCCGCCGGAGTTCATCGGCCTGGGCCGCACGCTCAGCAAGCTTGATAAAAAAGACCTTGAAGTACTGAAGCAAGAATACCCGAACATGGCGAGCGACATCATGGCCGCCGGCCGCTGGATCAACAAAGACAACCTTGCCGAATTCGCCAAAGGAAGTGCCGCCTGGAAAGACATCAAGTCCGACATCGAGCTGACCGAAAAGGTTCTTGGCGTCACCTTCGGCCCCAAAACCAAAGATGAAATCACCCACCAAAAACTGAGCGGTAAACTGATTAAGAACGAAAACGGCGCCAAAGGCACCGAACTGATCAACCAAATGGCTGTCTTACGCAAAAGTCTGGGCTAGGCGTTGTAACTGCTACTGCTGGTGTCGCCGCCCTTGCCGGTCCAGTTGGTATGGAAGAATTCGCCGCGGGGCTTGTCGGTTCGTTCGTATGTGTGAGCGCCAAAGTAATCCCGTTGGGCTTGGGTAAGGTTGGCGGGTAGCTTATCGGTGCGGTACGCATCGTAAAACGACAACGCCGAACTCATGGCCGGTAAAGGGATGCCAGTTTTAGCCGCGGCTGAGATAACATCTCGCCATGCGGTTTGGTTGTCTTCGATGGCCTTGATAAAGAACGGATCCAACAGCAGGTTGGTCAGCTCCGGATTAGTTTCGTAGGCCTTTTTGATGTCGCCCAGGAAACGACTGCGGATAATACAGCCGCCGCGCCACATCTGGGCTATACCGCCGTAATTGAGATTCCAGCCGTACTCTTCGGCGGCGGCCCGCATTAGCATGTAGCCCTGTGCGTAGCTGATAATTTTTGAGGCGTATAAAGCCTGGCGGATCTGTTCGATGAAAGCGGCCTTGTCGCCTTTGAACCTGGCGTCCGGGCCTGACAAAACGCCGCTAGCTTCTACCCGTTGCTCTTTTAGCGCCGATAGACTACGCGCGAATACGGCCTCGGTAATCAGGCTGACGGGTTGCCCGAGCTCGGCGGAGCTCATGACAGTCCACTTGCCGGTGCCCTTTTGGCCGGCGGAATCCAGGATCTTGTCAACCAGGGGTTGGCCGTCCTCATCTTTATAAGCCAGGATTTCGGCGGTGATTTGAACCAGGTAACTGTCGAGCTCGCCTTTGTTCCAGTCAGCGAAAACGGCGGCCATTTCATCGGCGCTCATGCCCAGGTGGTCGCGCATTAGCTGGTAGGCCTCGCCGATCAACTGCATGTCGCCGTATTCGATGCCGTTATGCACCATCTTGACGTAGTGGCCGGCGCCGCCCTCGCCTACCCAGTCACAGCATGGGGTGCCGTCATCGACTTTAGCGGCAATAGCCTGGAAAATGTCTTTTACATGTGGCCAGGCCTCCGGCGAGCCGCCGGGCATGATCGAAGGGCCGTGGCGAGCACCCTCTTCGCCCCCGGAAACGCCCGCGCCAACGTATAACAAGCCTTTAGCTTCGACCTCCTTCCGGCGGCGCTCAGTATCGGTAAACAGCGAGTTGCCCCCGTCGATAATGATGTCGCCGGCCTCGAGGTGTGGCAGTAGGTGCTCGATCGTTTGGTCAACGGCCTCACCCGCCTTGACCATCAGCATGACCCGTCGTGGTTTCTTAAGAGAGGCCACCATTTCCTCTACTGAATGCGCGCCAACAACAGACGCGCCTCCGGCTTCTTTGGCCAGGAAATCGTCGACCTTGCTAACCGTGCGGTTAAAAGCCACGACCTTAAAGCCGTGGTCGTTCATGTTCAAAATCAGGTTCTGGCCCATTACGGCCAGGCCAATCACGGCAATGTCTGCGTCTGCGTCGCTGGAGCTCATTGCCCCCAGTATAACAAAACGACCGGAGCATAAGCGTATTTTTACACTTATCAAACAATATGCTATGTTAAGTCAAATGGCACAGATTGAGAACTTCGAAGCGCTGATTCCGCATCCTAAGGTGTACGCGATGGGGGCCGCCATATCCGAACCATTGTTATGGGGCGCCGGCGGCTACTACCCGCACAACATCGAGCAGGCTTTCAGGCCCGTAGATGGAAAGCCTCTGATTATTACGCCCAACCATCGTTCTAACCTCGATTCGTTCGCCTTAGGCCTGACACTCTTTTGGCTAGATGAATACACCGCTAATTCCTCCGAAGGCCAGCTTTCACCACGTGTCTTGAACTACCTGGGTAAAGAAAGCTTGCAAAAATACCCGCCCGTGAGAGCCGTGGTAAACGCTTGGGGAGTAATTACCGTAGAACGCGGACGCGGCGTCGGCTTAAGCGCCGAGCAAATCAGCCGGATCGGCCAAGTGATTGCCAACAACGGCACCATCGGAATCTTCCCGGAAGGCCACCGCTATAAAGGCGAGGAAGATATTGACGACTACGATATCAACAAAATGAAGACCACTTTCGCCTTCCTGGCCCTGTCGCATGGCTTGCCCATTATGCCAACCGGTATTGCCGGGCCGCTTGGCCGCCGCCTACCACGCGAAATTTACTTCAAACCGCCTATAATCGTCAGGAAGAGTAAGTACGAGCCACGTTCCAAACAATTTGAGGCCGACAAGCGCGAGCTAGTTATTGAAGCACACTCGCAAATAAAGGACGCCTACCTGCACGCTAGAAATTTCGTTAAGCTACGGGCTGAATCAAGGTAACGCCAGACGTTAGTTGGGTTGCAGTATAGAAAACCGATTATCTTCTGTATCCATGGCTGAAATCCATAAGCCGACGCCGGGGATCATTTGCGGCTCGTCGGTGTGTTCGCCGGCTTGGTTCATGCCACCAAGGATTTTACCGCCGGCCGCTACCACGGCCTTCATGGCTGACTGTATGTCGTCTACCGACACGACCACTGATGGCGCCTGCGATAGCGGGCCCGCTTTTTTATAGAAGCCTCCATTAATGGTGCCAGGTGTTTGCACCATCCCCTTGTCGTCTGTCGCGGTAGTCTGGGCGACAACGTAATTACCCATGTCGGGCCCCATTGGCTGGGCCTTCCAGCCAAAAACGGTCTCATAAAATTTGACCATGCGCGCCTGCTCTTTATAACCCATTTCAAAATGCACTACTGGATTTGGCTTGCTCATAGTCTGCCCTCCTATTTATATTCTTAGGATAGCACTTTTGTGAAGCCCCTGAAATGGCCCAGCTTGGCTTTTCTAAACCAGAAGGTCTATCATAAGCCTATATTAACTAGGAGGAATATTACTATGGCGAAGTTTATGGTTTTCTACGTATCAAAGACACCGGCTAGTGAGCGAATGGCAAGCGCTAGTCCGGAGGAAATGAAAGCTAGTATGGAAGAATGGATAAGCTGGAAAGACGAAACCAGCAAAACAATTGACGTGGAGTTCGGCATGCCTTTACAGGTAGTAAATGGTATTACTGCGGACGGCGTAGGCGAGGGCCATACCCCAGTTTCCGGCTATTCTATCTTAGATGGGGACAAAGAAGCAATCCTCGAGGCCCTAAAGAACCATCCTCACTTAAAAACACCCGGCAATGCCATTGAGCTACTCGAATTCTTGTCTATGCCCGGAATGTAAACTTGACTGGGGCGGAGGGATTCGAACCCCCGCATGCCTCTAATCCTGGTAGTCGTAATCCTGAGGGGGCGTTAAATCTGAAATGCTTTCTTCTAGGGCATCAGCGTGTTTAAAAATTTTCTTTAAAGGGGCGCTGTGCCCTAGGAGCACTTCAAGTTGGCCGGTTCTTTCAAGAAAACCCCGTAAGTTAAGAACGTACGGAAACACGTCTTGGCCTTTCTGGTGTTGCTCATGATGACCACGAGCAATATCGTTAACCTTCTCCACTAGAGCACCGCTAATACGATCCCAGCCCACTATGTATTTTGGAGTACTTATTATGCCCATACGATCTATATCTCGCCTGAAGCCATCATGTTCTACCGTTATCGGTCCACGCCCATTCTTGCCGTCGATAACACTCCTCTGGCTCAAGACAAGTTCGTCTTGTCCCTCGTGCAAATCAGCGCCATCATGGATGCCTAGGACATGATCACCGCCATACCCAGATATATCTGCGTGAATAGTAGAGGTCACTCCTACCAACGCTATGCTTCGACGTGTGATAGCAATTTTGTGGGCGTGACCTCTTTCATGTAAATCGCGTTCGTGCACCACACTTGACCGGAAGCTTGTCTTTTCAGGATCAACCATTACCAAGGCTGTTTCCGTATTGCCATGAGTCCCATGGCCTGATCGAATTTGAGAAACAAGCAAGACTGGTGTTGGGCCTTCGGCAGTATCCTTGTCAATGGCACCCGCAAACCTTCTGTAGTTGTTCACTGCATCGCTACCATAACCACCATGGCCAAATGCTGCGCGGCCCATGTGATGAATAAGCGCGGTTTCTATGTCACCGTCATAAACTGGCTGTGCGAGTACTGGCTCAAGTTCACCCAGTACTTGATGCATAGCACGCATTCGATCAGCACGTGCAGCTTCGTCTGTCATCTGGTAACGGGTGTGTGTTACTGCGTCTATCGGTCCTTGGGTTGCTTCGACAACTGCCATAATCTCAATCCTGTATTACAGTGACCTCTTTTATATTCTCTTTCATTGCAATATGCAAGCATGAGCAAAATTGGCTGGGCCTACGGGACGTACATAAAACTTTTATAGGTGTTAGTTCTGAGATAGCGGCAAAGGAAGAGAATCGCTATGTTTAGAATTATACCCCGCCGGAGTGTACGAGCCCAAGAACTATTAACTTCTAGCCTTTTTGATGAAAACCATTTCTATAGCGCTTTCGCGAAGGATCTTAAGAGGGCAAAAAGCGAAGTGGTGATTGAGAGTCCATACCTGACCTGTAGACGGACTGCAGAGTTAAGTCCCATTTTCCGAAAATTGATCAGGAAAGGCGTAACAGTACGCATAAATACCAGATTTCCGGGCCACCATGATGAGTATTTGCGCATTCAAGCCTGGACAGCGCTAAAACAGCTAAAGCTAGTTGGCGTAAAGGTGAAGCTCTGCAATGATTACCGCCACAGAAAGCTAGCTACGATAGACCGTTCCATACTTTGGGAAGGTAGTTTAAATATTATGTCGCAGAACAATAGCCGCGAGGTTATGCGGCGGACTGTATCGACTATCCTATGCAAGCAGATGGCTAGTTTTGCAGGGCTAAATAAGAGGTTCTGGTAGTATTACGGTATGTATGTTGGCTTGTTATTGGGGCTTGTGCTTGGCTTGTGGCTCGCCCAGCGCCATATCGATCACTTGCTGATTATTTATTACCACTTTCGTTTTCGTAGTGCCAAGAAATATCTAGAACTATATGACCTATGCGATGGAGAGACAGCCTTACAGATGATGCAGGGCCAGGAGAACCCACCTGAAAGCTATGCCGAATTTTTACTATGGCATCAGGAAGCTCGCCCACAAGCCGGCAAGGTCTTTAGAAAATACTGGCTGGCGATCACCAGAGAACTTGTTCGCGATTATGCAGTTTTTGTACTGATACCAGCGGCTCTGTTATTACTCTGGAAAGCAACGACCTACTTTCTACTTATGGTCTTTCTGGTGCATGTAATACTGCTGCTACAGCGCAAGCTCGTAAAGAAAAACGGAGTTAATTTCTATGCCCTGCTCGTGTACACACTTGTTCTAACCGAAACTATAGAAACAGACGACAATAAGCACTAGTACGCTATATGCAGGCATTTAGCTTATGCTTATGCGGCATATCTAGTGTTGCTAATGTTAAAACGTGATACAATACTAAGAGACGTCGCTTGAAATAAAAAGCCGTTTCAACATAAAATCTATAAGGAAACAAATGTCGTTGCAAGACGCGTCAGACATAGCCACTATCGCCCAGCTAGTACTAGCCATAGTAGTGACATTTGGTGGCAGTTTTCTGGTTGTGCAGTACGTGCGGAGGATGCGGCCTGTATGGAAACGTTTCGCCGAGAATGTGGGCCGGGAGGTGGCCGTTATTTCTACAGAGAAGCAGTCCATGGAGCACGAGGCCGATATACTGAAACGGGTTGGTTTTTTCAAAGTTAAACCTGTGGCTGCCGACGCCCGCAACCTCAATCTTATCCGCGGCTCGGTTCTGCTGGTGGTCGGCTACTCACCAAACTCCAAGATTTACCGTGAGACTTTTGCCTACGCCAAAGCCAACGATCTGCCGCTGATAGTTTTTTCAGGCAAGCACCGTCTGTCCGACGAGGATCGTACCAAACTCAAGGAGTATAGCTTCAGCTCGCTTTGTGAAACCGAACTGCGACTAGTGTCCGACGTATTTGCTGTCATCAGTACATTCCCAGGGGGAGCGAGCGCATGAGCTACACAGCTGAAGACTACCTAGTTACGGCTAAGGTTACGAATGCTGAATTAAAAGTGTTTGCCGACAATCGCATAAATCTGCCCCATGAGTATGTTATAGAATATAGAGCTCGGGCGAACTATTTACGCCAACGACTTGAAAAGTTCATTGCCGCGCACGACGACTATGATCTGGTGAAGATGCTCCATTCGGGTAGCCTTGCTAAGGGCGATGCGCTCAGAAAAATCAGCGACCTAGACGTAGCCGTATACATAAAAGCTGCGGCAGCGCCGAGCAGTGACAAGGAGCTGGTCAATTGGCTCATCGATCGACTAAAAGAGGTTTTCCCGGATTTTACTGATAACCAGTTCGATCCTCAAGACCATTGTGTGAAGCTACTGTATAAGACCGGCCCTCCAGTAGATGTCGTACCAGTACTTTATGAAGGCGAGGCTAATGACGTAGGCTATCTGGTCACGAAGACCAGCGGTCGGCGCATCATGACCAGCATTCCACTACAGCTAGAATTCTTTCGAAACCGCAAAGCCGCCCAGAAAGACCACTTTATACAGTTTGTCCGGCTTGTTAAGCACTGGATCTCCCTGCAGAAGGAGCTTGATCAGGACTTCCGCTTCAAGTCGATGATGGCCGAACTTATATGTGCACGCCTCTGCGATGACGGCCTCGACGCAAGCGACTATACACACGCATTGCAGGCCTTTTTCCTCTATATTGTCCAAACCGAACTTCAGCAACCGATAGCTTTCGACGACTATTACGAGGTCTCGGGGACCAGTCTTACAAACTCACCAATCCAGATTTTTGATCCGATTAACCCCGCTAATAATATTGCCGCCAAATACACAGACGAACAGCGCAGGAAAATCGTTGTAGCTTCACAAGTAGCGTTTGACGCCGTCGCAGCCGCCCCCTACTGCACAACGAAGGGAGAGAGCGTTACGATGTGGCAGCAGATCTTAGGAAGAGGGTTCCAGGGTTAAGCCATGAATTATACCGCCACAGCTACCGCCACATTCACCAAAACCGATGCCCAGTATCTGGCATCTCGTATAGCGGCCGATCTCAAGCAACTACAGCTTGCCTATGGGAGGCCATCCGACGCAGAGATCACCGATTATGTTGTCGAAGCCGCCGTACTACTACATCACCGGCTACTGAAGAACGTTAAGTATGGCTACAAGGTTGGTGGTTCATGGGTATACGCAATAGAATACACGACTAATTACTTAGGCCAGCTCGAAGTGAATGACATGCCTGGTAGCATCCCCACCACAGCCGAGTTAAGTGGCGCAACATGGTCTTCGTTTTTGTCGAGACGCCACAACCCGGATATATCCCCTGAAGCACATCAGTCAATCAATGACGTAATCCCTGTTGAGCGCGAGGAAGGCAGTGAACCACAATTCAGTGGTGGCCAATGGGAGTCGGATAAAAGCTACGAGAGTAATGGAGTTGGGCTCCAGCGCCGTACATATTGGAGCGGAGGATAGAAGTGCAGACTGAAGGCCTATTTGAGACCATCCAAGATTACCCTGACCCAGACGCTGAGAGACGCTATCATGCATTGGTCGGTATAGACAACATCAAAAATCATCTGGCTAAAGAAGCCTCTGTTATTCTTGATCCAGCGGCCGTGCAGGCCTGGAGCAAAAAGCATTACGGTAAAGATATAGCTCTCCTTGAAACTCTAAAGCAGCGTCCTTCGCTATTTATTTTTTCAGGAGATGTGGGCGCCGGTAAATCAGCACTGGCCGAATCATTCGCTGATCAAATTGCCCGTCAGCATAACCTAAGTATTAGCTTGTACAAACTTAGTCTGAGCGCTCGTGGTTCGGGTATGGTGGGCGAAATGACCAAGCTTGTTACGGAAGCATTCAAAGTCATAGCGGATGAAGCGGACAAGAGAGCCAATGGCCGCTCAGGTATTGTGCTGTTAATTGATGAGGCCGACGCGCTTGCACAGTCGCGAGAAGGTAAGCAGATGCATCATGAAGATAAGGCTGGCGTCAATGCACTGATTCGCGGGATTGATTCATTGCAGAGCCTAGCAACGCCCGTATTGGTAATTATGTGCACTAACCGACCTGACGCAATTGATCCCGCAATTAAGCGGCGTAGCGCTTACCGTTTTGATTTCGGTAGACCGACTCTACAAGGCTGCACAACTTTATTGCAAAATAGCTTGACTGACATAGGTCTCAAGCCAGAACAGATCAGCGAAATTGCCCAGATGTGTGTTGAGCATGAAATTACGGGGTATGGCTATACCTACTCGGACCTAACTCATCGCCTGCTACCAACGATATTGCTCGAAGCGCTACCTGATACTCCTATATCATTTGAATTAATCGTTGCGGCAATCAAAAGCGTTCCTCCTACGGAGCCATTCACTGAAGACGCAATGTAGACTTGGCTTCACCACTACCTTGGGCGTAATGAAAAGCTTGAGCCGCTAGCTAAACCACCCAAAGATTAAATAATTATTAAAAGTAGAATAAACTACAACACGGCTTAATTTCATTACCCGACAGATATATTTTTATGCTCAGCACTTGTCTGAGGCTTCCAGTTTTGAAAGTGCAAATGCAAGCGCTTGTTATAAATGACATTAGGTAACAATAAATCATCAAAATATGCTATAAACTTAATTAGGCTACTAAGGAGAAAAAATGACACCAAAATTAGAATCAGAAAATGTGGTAGTGTCTGCGCCTTTGTCGTTTCACGGCTCAGCTGCGCGAGTATGGAAAATAACAGAAGGTAAATCCGCCGCACTTAAATGGCTAGTGGCTGTTCCCGTTGCCCTGTTACTGATATTTATGGCATGGCTAATCGTGTTGTGCTGGTATCTCATTTTTGGAATACTGCTGGTTCCCTATAGATTGATCCGTCGAAGCTCGAGGAAAAACAGGCGCGACAGCCTAAGGCATAAAGAACTTTTAAATGCCCTGGAAAAGAAAGATTAAATAATTATTAAAAGTAGAAAAAACTACAACAAGACTTAAAATTATTGCCTGACAGATATATTTTTAAATTCTGCGCTTCAAACACACCGTCAGTTATGAAATAACTTACACTGCCGCTTTGGCTGTTTGTGCTAAATGTATAGTTACTTATGTGAGGTGCAGGTATGCGTGACCGTAAACGGACCGTGCGACTGTTATCAACCTTAATTGCTTTAGGGCTACCGCTTGTCGTGGTGGCGCCAGCCTTAGCCGCGTCAGGGGATGGCGTTGGTCAAGTCGAGAGCTTTATTAGAAGCCTTATTCAAGTCGTAGCAGGACTTGCCGGTCTAATTGCGACCGGTTTTTTCGTGGTGGGCGGCTTCAGCTACATCACAAGTTCCGGCAATCCCGAACATCTGGATAAAGCCAAACGTACCATTATGTTCTCAGCTACCGGACTGGCAATCACTATTGGCGCTTATGTGCTGAGCAATATTGTCACCACATTAGCTAGCAACGCTTTCGGAAAGTAGGTACTGCATGATTCATAATTGGGCTTTCCAGCTCACCAGGCTGGCCGATACGTCATCCGTTTCAAACGCCATGCACCACGTGGTTACCCCGATTATGGCGACCCTTAGCGTTATTGCGTCGCTGGTCTGCGTATTATTCCTGATAAATGCTGGCATTCAGTACATGACCAGCTCCGGCCGGCCGGAGCGCCTAGAGCACGCTAAAAAGATAATGCGCGATGCTCTGGTCGGCTTGGCAATCGTGCTGAGCGCCGCGACACTAACGGCTGTACTAACTCACGCCTACAGTACCTCCGGTGTAAGCCCCCAGCAGCATGTGCCCCAGCTCCAGGCTATCCAACCGGAACACACCAGTGTCAGCTTGGTTGACGTGCTTATAAAGGCGATTACTGGCTTACTCCAGAATATCGTCCAGTCGATTGCCTCCCCCTTTATAAATGCCCTCCAGTTCTTCACTAGCGGTACGCCGCTTATGGCCGCCAATGGTAGTGTCTTTAACTTATGGCTGGCGACCGTGGCTATAGCCGACGCTCTCTTTGTGCTGGTGGTTGCCATGCTTGGCTTTAACGTCATGAGTGCCTCCACCTTTGGGCTTGAGGAAATAGAGTTTAAGCACCTGTTGCCGCAACTAGGCCTAGTCTTTCTGCTAATTAACACTTCTATATTTGCGATAGACGCCATAATAAGCCTTAGCAACGGCATGATCTCGGCCCTAGTGGCTGGCTTTGGCCATACCAGCGTTTGGCAGGTACTGGCGGCTATCACCAAGCAAGCTGGCGGCTTGGGCGTGGCGACCCTACTGATTATGGTGGCATTTTTGATCCTAGCCATAATGCTGTTGGTTTACTACGTTGGTCGGCTGGTAACGCTTTACCTAGGTGCTGTCCTAGCGCCGTTTATTCTACTCATCTGGCTCCTACCCAGTTTCAAGGACTTTGCGGGTAACGCCGCCAAGACCTATATAACTACTGTTTTTGTGCTGTTCGTACATGTCGTGATACTGCAACTGGCGGCTTCTATACTCTTTACCCTAATTGCCACCGGCCCCGACCACACCCCCGATCCGATTATGGCGCTGGTGGTCGGCCTATCGACGTTGGTGGCCTTGCTCAAAACCCAAGGCTTTATGATGCAACTGTCTTACGCTAGCATTGGCCCTAAAGCCATGCGCAGGCTCGGCGGCCAGTTCGTTAACGGTGTTAGCCACATGACACAGACTACCCAAAAAGTAACGCGGCGTGCAGCGCCAAAGGAGGTTGTCGCCAGATGAAAACCGCCGTTGTGCCAGCTCAGATTACAACCGTTGAAGACCGGGTGGCCGGTAACCTCACCTTGCAGCAACTGCTTTTAATGGCTGCACCGATCTTCATTAACTTTGCTCTATTTATTGTGCTACCTAAACCACTGCACTTCACCGCCTATAAATCAGTCCTAATGACACTGGTAACGGTGCTATGCCTAGTTTCGGCCATCAGATTCAAGGGTAAGTTGCTACTCATCTGGGCGTTGGCGCTAACACGCTATAATTTACGGCCACGCTACTACGTCTATAACAAAAACGACGAGTATCTGAGAGAGATTGAGTCGGAGACGGAAGAGTCAGAATCAGCCGACGAGCAGGTTGCAGTCGAACAGCCCGGCGCACCCTTATTACCAGCCATGAGTACACTTGAACTGGTCAAGTTGGAAGACATTATGGCCGACCCGGCCGCCAACGTTAGTT
Organism: uncultured Candidatus Saccharibacteria bacterium; assembly: GCA_964426315.1. Classification (GTDB taxonomy): domain Bacteria; phylum Patescibacteriota; class Saccharimonadia; order Saccharimonadales; family UBA4665; genus UBA5150. Next base: position 17,505 of record CAYRPQ010000004.1, read on the forward strand.
TCATAACTAAGAAAAAAGGTGGACTCCATGTCTCTGCTACAGAAATCAAACGCTAAGCTATCGGCCCGCCGGCAGATTAATATTAAGGCCGTTAAGGATGGCGTGCTGACCTTGCCGGGTAACCGACACCGCGTAGTGCTACAAGCCAGCTCAGTCAACTTTGAGCTAAAGAGCGAAGCCGAACAGGATGCCCTGATTGAAACCTACCAAAGCTTTTTAAATTCGTTAGGTTGCCCACTCCAGATTCTGCTTCGAGTGAGGGAAATTGATATGGATAAATACCTGGAAGATTTTAAAGCCAAGTTAAAAAACGAAAAAGAGAAAATCTATAAACAACAGATAACCAACTACACCGATTTTGTCAGCCGCCTGGTTACTAAGAACAAGATACTAACCAGACATTTTTATATCATTTTGCCCTACAGCGCCAAGGATAAGACTGACTTTGAGCTCGTTAAAGAGCAATTAGCCTTGAACATGGATATTGTTAGTAAAGGCCTAAGCCGCCTAGGTATGCGCACCCGACAGCTTTCGAGCCTAGAGATTCTTGATTTGTTCTATAACTTTTATAACCCCAAACAGGCTAAAACCCAGCCTATAACTGAGCAGACCATGCAACTGCTTAAAGAGGCTTATCTATAAGGAGTCAACCATGCCACCACTGCTACAACTCGGCCATCAACTAAAGGACGTTCGTAAGAAGCGAGCTGAGCGGCCGAAACAATATCTATTTGATTACGGCGATCAGGACCCGATGGACATCATTTCCTACGCCGGACTAGAAGAACAGCCAAATTACCTAATCATTGACGACACATATATCCGCTGTTTATTTATTTCTGGCTATCCGTTCGTAGCCTCGTCGGGCTGGCTTAATAGCCTAGTTAACTTTAATCACAATCTGGACGTGTCTTATCACATCCACGGCGTCGATGCCCTGCAAGCCCTACCTAAACTGCACCGTAAAATTACCGAGCTGGAGTCGACTAAGCGAGCGATGATACGCTCCGGCAAAATAGTCGGGCCGGAAGTAACCGATCCGTTAGAGTCGGCCATGGAACTGAGGGACAAAATACAGCGCGGCCAAGAAAAACTCTTCCAGGTGTCAATTTATGTCACTATTACAGCCGATAGCCAAGAGGAACTCAACAAAACCACCAAGCTACTGGAAACGGCTCTGTCGGCTAGGCTGTTCTACACCAAGGTGGCTCGCTACCAGCAATTAGAAGCCCTGCAGTCCATTCTGCCGCGTGGCGAGGATGTGCTTAGCCAAAAGCGTAACCTAGACAGCTCAACCACCGCCCTGACATTCCCATTTATGTCGTCAGAGATGGTACAGGAGTCCGGTATCCTATATGGCGTAAATAAATCAAACAGCTCGCTAGTGATACTTGATCGATTTTCCCTCAATAACGCCAACAGCATAGTCTTTGCCCAAAGCGGTAGCGGTAAAAGCTACGCCACTAAAGTTGAGATTCTGAGACAGCTCATGCAAGGTACCAAAACCATAGTGATTGACCCGGAACGAGAGTATAAGCTACTCAGCGAATCAGTCGGCGGTAGCTATATTAAGCTGTCGGCTAAATCAAAACAAAAGATTAACCCTTTTGACCTGGCCACGACCTATCATAGCCGGAAAGACTTAGCCGAACACACCCAAGACCTAACGGAAGTCATTTCACTGATGGCCGAGGGTTTAAATGCCCGCGAGAAAGCTGCCGTTGATAAGTGCATTCTTAAAATCTATAAGCCGAGTAAAAAGAAAAAGCCAGCCATGCCCTTGCTGGAAGACCTATACCGTGAACTGCTTTCCATGAAGCAGGAAAAATTGGCTGAGCGCCTAGAAAAGTATATTAGCGGTTCACTGGCCGACGTCTTCAATGCTCAGACTAACATTGCCCTCGATAATCGGCTAGTTGTTTTTGACATTAAGGACTTACCGGAAAGCCTGCGTCAAATTATGATGATGATCATCTCCAACTTTGTGCAGAACCAAGTTAAGGCCAATCCCCAAAAGCGCTTGCTAGTTATAGACGAGGGCTGGCTACTGCTCCAACACGAAGAAAGCGCCCGCTTTGTTTCTGGTCTGGTGCGCCGAGCCCGCAAGTATTACTTAGGCGTCTCAATTATCTCCCAGCAAGCCAATGACTTTTTAAAAAACGACTACGGGCGGGCTATTGCTTCTCAGAGCAGTCTGCGAATCTTAATGCGCCAGGATACCACGACCATCAAGAATGTTGTTTCAGAGTTTAACCTCAGTGAATACGAACAAAACTTCCTGTTAACCTGCGAAAAGGGCGACGCCCTGATCATCGCCGATCAAAACCACGTAGCCGTGAAGGTTGTCGCTTCCGGTCAAGAGCACCCGCTGATTACTACCAATCCGGCGGAGCTCTACCAACGATGAATCCACTCAACCTCTTTAAGCCCGGCAAAACAGAGATGAAGATTATTCCGGCAACGCTTGGCGTCATCATCATGTTGCCTGTACTAGCGGTGTACTCGGCCGTGCATGCCGGTGTGTCGGCCGTTTCCGGTGTTTTAGCGTTCGTGAACCCACTAACTCATTTAGTTGAAATTCATAACCCTGATGGCCAGTTAATGACTACCTTGAACGTTACCACCACTTGGCCTGTCCAAGGCAAGGTTACGACCGAATTTGGGGCACCCACTCTCTATCAGCAACACCATACCGGCACTGACATCGCCGATAAGGCCGGTGATCCGATAACGCCCTTTATGGCCGGCAAGGTCTTTACGGTTCAGAATGACCCCGATAACCCGACAGGCTTTGGTATGTACGTGGCTGTTGATCATGGTAATGCTATCACTTCCATTTATGGCCATATGAGCCAGACTAATGCCACACTTGGCCAAGATGTTCAGCCCGGAGACATTATTGGCTATGAGGGCAACACCGGGCACTCGCTAGGTAATCACGTGCACTTCGAGCTTCGTGTTTACAATATTCCGGTTAATCCCCGGACCTTTATCTCCGGCGATCCGGTGAGGGGATATTGATGGACAGACTGATTTTAGCCCTAGCGATTTTACTGGTTACTGGACTGGCAGCGTATATCTTACGAAAGGCACTTGTATTGCGCTGGCTGATAAAGCGCCCGGTGACCATTTTGGAATTAACACCCCCGGCCTTTCTAGACAAAAGTGCGCTAGCCACAGGTCAGTTATTTTCGGTGTTGCACGGACATGGCAGCCGGTCACTGAAAGATAGGCTACTAGGACGCAAGCTAACCTTCTCGCTGGAAATTGTTTCAACCCGTGCTAGTGGTATCCGCTACATACTGAGGGTTGCCACGTCCGAAGCCGATAGCTTTTACCAGGTCATTACGTCTTACTTGCCGGAAGTAAAAATAGCCGAAGTACCTGATAGCTTAGCCGATACTCCCCACAGCAGCACCACAAAGTTGATTACGTTCCGCCAGGCTAAGCATTTTGCCTTTCCGCTAGCTTCACAAGTCGAGTTGGAGCAGCATGACCCGATGGCATACCTGACAGGCTCTATGACTAAGCTAAGCCCTAACGAACAGATGGTCTTTCAAATCGTCTTGACTCCCATCCATGTAGCCGAGGCCGACAGTATTGCCAGTCGGTTACTAAATAACGAGGACTTACTGTCCCAGCTTAGTCGCCGCAAAGCTTCACTGCCATCTAAACTAGCTAGACTTATTAATAAGGTGCTATTTACGTTAAGTGAACACCTCACTGAGCTGATTCATAGTTCGCCGTCGTCTAGTAATGCTGGTCAGCGTGCCGTCCATGAGGACATGCAAGTGGCTCGCCACCTAAAACCGGCTCGGACGCTAAGCAGTATTGAGCAGGAACTCGCTACGTCGATTCACTCCAAAGTCCGTCAACCCCTATACGCCGCCACAATAGGGGTACTGGTAGCCGCCGATACAGTGCCAGCCGCCAAACAGCGCCTGCGGACAATGAGAGCGGCCTTGGCCGCCTTCACGGTGCCAAAGTATCAATCCCTTAAGTCGAGTCGGCGAGCCTTCACTAAACTTGGCCGGCGTTACCGGCTATTTGCGTTTAAGCACCGTTTACCGGCGACCATGAAGCGACAGACTGCCGTATTAGCAATATCTGAGCTGGCTGATCTGTATCATTTCCCTCACTCACTAAGCGCTAAGACCGAAAATGTTCAGAAGTCCTTAAGCAAGACATTGCCCGCACCGGTATCACTGAAGAGTGGCAATAAGCCTGATATTATCTTAGGCCATAACCTACACCATGGCACTACTACGCCCATAGGCCTGACAACTGCCGAGCGAGAGCGCCACGTATACATCATCGGCGGCACCGGCAATGGCAAAACCACGATGCTACTGTACGGCATTGTTCAGGATATCAAGGCCGGTAAAGGCGCGGCCGTTATTGATCCGCACGGCGACCTGGCCGAAACCATTCTGAGACACATACCAAAAGAAAGAGTTGCTGATGTTATTTATATGAATCCCGATGATATTACCTACCCGATCGGGCTCAATTTATTGGAAATAGACCCAGGGCTAAGTGGCGATGAGCTGCTACGCGAAAAAGATCTGGTAACTGAATCTACCATCTCCGTCATGCGTAAAATCTTTTCGGATGACGATAGTGGCGGTCACCGTATCGAGTACATCCTGCGTAACACCATTCAAACCGCACTCACACTGGAGAAGCCAAACCTCTTCACCATCTTTCAACTCTTAAATGATACCCAGTATCGCCGCAAAGTAGTCCGTAGCCTGCAAGATAAAGACCTTAAGAACTTTTGGAAAAATGAGCTTGGTAAGGCCGGCGACATGCAAAAAGTTAAAATGGCGGCTGGCATTACAGCTAAAATTGGCCGTTTTCTTTTCTCTGCCAGTGCCAAACGGGTGCTGGAACAAGAAAAATCAACCATCGATTTCGATGATATCCTAAACTCCGGCAAGATTTTGATCTGTAATTTTTCTAAAGGCTTACTGGGGGAGGACACTTCGACCCTATTTGGTACTACCGTACTGGCTAAATTGCAGATGGCCTCGCTAAGACGAGCACGGCTCGATCAGGTCGAGCGGCGACCGTTTTACCTATATGTCGATGAGTTTCAAAACTTTGCCACCATGGCGTTCGTGCAGATGTTATCAGAAGCCAGAAAGTACAGACTGTTTTTAACCATGGCAGAGCAGTCCACTTCCCAACAGGATCAGCAACGCCTAGTAGATATTATCTTGGCTAATGTCGGCACAGTTATCTGTTTCCGATCTGGCAGCCCCACCGATGAACGGCTGGTGCTACCACTATTCAAGCCTTTCGTAGAGGAAGGCGAAATCACTAATCTGCCGTCATTTAATTTCTATATGCGAATTGCGGCGGTGCAGGCTCAAGAGCCCTTATCGGGCCAGACTCTGCTGCTAGGATCGCCAGGCAGTGCCACACTGGCCAGACGGGTTAAACAGTCGTCTCGCAGCAAGTATGCTATCAGGTATAAGGAGCCGGGGTCGTCAGCGGTCAAACCAGAGCCGAAGACACAGCATAGTAGCCACACCATGCCAAAATTGACAGCCATTCAAGATACTTAAGTAATGGTTGCTTCAATAAAGTTATAAATAGTCTGCGGCAATTCAGCCGGATCATCCACTCGGCGAGCAGTCGGCTGGTACAAGCGCTCTGCATCATCGGAGCCTATACTAACACCATAAACGAACCAGCCCTTGCCACGCAATTTATCGATTGCTTGGCGGGCTTGAGGAGAGGTGTCGACCCCGTTGCTATTGCTGCGACCGTCAGAGATGGCAATGATAATTCTGCGTCGACTAGTGTCGTTCTCCCAGCCCTCGATCTCTTCCAGCGCCAGATAGTCCCTGGTGCTGCTACCATCAGGGCTTGAGACGGCCGCATAAGCATCGAGGCGCTCCTTCTCGGTTACTTTAGTGGAGAGTGGTTTTAGGCAAGTAGCATCATCACCAAAAGTATAGATAGCCGTTCTGATGTCCAGATCCAGCTCAATGTTATTTTTTGCCTCCGCTTCTTCAACGTCCCTCTGGAGGGCTGACAGCCCCTCTAGCCCAATTACAGTTGAGCTGGCTGCCGCGCTAGCATTTTCACCTGCCATTGATCCTGAAGCGTCCAACAGGAACACGTAATCGGTTTTACCAATCGCCTGCGTCTCACCCCTAGCTGTTTCATAGTCACGGAAGGCTTCAGGGTCACGCACATTATTGCGGATATCAATCACGGTCTGCACTAGTTGATCGGGGTTTAGGACGGCTCCTTCACTGAAAGAGCGTCGACTTAAACCGCGTTTCTGGGCCACACGCTCGTTAATTACTTGCTGAAAGACATCACGCATCTCACTGATTACAGATTGCCACTTAAATATCTCAGTATCATACTGGCGTTGTTCACGTAGAGAGTGGCCGGTTTCACGTTTAATCTGCTCATCCAAGCGCCGCTCTTGCTCGGTTTGTATAGCCCGGGGAGACTTTAGCTGATCAGCAGTACGCGCTTTTTCTTTGGCGTGCTGATGGAGCTTATCTTGATCATCGTGGCTGAGCGGATCAGGATGACGGTTTTGACGGTAATCTTTGTAATAGGTGTCGAAACGCTGACTATCTGAGGGCTGACCGTCTTGGCCAGGACTGCCTTCACCCGGTTGAGACTCGCCTTTCGTGTCGCCTGCAGGTTGACCGCTACTAGTTGCGCCTGGTTTCTTGTTCTGGCTGTTCTGGCGTTCTGGATCTTGTCTATCCTGCTCGAGCAGCTTTTCAAATACCGGATAAATGATGCTTGTCCATATCTTGAAGCGCTCCTCGGCCGGCATAGCTATACGGGCTGACTTGGCCACTGCTGTACTGTACTTAATAACGTCACCTTCGCCCTGATAATCTCGCAAGCCGGCGATAGCTTCATCGACTTCCGGTAGCACGGCTGTCTCGCTATCCGGCACCATCTCTTCGCGGATAATCTTATACAAGAACTGGATGTGGCGTGGCTGCGGTCTATAGTCGGTTTCGGCAAAGAGCTTTTCTTGGTATAGCTGGGCGGCGACACTACTCATGCTCGGAAGCACAGCATGGATCAGGTTATTGCCGGCGATATCGGAAAATATATTGTGGAAAATGCTCTTTGTGGGGTCGACGGGGCGTTCGGCTAGCGGCAGCCGAGGATTTTCCTGGTCAACTGGTTTGATAAAGTTGAGTACCCGGTCAGTCAGCTTTGGTTCAGTGACCTTTTCTTTTAAGTGTGCCGCCACCTCGTGCATGGTCGCATAGCTGGACATTTCCGGCGTATAACCCTTTTCAATAAAGAACCGCGGATCAGCTGTTACTACATCGACACCGGGCTCCAGGCTGGTGGCCCAGTGCTCGCCAATCTGAATATTAAGATCAACGCCGAATAGCCGTCCCAGATGTGGTGCCACGTCCTTTAAGAAGGCCTCCGTTTTGGCCAGACCTTCGGCCATCGCTTCGGGTGTTAGCGGTGCTTCAGCTGTTTCCCCTAGGGGTGTGATTATGCGTTCGGCCATTGCTTTATTTTATATATTTTTATGCTACAATTATAGCAGTATTGCAAAAATCAACACTATGTAGTATAATACACATCATGAGTCATCAAGAACCATCCTTTTCTTTTGACCTCTATCCCGGCCTCGATGCCGAACTTGAAGCCGCTTTTGCTCGCAATATCGAGGGAGGCACGGCTAACCCGGAAATAGTTGCCGCAGCTGGTTTGCAGGCCGCCATAGCCGAAACGGTGGCCAAGCAAGATCCCCGTGCTGAAATAGATGTATCACCCGAGTTCCAGACCGCTTTTGACTCGGCTTGCGAAGCGAGTACCGAGCTATTTGGGCGCTATACTGGCATTACGGCTGGCGAGCTGAGTGCCGGTAGCTTCCACTTTAAAGAGCTGGATTGGCATAAAGTTTCCAGAGCCTATGAAGTTATGGAGGCAACAGGTTTAAGGCCTGAAGTTGTGGTTGCCCCGCAGGGCGAGAATATAAAGTTCTGGAAAGACGTATTTGCTAAACTACCCGGCACTAAAAATAAAGGTCTCTACATAGATAAGGATATTGAAAAGCACTGGTCAGAGCTAAATGACTCCGATGATCAACTCTGGGCGATTCGCGTCGTGCCGGCAGGCCCTAGTCCTGCGGCGCAAGGTGTGCCGCATTCCATGACAAAGCCAGACTTGCATTCTGTCTTTGGTGATGAGGTAGCCGAGGCTCTAGGCCTAGGCAGTGTTTCAGCAGTCTCCGATACCTTCCCTGACCTTCGCACTTATCTAACTATGCAGGCGCTACGCCTGGAGCATGGCCAAGAGCCCCTTGACGCCAAAACCTACACATGGCTAAAAGGCACCTTTGATAACGGTAAAAAAGCCCCGTACGCCGACTGGCGCCCGGGCGACGGCCAGGTGATCGTCTACTGGGTCGAGCCGGACGACCGGGACGACGACCTCGGTGTGCGCCCCGCGGTGAGAGGATGATATTTTGAGTTTAGATCCTTCTTTTTCCTTCGACCTTTACCCAGGCTTAGATGCTGAGCTGGAAGCTGCCTTTAGGCGCAACGTAGCTGAGGGTACAGCTAGCCCAGAGGCCTTGGCCAATGGCGGCTTAGCCGCTGTTATCGCTCAAAACCTTGAAAACGAACAATCAGGAGTGATCGAAGTTGTCGGCGGCGACTTTAAAGAGAAGCTTTTAGAGAGTTGGGACGCCACCAAAGAACTGTATGACGCTGGCGGTGTACAGCTGCCTGAGCTTACCAGCCCACTGTTTGGTGATATCAATTGGGAAAGCGTGGCTACGCAGTATGGGGCAATGTTACAACACGATTTACAGCCCGAAATAGTTATAAGCTGCGGCGGTTTGTCTATCAATGAATGGAAGAATATCTATGCTAAACTTCCCGGCACCCAAAATGGCGGCCTATATGTTAACGAAGACCTAGAGGATTACTGGCTGGATATTAATCCGGTAAGTTATCAAGTTAGTGTCATAGCGGCTACCCCTGAGCCGAGCGTGCTCAACGTTTCGCATGATTTACGTGAGGGCGATGCTGAAGACTTTGCTAAAATCGCCAGCATCTTTAATGGTGCACTCGGGATTGATGGCAAGCAAGAGATCCGCAACAGCTATCCGACAATCGATGACTACCTAACTTTACAAGCCCTGCGCCTAAAAGCTGGCAAAGAGCCGCTAGACAAAGAAACTTATACCTGGCTACAAGGCACTTTTTCTAACGACGAGAAAGCCCCGTACGCCGTCTGGGACCCGGACATCGGCCAGGTGTACGTCTACTGGGACGAGCCGGGCAACCGGGACGACAACTTCGGTGTGCGCCCCGCGGTGAGAGGAGTAGAGTTTTGAGCCTTGATCCTTCTTTCTCGTTTGATCTTTACCCCGGCCTCGATGCCGAACTAGAGGCTGCTTATCGGCGCAATGTCGACGCCGGCACAGCCAATCCTGAAGATGTTGCCAGCGGTGGCCTGGCCGCGGTTTTAGCCCAAGAGCTTGCCCAGCAAGGCGCTGGAAAAGAAGGTGGTGGACCACCCTCGGCTATGGAAGCATATTATAATGGCGCTCTTAGTGCGGCCGAGAGACTTTTCCCTAAATCTTCAATTTGGCTTCCAGAGGTTATGGATGCAACCGTTGAATCGGTGGACTGGCAGCGGCTTGAGAAAGCATACGATGTAATGAATAGGAATGGCTGGAGTCCGCAAGTTATTCTAAGCCCGCCAAGTATGGGGATAAAGTTCTGGCGTGACATTTATAAAAACTTGCCTAGCACTAAAGACGGTGGTCTTTACCTATATGACGATGTTGAAGGTGCGTGGGGTGAGATCGAGCGGGGTGACGAAGGTAGATGGACAGTTAGTGTTATCGCCGGTATGCAAGAACCGATCCTAAAGAACGTTTCCCATAATCTCCAAGAGGGAGAGGGAGACTATAAAAAAGTCATTGACGTAGCTTGGCAAGAACTAGATGTTGCGAGCAGTGGCGCACTAGATTTTCGAAGCACCTACCCCACCCTCTCAGAATACTTAACCCTACAGGCGCTAAACTTGCAAAATGGTACTGATCCAATTGATGCTCAGACAGCTACGTGGCTAAACGGAGAATTTGATAAAGGCAGTAAAGCCCCGTGCGCCTACTGGGGCCCGGCCGACGGCCGGGTGTACGTCGGCTGGGGCGGGCCGGGCAGCCGGGACGGCGACATCGGTGTGCGCCCCGCGGTGAGAGGCTAGTCCCTTTGACTCTGGTATTTTCTTTTTGATTTGTTTTTGTGGTTCAATAAAGTGGCAGCGATGAAGAGACACCGGCCGGCCAACTAGCCAGGTACGGCTATCGTGGATAAGACGCCATCGGGCAATACTGATTGTAAAATGCACCTGAGGTGCATAGTTTACTACCAGGCCGGATCGTCAATTAAAGTAACTCTCACGTGTAGGCATGCTTATCGCCATATAGGGTGATGGAAATGAACGTGTTGGCTACGGCTGGCACTACTACCTGACAAGCAGGCTACGGTACGGGGCGCCCCGTACGCCAACTGGAACCCGGACAACGGCCAGGTGAACGTCAACTGGAACGAGCCGGACAACCGGAACGACAACATCGGTGTGCGCCCCGCGGTGAGGGTTTACTGCAAGGATCGTAACCAGCCGCCCAGCATGCGGCCAATATCGTCAACAATCGCCTGGCTTTGGAACAGGCGGGTTTCATTGGCCAGCTTGAGCTCTAAGTAAAGCCGCAGCTTTAGGCGCAAGGTGTCAAGTTGGGCATTCGCCCTTAGTAAATAAGTGGACTTGTGAGGCTTCGGGGCATGCTTGGCGAGAAACAGCTGTTCCAGCATAGCCAACAGGCTCTGTTCAGTACTTGAGCCAAGCGCGTAACGCTGTTGCTTAGCCAGCTTTAGATTTATATCGTAAAGCTGTTTGTATAATCTATAAGAGGCGTCAATAATAGGTAGAGTGTCGGACATATTGGATACTAGTTTAGCAAATATATGGAAATCATGGTGGAACTTTCGTAAGGGTAAGCGCTTATCGAGAGCAATTCTAGAGTTCGAGCATAACCTAGAATCCGAGTTAGCTGACCTGCATAAGGCGTTAGAAGACGGCAACTATCAGCACGGTGGCTACCGCCACATGACGGTTAAAGAAAATAAACGCCGTGAAATCGCCGTCGCTGGCGTACGTGATCGAGTGGTGCACCGACTGCTCTATGATTATCTGGTTAAAATCTACGATAAAACCTTTGATTATGATGTCTGGTCCTGTCGCCTGGGTAAAGGTTTAACTTCGGCTGTCGATAGAACTGATCACCTGCTCCGAAGATACCCCAACGCGACTATTTGGCGAGCCGACGTGGCTAAGTTTTTTGACAGTGTAGATCATGATGTTTTGCGTGAACTGCTTGCGCGAAGAATCAGCGATCAGAAAACCATAAATCTGCTTGACAAGATAATCGACAGCTATGAAACTGCGTCAGTCAGTCAGTCAGTCAGTCAGTCAGTCAGTCAGTCAGTCAGTCAGTCAGTC
>CAYRPQ010000005.1:0-27672 GCA_964426315.1 uncultured Candidatus Saccharibacteria bacterium
TTTGAGCAGGCCGTCGACCAGTGTTGTTTTGCCATGGTCGACATGCGCGATAATGGCAATATTACGGATCTTAGCTGGGTCCTGCGTGACTTTCATTAGCCTACTACGAAGGTCAGGGCGTGGCCTACGCGGCCGGCGCGGCCGGCGCGGCCGATGCGGTGCACGTAATCCTGGTAGGACTGCGGCTGGCTGTAGTTGATGACGTGGGTGATGTCGATGACATCGATGCCGCGGGCGGCAACATCGGTAGCGACCAGGATTTTGGTTTGGCTTTTCTTAAAGCTGTCGAGGGCGCGTTGGCGCTGGCCCTGGGTTTTGCCGCCGTGGATGGCGTCGGCCTTGAAGCCCCGGGCTACCAGCTCGTTGCTGAGGCGTTCGACGCTTCTTTGGGTTTCGTCGAAGACGATAACCTTGGCTACCTCGTCGCGTAGCAAAACATCATGGAGTTTGTCGATCTTATCGTTGGGGCCGGCGTAGCGGATAACGTCTTGGTTAACGTGGTCGCTTGATTCGCCGCTCTTCACCGAAACCGTTTCCGGGTCGTTGGAGAAGGTGCGGATCAACCCCTGGACCCGGGAGTCCATGGTGGCCGAGAAGAAGAAGGACTGACGCTGGGGGGCTAACTGCTTGAGCAGGTAGCTGACATCGGGCAGGAAGCCCATGTCGAGCATGCGGTCGACCTCGTCGAGCACCACGATGTTGAAGTTTTCGAGGTTTAGGGTGCGGCGTTCCAGGTGGTCTTTAATGCGGCCGGGGGTGCCGATAACCAGGCGCGGCTTATTGCGCAGGTCACGCAGTTGCGTGCCCATGCCGGTGCCGCCGATTAAGATGGCGCCGCTAAAGCCGCCGCCCTTGCCGATGGTGCGGCATTCCTGCTCGATTTGCTGGGCCAGCTCGCGGGTCGGCGCCACAATCAGGGCTCGACTATTCTGGCGCTTAATTAAGGAGTCGATGACCGGAATGGCGAAAGCCGCCGTTTTGCCGGTGCCGGTATTGGCCAGGCCGATAACGTCGCGGCCGGCCAGCCCCAGCGGGATGGTCTGGTCCTGGATGGGCGTGGGCACTTCGAAGGCCTTGGCCTTCAAGTTGGCGTGAATAATAGGATCGACCGCGAAGTCGCTGAAGCGGTGCTTGGGCTGGTAGTCGATAGCCTGTGTCGGTTTGGCGACAGCCACGAAGCGGTCGGGGTTGATGTATTCGCCGCGGCGACCACCGGCCCTTTGCGGGCGGCGATTCCGATGTTTTGCTGAACTGTAAACCGAATATTTGTATGAAGCCATTAAAAAATGAACCCTTGTTTCTGTACGTAGTACTTAGATTGATTACTGATTGCCGGTAATGAAATCGAGTAATCTATCTGTGGCACAAAACCCGGATTCATTTAAAACGAACAATTACTCTAACATTAGCACGATATCCATTACTTGTCAACGAAAGCCACTGTTAAATATTTTACTGTTTCCCAATATCGCTTGTGTTTATATGTAGCGGTTAATATATTTATAACAACAAAAACAGATTAGAAACAAATAAGGAGACCTTATGTACAGCCAAGCTAGTGTTATGCCCCACAGCCCGCCTGTCCACCACCGTAAGAGATCGGCCGCCTACCTGGCCTGCGCGGTCTTTTTAATATTGGCCGACTTTTTATTTATTACCAAGATTGCCGCCGCCACGCCGCCCTACACGCCTTACGCTAACAGCGTGGCCAGCCAGAGCGGCCTCAATGTGGACAACGGCCAGAACGCCGTCGGCGCGCCCGACGGCCAGAACGCCGCTTTGGCCGGTGTTAACAGCACCCTGACACTAGACATGGGCCAGGGCGAAGAAGGTACCGGACCACTCAAGGTTTACTTCGGCACCATCCAGGCCAACGCGGCCTTGAATGTTGCCTTTTTGGATACTAACCAGGTTGTTATTAGCCAACAAAGTCAACAACTGTTCTTTAACACCAGCGCCTCGACCGCCACCTTCGGTTACGACTGGCACGATTCGGGTAAGGCCTACCGTTTCGTGCGTTTGAGCTCGACAGCCGGTGGCGGCGAGAACATCGACGCCATCGAAGCCCTCGGCTTCATAGGCAGTACGCCGACCCAGGACACCGACGGCGACGGCATTCCGGACCGCCAGGACGCCCAGCCGCTGGTTTTCAACTCGGGCGCCAGCACCACCGGCAACCCGATACTGCCGCAAGCCATAAACAAAAGTAGTTCGACTACCAACACTTCTTCCACATCTTCTTCCACCCAGGTTAATAACCCGGTGCCGGCCTCGCAAGACAGCGACGGTGACGGCATCCCCGATAGCTGGGAGATTTCTCATGGCCTCGACCCTAACAATAAGAACGACGCCAAGGCCGATCCAGACCACGACGGCCTGACCAACCTGCAGGAATACCAGTACGGCACCGACCCGCACAAGCGCGACACCGATGGTGACGGCATGCCCGACGGCTGGGAGGTAAAGTACGGCCTGAACCCGCTGGTTAACGACGCCGACCAGGACCCCGACGGCGACTACCTGACCAACCTCGGCGAATACCACTTCGGCACCAATCCTTTCCGCGCCGACCGGGTCAGCGTTAACGCCAACCCGGTTTGTACCGGCGGCAGTAGTCGTCACCTGAGCAGTTGGGACTGGCTGGTCTTCTGGCTGTTACTGGCCGGTGGCGCCGCATCTTTCCTGACGGCCATGGTCCTAGCCGCCGCACCGAGCCCCGATTCGAGCAGTAGTAAAGGCTACCGCTTTAGGCACCGCCTGTACCGCGCCTTTAGGCCCCGCGGCAAAGTCAGCTAAGCCTTAGCGCCGACCGCCAGCGTATAATGGCGATATGGAGACGAGACCTTTAGCGGAGCGTATGCGACCGGAGAGCCTGGAACACATAGTGGGCCAGGCTCACCTGGTTGGCGCCGGCAAGATCATCAGCGAGATCATCGAGCACAAACAACCCACCAGCCTGATTTTGTGGGGGCCGCCGGGCAGTGGCAAGACCACCCTGGCCCGGATTATGGCCCGCGAAACCGGCGCCGAGTTCGTCGAGCTTTCAGCCGTTACTTCGGGCAAGGCCGACGTCGTTAAGGTTATCGAACGGGCCGCCCAGAACCAGCGCCTGGGCATGCAAACCATCCTGTTCGTCGATGAGATCCACCGCTTTAACAAGGCTCAGCAGGACGCCTTCCTGCCCCATGTAGAGGACGGCACGATTATATTGATTGGCGCTACCACCGAAAACCCCAGCTTCGAGGTTATTAACCCGCTATTGTCGCGCTCCCGCGTGCTGGTGCTCGAGCCACTGACCAAAGACGAAATTGTAGCTATTATTACAAAAGCCGCCAAGGCCGAAAAGCTAAGTGCCAAGCGCCTGCCGGCCCAAAGCATAGACTTGTTGGCCGAACTGTCGGCCGGCGACGCCCGGGTAGCCCTCGGCAATCTTGAACTGGCCCTGCAATTAGCCGGTTCCAAGCCAATCACACCGCAAGTGGTCGAAACCGCCGCCCAAACCAAAGTTCCCGGTTACGACAAGAAGGGCGAGAGCCACTACAACGTCATTAGCGCCTTTATAAAGTCTATGCGCGGTTCCGACGCTGAGGCGGCGCTGTATTACCTGGCGCGCATGCTCCAGGCCGGCGAAGACCCCAAATTCGTGGCCCGGCGGATGGTTATTTTCGCCAGTGAAGACATCGGCCTGGCCGCGCCGGCCGCCCTGAACCTGGCGGTGTCGACCTTCCTAGCCGTGGAGCGCATCGGTATGCCGGAGTGCGAATATAACCTGTTCCACTGCGCCGCCGTTATGGCTAAGGCCCCAAAGTCACGTGTCACGGCCGACGCCATGCAATCTGCCAAAGCGGCCGCCCGCGATTACGCTGATCTGCCGGTGCCCCTGCATATCCGCAACGCCCCCACCAAGCTAATGAAAGACCTGGGCTATGGCAAAGGCACCAAGTGGCGGGCGGGCTTTAAGCACCCCAAAGGCTTCCTGCCCGAAGAGTTAAAAGACCTAAAACTGTTCGAAGACTAGAGGGCGTTAATGTCGCTGTCGAGCGAGTTGGGATCGACACTGCTGTCGATGGTAGTGTTGTCGAGCGCCTGGCCGGCCTTTTTAAGGTCAGCGGCGGTTTTTATGGATGCCGGTGGTTGTTGACTGGCCTGGCTGGCGATGCCGGTGTCGGGAGTTACGGTGGTCGTGTGGCGGGTTACCCGGTAGCCGGTAAAGCCGACGGCAGCGACCACGATGATGGCCATCACGATCAGGCCGGTGTTACCTTTTTGGTTCAGGGATTTCATTGGGTGCTCCCTTCGCTGGTGGCGGGCTTAGCGGCTTCCAGGGCCTGCAAAACGGCTTTGACGGCCGTGCGGTAGGCTTTTAGGTCGTCGCGGGTGGTTTTGGCGGCTGTTTTGAAGGTCGCCACGTCACTGGCCACCGAGACGTTATTGCAGTCCAGGCTTGGCGTCACTGCCTTCAGGCTGGTGATCGAAGCGGCCGAAGTGGCGCCGGCGCTTTGTGCGGTGGCTACCAGTGTGTCGAAGTTAGCGACCGTCAAATTGTGAGCCGTTTGGTAGGCCTGGGCCTTGGTTAGGACGTCGGTAATGCGGTCCTGGATACGCTGGCTGTTGGTAACGATGTGGCTGAATTTATTGGTCAGGCCCTGCTTGTGCGCCTCGCAACGCTTTTGGTGATCGGCCTGGCTGACCTCTTTTTTACCACTGGTCGCCTGTTGGCCATCAGTCGTGGCAACGTCACGGACGGCCTCCATGCTCTGGTGCTCGGCCTTTGCGGTACTCCCCGTGTCACTCGCGCCATGTTCGGCATAGACCGGTACGCTGGCGGCAAATAATAGAGCCATGGCCATCGTGGCCACGGCAGTGCTGATACTTTTCAATTGCTTCATATTTATTAATCCTTACGTTTACTTATTATTCAATACTAGGCCAGGAAGTGCCCTTTTTCAAGCCGCTTACGGCGGCCGCCGGCAATCCTATATACTATAGTCATGCAAGCGGCCGTTATTGACTGTAAGAAATTAAGCAAACGCTATGGCCTGGCCCCTGAATATGCTCTAAAAGACCTCGATTTACAAGTGGCGGCCGGAGAGGTTTACGGCTTTTTGGGGCCCAACGGCGCCGGCAAGTCCACCACTATCCGCACCCTTATGAACTTCATCCAGCCCAGCGGTGGCAGTGCCAATATTATGGGCCTCGATATCGTTGAGGATTCGGTAGCCATTAAGCGCCAGGTCGGCTACATGTCGGGCGAAGTCGCCCTATACCGGCGGCTGACCGGCCGGCAATTCCTGGATTACATGGCCGAACTGCAACCTGTTAAGAGCCCCGATTACCGTCGCCGGACGATGGAGCGCTTTAAAGTAGAACTCGATAAGCCTATAGAATCGCTCAGCAAGGGCAACCGCCAAAAGCTGGGGCTGGTGCAGGCCCTACAACACGATCCCGACGTACTGATCCTCGACGAACCGACCAGCGGCCTGGACCCCCTAATGCAGGCCGTTTTTTACGAAGTCGTAGAGGAAGTTAAGGCCCGTGGCGTGGCCGTTTTTCTGAGTAGTCACGACCTGGCCGAAGTCCGCAAAATGTGCGACCGTATCGGCTTTATACGTGACGGCCAATTGGTGTCCGAGCAAACCATCGCCGATCTGCAGGTCAGCGCCGCTCATAATTTCGAGATCGCTTTTAAAGACGCGCCACCGCTGGCCGAGCTTAAAAAACTGCCCGGCGCCGAGGCCCGGCCGCTTGGCAAGCACGCCGTCAGCCTCCAGCTAAAGGGCGACCTAAAACCGCTATTTGTTTTGCTGGCCAAGCACCAGGTAACGGCGCTTGATAAGCCCGAACTTAACTTGGAAGACGAATTCCTGCAATTTTATAAGAATAAGAAAGGCGAATCATGAGGCCGGTAATTAAAGCCGGTTGGCGCGACCGCCGGGGCGCTATTACGGGCTGGTCGCTGGGTGTCGGCGCCTACATAGCCATTAACATTTTGGTTTATGGCAGTATTAAAACCCAGGCCGACACGCTTAATAAGGTGCTGAATAACCTGCCCAGCGGCGCCAAAGCCCTGTTCGGCGGCGGCAGTGACTTTTTATCTCCCGTCGGTTATTTGAACTCCAAGCTGTATTATCTAATTCTACCCCTGTTGTTTATCATGCTGGCCATCGGCTTGGCCAACCATCTGCTGGCCCAAGAAGAAGAGGCCGGCACGCTGGAATTACTGCTGGCCCGGCCAATTTCGCGTGGGCGTTTACTGCTGGCCAAACTACTGGCCGGCCTGGGAGTGATACTATCGGTCGCCATAATTACCCTGGCTGTCACGCTGGCTTGCGCCCGAGTCGTCAATTACGACGTTTCTATCATGCACATCGCGCAGGCCGCCGGCATGACGCTTATTTTGAGCTTGTTGTTCGGCGCCGTGGCCTGGGCCATGATCGGCTTTGGCAAGCTCGGCCGTCGGGCCGCCCTGGGCATTGCCGGCGGCCTGGCCTTCGCCAGCTACCTGTTCAGCTCGCTGGAAGGTTTCGCCAGCTGGCTAAAATGGCCCGCTAAACTACTACCGTACCACTACTACAACCCGACCGAGGTCTTACGCGGCACCTACAATTGGTGGAACGCCGTCGGCATGCTAATCGCCACCGTTCTGATTCTGTCGGTCGCCTTCATCGGCTTCCGCCGACGCGACATCGGCTAGGCTTTAACTAGCTGTTCCCACGGCAGTTCGGCTTTGCCGAAGTGGCCGTAGGCGCTGGTTTGGGAATAGATCGGGCGTTTCAGGTCCAGCCGCTCGCAAATTCCGCGCACCGAGGTGTCGATCAGTTTATCTTTAAAGGCGTGCAGTTCCTTGTCGCTGGCCTTGGCGGTGCCGAAGGTGTAAATAGTCTGCATTAACGGCTTGGGCTGGCCGATCACGTAAGCCAGGCCGACTTCACAGCGCTCGGCCAGGCCGGCGTTAACGATGTTCTTGGCGATGAAACGGGCGGCGTAGGCGCCACTGCGGTCAACTTTGGAAGGGTCTTTGCCACTGAAGGCGCCGCCACCGACGCGGGCGTAGCCGCCGTAAGTATCAACCACGATTTTGCGGCCCGTCAGGCCGGCATCGCTCTCGGGCCCGGGGATGTGCCACAGGCCGGTGCCGTTAATGGTGATATTGGCCTTTTTGGGCAGTTCGAACTTGTAATGATCGAGCACCGGCTTAACGATTTTGGCTATTGACTCGTCGCGCACGTCATCATGGTCGGTCTTTTCGTCGTGGGCCAGCGCCAACACCAACTTTTCAACGGCCACGGGCTTACCTTTTTCATAACGGATCGTCAACTGGGCCTTGCCGTCGGGCCTCAGCCACGGCAGGTCCTTGCTTTCACGGGCCTCGTCGATGCGGCGCGCCAGGGCGTGCGCCAAAGCGATGGGCAGTGGCATAAGTTCCGGCGTGTCTTTGCAGGCGAAACCGAACATCATGCCCTGGTCGCCGGCGCCATCCTGGTCAACGCCCATGGCGATTTCGGGTGACTGGCGGTGGACGTCGTTGCTAAACTCCGATTCGTCGCTGAAGCCCCAAGCCGGCACGTTGTAACCCAGCTCGATGACCTTTTCCTTGGCGATGTGCTCAAAATTCAGGTCGGCCTTGGTCTTGATTTCGCCGTACAGGGCTATGCGATTGGCGCCGGCGACGGTTTCGATACCGGTGCGGCTGTTGGGGTCCTGCGCCAGGGCGGCGTCCAGGATGGCGTCGCTGATGGCGTCGCAGATCTTATCGGGGTGGCCGGCGCAAACCGACTCGCTGGTAAAGTAATCTAAAAAGTCCCAGAGCGTACTTGATTTTGCCATTAAAAAATCCTTTCTACTTATTAAGCGGAAAGGATACGTTTGAACCATATCTTTCCCGCTGGCGGGCTAGATGGAGCACCTTACTTAAAAGCAGGTTGCCGGCGGTTCAACGAGCTAGATCTCTCCCCGCGCTCTTTATACTCAAATTGTTAATGCTGTCTATTGTAGCATGCTTATTGGCGGCCGCAAGGCCCGTTTTAGGACTCTTCGTCGGCCGATTCTGCTTCGTCTTCGACGGTCTGGGGACTGAGGTAGTAGTACCACAAGGCATAGCTGGCGGCACCGGCGCCAAGCAGTAAAAATAGTATCAGCCACAGCCAGTGATGCTTGGCTACCAAGACATGTGCTTGGGCGCCTTGTAGGCCTATGGAAGCGGCATTATGGGGCGGATTCGGCTGGGGCGGCGTACTGGTTTCGGTGGTGTCGCTGATCTGGGGGTCGGCCTGGTCGGCCACGACTTGGCCGGCGCTTGGGCTCGAGGTACTGTGGCTGGAGCTGGTCGTAATAGTGGTGCTGGCAGGTGGGGTTGTAGCCGGCGGATTAGGAGCCGGTGTGCCGCCACCGCTACCGCCAGTGGCCGGTGCGTTAACCGTCTGGGTCAGCTGGCCGGTGCTTGGCAATAATAGGCTGGCTTCATCGCCGCTGTAATCGACCGTGACCGCGTGGTTGCCGGCCTGGCCGAAGTTTATGGTACAAGCTGCGTCGTACAGTACGAATTCGGGAGAGCCCGGCACGTTGCCGTCGGCGGTCAACTCAAGGTCGGCGCAAGACGCTACGGGGTTGCCGTCCACGTTGAAACTCATAGTGCCAAAACCGCTCTTGATGGTACCGGGGCCACTATCGTCGCTGGCACTGGCCTTGAAGGTCACGCTTTGCCCAACCACCGAAGGATTTTGGGAGCTGGTGACGCTGGTCGTAGTATCGGTCGGGGCCAAAACCTGTTGATTCAGTATGCTCGAACTTGGAGTCAGGCTACTTTGGGCGCTGGGGGTGAAGCTGGCTTTGACGCTGTTGATGCCGGCCTGCAGGGCGTTAGTATCACAATCGGCATTATAGTCCGAACCAACCAATTGCAAGGCGACGTCTTCGCAGCCGCTGATCGGCGAATAAGTGTTCGCGTTCTGCCCCTGGACCGAAAAGCTGACGGTACCGTCGACAATGCCGTTATTGGCGGAGACCGAGGCGATAAAGCCGACGGTATCGCCGATGACCGAGGGGTTTTGGGTGGGGTCGGCATTGATAATCAGGGTGCTGGTACAGTTAACGTCTTCAACGTTACAAGAGGCGTGGAGGCGGGCCGAAGGCAATAAAATACCAATCAAGGAACTAATGGCTAGCAGGTACAGAAGTCGCTTCACTACGGTCACCTCTTACGTAATTCGAGTATTGTAACATGTATTCGTGTATTATGCAATACTATTATAGCGACGGGTGATGGGGTTTGCTATAATTAGCCCCTATAGTGGGGATTAGCCAAGTGGTAAGGCAGTGGGTTCTGGTCCCATGATCGGGGGTTCGAATCCCTCATCCCCAGCCATAATTATCTGGATTGTGTTTTCAAAATCTTAAAGCCAGCACCCCAGCCCTGGTGCTATAATTGTCACGGTGAAGATGTCTGAAGAGCCCCATAGAATAATACTCGATGGTAGCGGCGATAGAGTGTTTCTTTGGGTTAGTTTTTTCTTATACGCAGTAATACTTTTCGTAGCTACTTATTTGTATGAGGTCAATAAGGATATTGACTTCCGGAAAAAGACTATTATCGGAGCCGCGCTCTTTATGCTCGCCGTATCCATTACTTTACTATTTACAAGGAGATATAAGCTGGTAATTGATAAGCAAGATCGTATCATTACCGCAAGTTCGCAAGGTGTATTGGGAATCTTGCCCAGAGTTACAACAGAACAGTTAGATGGAATCACAAAGCTGCAAACTGCGTTTATGCCTGGAAGTGGGGGGCCTCGATCGCAGGGCTCTGGCAGATATGTTGAGTTTCTTGTTTTTAAACACGATGAGCCTTGTCTGAATTTTTTTACATATAGACCACGGCTTCTAGAGAATACGCCGTTTTGGTCTTTAAGGGATAGGAGCTTTTTAGCAAAAAATGAAGAGCAGGATGTGATTGCGCCTAAAATAGCTAAATATCTAAATGTGCCCCTAGAAACACGCGGTTTTACACGTTTTACGGCCGCTTCACCCTCCGGAACAACAGAAAGACCCCTTAAATAATGGCTAAGTTTGTTCGTCTGAAAAAGTTATCTTATCAGACCCGATCCCCAGCCAATTATTAATCGCTTTCGGGGTTGGATGAGCACGAGCCGTCGGCCTGGCGCAGGAAGGTCTTGGTAACGAACGCCCTGCTTATTGGCGGCGTGCAAGCTATGCCACCCGGCTAGGTGCGGTATCGAGTCGTGGATTAGATCCGTCCCTGCATAATTTTCCCTAAATGGTGTAAGCTATATTTAGTTAGCAAAAACAAAAAGGATTATAGAATGAGATTCCGTAAACTTGAGCAACAAGGTTTCACGCATTACATTGCCGTGGCCGTAACAATGCTAGTATTCGCTATCGGCGGCACGTTCTTGACAGTGGCTAAGGCCAATCGTGGCCATGAGGCCAAGTCAAACCTATTGCCGTCGTCGCAACAAAACACCAATCAAGATAAGCTAAGCTCCAGTCCTGGCACCGGGCAAACCGTTCCCCAAGCATCATCGCCAGCGAAGAGTGTTTCGGCTTCAGCCTCAAAACCGGTCACCGCTTCAACAAAGACTGTCGTTACTGCCACTCCTAAGACCACTTATATACCACCACCTTCAAGTCCGGCGCCGACACAGTCAAACCAGGCACTAATAAACGCGCTCACTTCGCTCATAACAAACATGGAAAACGGTAGCCAGGCCAACGTCACAGCCAATAACGTCAGTGTTCCTGGTCCGATTACCACTGCCCAAGCCCGGCCGATTGTCTTCACATATAACGGCCAGACTTATTTCGCCTATCGGCAGGGCCAGCCCGCCGATTTCAATACCACGCCCTCCCAAACCGCTAACAGCATGGCTATAGTCACGGCAACCGTGAACGGGGCCGCCCTGACACAGGCCCACCTTGATAAGGCCAACAATCTGGTCGATCCTGATTTTCAGGTTGTAGGTTATTCGACCGGCGGTAGCTAATAGGCTACCCCTGTGGCTATTTCAGCATCACTTTTAGGCCGGGCTGGCCTGTGAAGCCTTCATCATGATCAATGCCCCAAAAACCACCGCATTTTTATACTGAATAGTACGTTTGATAGCCTGGTTAAAGCGATCGTCGTTAAGGATGGCGTCGTCTAATTCAGCCGACGCTGGCAACGGCGCCAAAACAATTGCACCACTCTGCTCAACGGCCAATGAACTCAAGTAGTAGTCTGGTTTATTGAAAGCATCACCTTTGCCGCCATCACCGGTAGTGCCTTCGGCATTAGAGATATACACAAAGTCACTATTTTTAATAAGTTCGGCCACATGATCCTGGTGGTCTTCGCCCAGCCGTTTGTCGACAGTAATAATACATTTAGCTTCTTCAGGTAAATCAAGCGTTGGCAGATACTTTTCATCGGGTACAACAATTGTCATTGACCAGTCGGGTAAATGATTACTCACAAACTCCGCCAGCCGTTGATCGGCACGCTTGTTCGCGGTATGGCCCATGAACGTAATGTGTGGTGGCCGATCGGCGGTTTTGGCCCGCAGTTCTTCAAGCGAATTGCAACCAAAATGCTCGAGTATCACGAACAGCTCAGCCAGCGTTTGAGTTGGGTGATCATGGTTGCCGCCCAACGATAGCCTGATTGGATCGTTGTCGGCTTGATCGGCCCGCGTACGGCGCAGTACTTCGGTGCGCTCTTCAAAATCAGGATCGCGGCTCAATATGGCGGCAATGTTCTGGGCTTTAAACGTCAGTAATTCACTGGCGGCTGATTCATTTTTAGCTTGCGAGCTCTTCGTTTGGTCGAGATTCAGTGGATAATAGCCGGCCGCTTTTGAACCATCCATGGCGGCCGTGACGGTACGGGTGGAAGGCTGTTTCATCTGAACTACCACGTTGCCTTTATGCTGCCACGGCACCAAACGCTGGTACTTTAGCTCCTGGCCAGGGCCGGCAAACAGCTGCCACATGGCCATGGCGGTACGACCAATCTGACCGAGCGTGTCAATTTGGGCCTCGGACAGGTCTTCAACGGATGAAAGATGGGACGAAAACGGTTCTGTTTTGGCGGCGGCTGTAATAAAGTCGGTGAGTTCGGCGGAGGCGTTCAGCAGCTCCACGGCCGTATGGTGAGCCGTACCCTGCTGGTTATACATCATGAAGATAAGGGCTTGTTGCAGGCTGCGACTGTCTTCGGGGTCAAACGACTCGATAGAGTGAGCTGAAGTCAGCGGCAGCTCCTCGCCGCGAACCCAAACCGACTCAGACAGCTCGCCGTAGTCGGCATAACTGACATGATCGGCCGGATCTTGCTTGGCGCCAAAATCAACCACAAACTTATACAGCTGTCGGTGCTCATAGCCGTTCGGTAATTCAGGTGATTTATCTCCGAATGTACTGCCCCAGGTGTATGGTACAACCGCGATTCTTGCAGTGTGATTCGTGCCGGCCAGTACGGTGCGATTGAGCTCTCGCGCCAACAATAAGTTACGCATTGAGCTGTTAATACCGCCTAGCTGTTCTCCCGCCAGCTCATCCTTCTCACAAAATGCTTCAAAAATGGTATCCGCATCTACATCAAATACGTTATCGTCACCACCAAATATCTGTGCCATGTCGTGCGCCTTATAAGGAAGTTGTAGGATCTTCGCGATGCGTGATTGAGCGACAGCCTCCGGTATGCGTTCCGGCTGATCAAAAACGCTGATGCCAACGCCCATTTCATTTCGAATGCTATTCAGTTCTATGCCTAGACCCATGGCCAACATTGGCCGCTGGCTGATTGCTGGCTGTACCCCCACGAGATTTTCGGCCAACATTTGCATATGTCTTGGTTGATTGCCTGCCGGAAAGATAGTTCGCACATGCTGGTCAGGCCCAGATTGAACATACGCTTCAAACACATTGCTTCGCATAATTTATTGTGATTATACCATATTTTCAGTATTGAGCAAACGTATCTGAAGGGTGGCGTCCCCAGCCAGGCTCTTTTGCTCTGTTATAATTCAAGTCATATGCCAGCAAAAGATAATAAGTCTGACGATGAGGCCGCGGTGCTCGAGGCGATTGCCGCCATGCCCGAGCCGGATCGTACCATGGGTAAGCGGCTACACGCTATCATCAAAGCCAGCGCTCCCGACATTTGGGCAAGAACCTGGTACGGTATGCCCGCCTACGCCAGTGGCAGTAAGATAGTCTGTTTCTTCCGCAGTAGGCAGAAGTTCGGCGAACGGTACATGACGCTAGGCTTTAACGACAGCGCCAAGCTCGACGAAGGCGCCATGTGGCCGATAAGCTTCGCTCTGAAGGAATTGACCCCAGATGAAGAGGCTAGAATTGCCGAGCTCGTGAAAAAATCAGTCAGCTGAGGCGCTTGACGAAAATCACATAATTTTTATGACAATTATCATAACTAAAGCGACGCTCTAAGCCTATACTAACTGTCCAACCTATTTGAGGAGGTTTGTTATGGGAACGGTAACCACTGAGCCGAAAGGCTACTTGTTGCACCCCGCCGAACCGAAAGCTCGGCACCCGCGTCGCGCCCGCTTTTACCGCGGAAAACATCTATTCATCGCCTGAGTCACTTTATAAAACAGTAGGCCAGTATAATAGAGGCAATGGCCGTTTTGGATTTATTAAGAAAACCGAGGAATCTGTTATTAGTGTTTTTCGTACTGCTTTTTGCGGTCGGGGCATACTCGACTTATACGGCTTTGGCGCCGGCGATTATCGGGCATACCGGCTGGAACCAAGCGGTTCAAAAACCGAAGCTGGCCGAGGACCGGCTCTATATTCCCAAGCTTAAATTGAACCTGGCCTACGCCACCGGCAACCAGAGCGTGCTGAATGATAAGTTGTGGCATCGCCACCCTGAGCATGGCAACCCGGCGCAAGGCGGTAATTTTGTGCTGGCCGGACACCGTTTTAAGATAGGCTTCACGCCAGGCGAAACCCTGCGCCAGTCGCCGCTTTACCACATAGACTATCTCCAGCCTGGTGATTTACTGTATGTCGACTACCACGGTCTGCGCTACAAATACGCCGTTACCAAACGCTATTCGGTCAAGCCCGACGAATTGGCAATCGAGGACCGCTCAACCACGCCGAAGCTGACGCTATATACCTGCACGCTAAAAGGGTCGGCGGACGGCCGCGAAGTGGTAGACGCCAAACTGGTAGCTAAAAATGTTAGCTCAAACGAAAGTTTTTGATATGGCTACGACTGTTAAGCGTCCAAATTCCGCCGGCTGAAAATACCATCAGGCCCAGGCCAGCCAGCAAAAAGCTAATCTGGTCTTCGCCGGTGTTCGCCAGTTTACCGGTGGCGGCCGGCGGGGTGGCTGGCGCCGAAGAACCCGTGCTACCGGTGCCTCCGCCCGTGTTACCCGCACCGGGCGAAAATAAGGCCATGGCAAAGCTGGGCGTGTCGCTGAAGGCCAGCGAGCCGGCCAGCCGGATGACGTTTGAACCGTCGGCGTTCATAGCGAACAAATCGAGAGTACCCTGGCGGGTGGAGATGAAGGCTATTCTGGCGCCGTCGGGTGACCAGCGAGGCACACTGTCATCACCCGGATCATTCGTCAGGTTGGTTTGGCCTGTGCCGTCGGCGTTCATTACGAAGATCTCGTTGTCGCCGGTACGATCTGACTCGAAGGTCAACTTGGTACCGTCAGGTGACCAATGCGGATCACTGTCACTGCCCGGGTCGTTCGTCAAGTTGGTGGCGTTAGTGCCGTCGGCGTTCATGGAATAGACTTCGTTGTTGCCGTCCCTATCCGTTACGAAAGTAATCTTAGTGCCGTCGGGTGACCATTCGAAGAAGTTATCACTGGTAGGGTTGTTGGTCAGGTTAGTTTGGCCGGTGCCGTCGGCGTTCATAACAAAGACTTCGGAATTAACAAAGCCGGTCGAGCTGACATAGCCTATCTTGGTACCGTCGGGCGACCAGGCCGGCCTGAAATCGAAGGCGACACTATTAGTTAGCTGGGTGACGTTATTGCCGTCGGCATCCATAACGTAGATATCGAAGTCCCTAACAAAGACGATCCTAGTGCCGTCGGGCGACCAGACCGGACTGCTATCATTGCCGGCATTATTGGTCAGATTAGTAACATTACTACCGTTGGCGTCCATAATATACACCTCGTTATTACCGTCCCGATTTGTCACGAAAGCAATCTTGGAATGGTCGGGTGACCAAACAACGGAAGATATATTGTCGGTGCCGTTGACGACCGTGGTTTGGGCGGGCCCGGGGACGGCGGCCGTGAAGACGCTGGTCTGGCCGGCATCCAACAGCCCAACCTGCGCGTTGGTCAGCCACTGGTAGCTATCGACGCTAATTGAGGCTTCGTTGGGGTGCGTCAGTCTTTGCTGGTTGGTGCCGTCGGGGTTCATCGAATATATCTGGCCGTCTTGCACAAAAGCAATGATGGTGCCATCCACCGACCAGCTGGGCTCTTGGGCTTGGGTCGACGGGTCGGTCAGCAATGTCGAACCGGATCCGTCGGTATTGATGGTATAAACGCCCATCGTGCCGCTTTCGTCACTCGAGTAGACGATCTTGGTGCCATCGGGCGACCAGCCGGGGTTGTCCTTGTTGCCGGAATTAGTAGTTACCCAGCTAGCGTTACTGCCGTCAGCATTTATGGTTCGGACCTGCTGGCTGGAACCGTCAAACGACGAAAAAACCAGCTTACTGCCATCCGGCGACCAGGCCGGATTAAGATCGCTGGCCAGGCCAACGTTGGGGCTAACGCGGGCGGGGTTACTGCCGTCGGCGTTCATAACGTAGATGGCAAAATCGCCGTCACGGGTGTCAACATAGGCAATCTTGGTGCCGTCGGGCGACCATTTGGGCGAAAAACTACCGTTAACCTGATTTGTCAGTTGCGTGATATTACTGCCATCGACGTTCATCACGAAGATATTGTCGTGGGGGTTACCGATCCTGTCGCTCTCGAATACGATTTTGGTGCCGTCGGGCGAAAGGTTCGGGGTCTGGTCGCTTTCGGTAGTGCCGTCGCCGCTGACCAGGCTCAGGCCGCTACCGTCGGCGTTCATAATACAGATCTGGGCCTGGTTGTTGGCCGGACGACAGCCAAAGACTATTTTGCCCTGGGCCAAGGTGGCACTAGCGCCACCCCTGGCAAGCAACAAACAGACGCCAAAAGTTAACACCAACAAGGTTGACACGTATTTACACTTGTTTATCTTAGTTTTTACTCTCACGATAGCCGTCCGACCACCTTTTTGTTTCACACTAGCAACTCACAGCCTAGCAACTTCTTACAATTCGGTCAATGGTTATGCTTACACTGGAAACATAAGCTGATTGACATTAGGGGTGGCACACCTCATACTTGCTGACGGTATTCCTTATGTGTGCGTAGCAGTCCCTGACCCAACATGAAAAACAAAATAACTGCTAAAATATTCCGCCATTTCCATGTCTTTTTGGCGTTTGCTTCATTTGCCACTATATTTATCACTCTTGCTAGTGGAACCATCCCTGTTCACGCCGCCGCCTGCGGCGCCTCGGTGGCTACCGTCACCCAGACCTCCTCGCCGGTCTTTTATATAGACGACCCCAGTTACGATTACGGCTACGTTTCGTACCAGGTTGTAAATGGCACCAGTGCCTACAGCGATATGTGGGTAAAGGTTGACGGCTTTACGAATACTGCGCTGTTGGGCCTGGCACCTACCGAAGACGGCCTGTACCACGTGGGGGCGGTGAGCGCCGGGGCCACGACCAATGCCTACTTTCTTTTTAAAGGCGCGTCTACCGCTTCGGCCCAGTCTTATACACTGCATATATACGAAGGTAAGCCGTCGGCGGGTGGCACCGAGAGCTGTACCTCGGCACAATCCAACAGCTCGGTCAGCTCCACCATCGAGGCTAATAACAACACTGTTAGTTCGGTTTCATATACCGCGCCTTATATAGGCAGTAACTTTACGATGACGGTTATCGGCGACACGGGCACGATCGGTAGCGCCGGGAATTTTAGTTATACGCCAGCCTCACAGGTAACCTGGAACGCCGACTGCCTGGAGCTGAAGGGCACCAGCCTGACCATGAGCGGCGGCAATACCGGCACCTTTACCAACGGCCTATATAAGACAGGTCTGAGCTCCAGTACCACGCACTATACGATTACCTATACCTTCACCGCCAAGTGTGTCACTTCGGGCTCCACGCCCGTCGTGCCCCTAAGCTACATAAGTAGCGGCTCGCAAGTAAAACACACCAGCGTTTCTAACTATGGGACCCTGCCGCCGATAGCACCGGCCGTCAACTCGCTGGCTATGACCAAGTCGGTCAGTCCGGCGGCCAGCATTAGCGGCGGCACCGCCACTTACCAGGTTAATGTCACCAACAGTGGCCCCAGCGCCGCGACGATTGATGACATTGTCGATGTCCTGCCGTCGACGCCGGCGACAGTGTCTTATATTGGCGGCTCTTCAACCATCGACAATGATATCAGCGACGGCGTGGCGGCTACGGCCCTGCCCAATCCGGCCGCTTCGGGACAGACTCGTACCTGGACCGGCCCGTTCACGATTGCCAGCGGCAAAACTACCCGCCTGACCTACCAGGCCACCATTCCATCCACTAGCGGTAGGTATATAAACTCGGCCATTGCCCATTCCGGTTCGACCCAAATTGACCAAACGGTTATCACGACCGACAATGTGCCGGCTACCGCCACTTACGGTGTCGGCGACCCGAGCATGGCGGCCAGTACCAAAACGGCCGCCGATATTAACGGCGGTTCCCTGCAACCGGGCGACATTATCGAGTACACCATTACAGCCGTGGATACCGGCTCCAACGACGCCACCGGCGTACATATCAGTGACACTATCGATACCAATACGAACAATCTTTCCAACGTGGTTATCGGCGCCAACGGCACCGACTGTGGCAACGGCTACGTGAACAACTCGACTGGCACGGTGCTGGATATTACCGGCGCCACCGTAATCCATGGGAGCACTTGCGCGGTTACCTTTAGGGTAACCGTTAAGTCTACGGCGGCGGCTGGGGCTACCATCCTGAACAGTGCCAGCATCGTGCCATCCAACGTTGGCGGCATTAGCGGCAACCCGTCTTCGTCACCAATGGTTGTCCACAAGGATCCCATCCTAAGTGTTACGAATACCGAGAACGACGCCGATAACGTCGTGACCGCCAACCAGGTAATCACCTACACCACGACCATCACCAACAGCGGCCAGAACGACGCCAGCGGCGTGAACCTGACCAGCACTATCGCCGGGCCGGTCGGCGCTTTATCCTCGCGTACCCTGACTAACTGCGGCCCCTCGACTACCTATGTCGATACTTCTGCCCTGCCGACGATTTCGATTGCCGCCCTTACAGTTACCATGGCCACTCCTTGCGTCATTACTTACACTGTGACCGTAAACAGCGGCGCGACATCCGGCAGTGTCACCAACAGCGCCGATGTCAGCGCGGCCCGCGAAGGCGGTAACGATCCGGATCCGGTCTCGGCCAGTACCTTGCTAATCGGCGCCGTGGCGACGCCTCCAAACCTGTCGGTTACGATCAGTGAAAACGACGCCGACGGCTACGTTAATCCAGGCCAGTCGGTGATCTACACGCTCAACGTCCAGAACAGCGGCCAGACCGACGCCTCAACCTCTTTGACCAGTTCCATACCGAGCGGTATGGGCACGCCCTCCAGTATTACCTACACTAACTGCGGCAGTGCCAGTTCATCGTTCAGTTCGGGTACCTTGAGTATTACTTTAATCGACATTCCGGCCGCCAACATCTGCACCATCCACTTTACGGTGGTCGTCAACTCGCCACAAAACGAGGGCACCGCGCTGACCGTCGGCGTCAATGTCGCCCAGGCCAGCCAGGGCGGTAATGATCCGGCCAATGTTAACGCCACCACCCTGACGGTCGATGCCACGCCGATCCTATCTATAACCTCGACTGAAAACGACGGCGACGGCATCGTGAGCGCCAGCCAGGATGTAACCTATAACATCACCATAACCAACTCCGGCGACGGCGCCGCTACCGGCATACCGCTAACCGATGCCTTCAGCGGACCGGTCAGCGGGCCGGTCAGCTTCTCATTCTCGGGTTGCGGTTCAAGTTACATTAATAGCAGTACGACCACCGTTAATGTAACCGGGCTGGCGGCCGCGATCAGCACGCCTTGCATAGTGACCTTCCATGTCACCGTTAACAGCAACGCCGCCGACGGTAACCAGATTAATGACAGCGCCAACATCTCCGCCGCGGCTGAAGGCGGCAACAATCCGATTCCGGTTTCTGCCCCGACCTTAACCGTGTCGGCGCCGCCAAACCTGTCGGTCACGACAGTTGATAACGACGCTGATAACACCGTGAATCCCGGACAAGATGTTGGTTACACCGTAACTATTACTAACAGCGTCAACGGCACGGCCAGCGGTATTGGCCTAAGCGACCCGATCACAGGTCCTGTGGGTAGTGTTAATACATTCACCTTCTCCAACTGTGGATCCAGCTACGCCAATAATTCCAGCGGCGCGACCGTTACCATCACCGGCTTGGCGACTGTCGCCAATACGCCCTGTGTTATAACCTTCCATGTTACCGTTAACAGCAACGCGGCGGGTGGTACCAGCATAACCGATAGTGCTGACGCCACGGCCGCCACGCAAGGCGGCAATAACCCGGGCGCCGTCACGTCCGATAACCTGACGGTGGCGACAATCCCTAACCTAGGCGTGACCTTCATCGAAAACGATGCCGACAACATAGTGACGCCAAACCAGGTAGTCCAATACTCTTTGAATATTACCAACACCGGCAATGGCGCCGGGACGACGAGCGCTTTGGTAAGTATTCCGGCCGGTGTGACTGCGCCGGGTAATATCCAGTTCACGAACTGCGGATCGGGCGCCCACAGCTTCAACGCTCCTACCCTAACTCTCTCGAACTTAACCATTGGCCTTAGTAATGCCTGCTCGATTACGTTCGACGTAACCGTCAACACGCCCGGCGTCGAAGGTACTACCTTGCCGGCCAGCGCTGACGTGGCCGCCGCCGGCGTAGGTGGCAACGACCCTGCCAGCGTGCCGGCCAGCACACTGACGGTTAATGTCACACCTAACTTTTCGACCTCGACACTCAGCATGGTCGACGCCAACAGCGGCACGCTGGCTCCAGGCGACACTCTTAACTTCACGCTCACCCTCATTAATAACGGTGATGGACAGGCCACCGGCGTCAGCGCCACCAGCGCGGTCAATGCCAATACCATACTCGACTTAAGCTCTGTCGGCTTTAGCAACTGCGGTAATGCTTACAGCGACTCGTCAACGACCACCAGCCTTAATATCACCAACCTGCAAGTGGCCGTTGGCACGAATTGTGTAATTACCTTTAGTACCACCGTCAAGAGTCCTATGGATGACGGTACGCCGATTAGCGGCTCTGCCACCATAAGCGCCGCCGGCGAGGGCGGCGTCGGCGCCACCCCATCATCTACCACGCTGGACGTGGACGCCACGCCACAACTGGGGGTCACTTTTAGCGACAATTCCGTCAGCAATATAGTCACGCCGGGCCAAGTAGTCCAATATACCCTGGATATTTCCAACAGCGGCGACGGCATTGGCACCACCGACGCCTTGGTCACTATCCCGACAGGCATGGGTACGCCCACCAGCGTAACTTTCCATCACTGCACAAGCACGACCAGCTCTTATTCAGACTCAGTTCTTACCCTTAGCAACCTACGCGTTACCACCGATTCCGATTGCACGGTCACTTTTAACGTCGCCGTTGATTCGCCCAGCACTGAAGCCCTGGATTTGATCGCCAGCGCCGACGTGACAGCCGCCACCGAGGGTGGCAACAACCCCGCCGCCGTGGACGCCGACAGGCTAACGGTCGACGTCACGCCGCACCTGGGCGTCACTATCAACAGTGACGACAGTGACAACATAGTCAGCCCGGGCCAGGTGGTCAACATGACAATTGCCATCACTAACAGCGGAGACGGCACCGCCACGGGTGTTGGCCTGGCCTACGCCTTATCGGCGCCGGGTACCGGTGTAGGCAGTGTTACAACGACCAATTGCGGCGCCAGTCCGGGGGAAAGCCACACCACTACATCCTTGCATTTCACCAGCCTGGAAGTGGCTGTCGGCACCGATTGTGAGATCAATTTTGAGTTTATCGTGGCCGGTGGCGCTAACGATGGCGACACTATTTCACAGTCCGTGGACGTTGGCGCTGCCGATGAGGGCGGCAACAACCCGGCAATCGTCAACGCCCCCGCCTTAACGGTAGACACATCCAACACCGCGCCCAACACCCCGGCTGATGTTTCGTCATCAATACTTATTGGCGGCCGCTACCTGGCTACTGGCGGTTTGGACGGTAGCAGTCTCTCTGCCACTTTAAGTGATCCGGATTTTGGCGACCAATTGCGTTATCGCATCCAACTGGCCACAGATAGCGATTTCTCCAGCCTGGTTATTGATTACCGTTCAGCTTTCGGGGACCAGGGTAACCGCACCTATAACTACCAGGAAAATAGCGGTACATACATTGTCGGCAGTAACAGTGTGGTCCTGCCCGATGGCACTTACCATATCCGTCTACGCGCCGAGGACCCGAAAGGCGCTAACAGCGCCTGGTACACCGTACCCGACACAGCTTTCACGTATGACACGACCGCGCCAGCGGCACCAGACGCGCCATTCCTGGTCGGTGTGGCAGGCGTCGGTACCGCCACGGTCGGCTGGAACGTCAGTACCGACAGTCACCCCAACTCACTCATACCTTACCGGCTGGAAGAATCGGCCAGCCCCGACTTTAGCAGTTTTACCGAGCTGGACACCGCCGACCTTTCGACCGCCTTCACCGACCTGCCCACCAACGCCCACGCCTACTTCAGGCTGTACCTGCGCGACGAGGTCGGTAATCTTTCCGACCCGAGTCCGGTTTTGGACGTACTCATACCGGCGGCACCGATAATCACCCCACCGGCTCCTACACCGCCGCCAACGATACCGCCGCTCGAGAAGCCATCAACTCCACCGGCCAGCCCGTTACCGGCAACGGCCACAACGTCCGTCCTGAAGAAAATCATCCCGCCGCCAGTTTCGGTCCAACCCCAAACCCCGCCGCCAGTCGTCGTAATAACCGAAAAGCCGGCCAAGGCCGCGGCCGGCGGCACCGCGGTAACGATTCAGGTGCAAGGCAATGATGGCCAACCCCTTAAAGGCGCCAAGGTCACCTTGCGCTCCACGCCGAGGGTAGCTTACACAAACCAGGACGGCCTAACCACCTTCAAAAACGTACCAATTGGCGACCACAGGGCGACGGTGCAATATAAGGGAAGCTCTGCCAGCACGCCCATAATCCTTCAAAATGGCGTCCAAGAACTTCATGTTACCCTAACCCTCAAAGACACCCACGCCGTAAATTATTGGCTCTGGCTGTGGTGGCTCCTATTACTGCTATATGTTGTCTGGAGATCGTACCGCGATTACAGGGAAGACCATAGGGAAGAATACCGCGACCATCACCAGCCCTTCAGGCCCGCACACCAGCATTAACTAATCTAGCTCAGCAATGACTTGATCTTTTTTGCTAAATGTTGTAAGATTTTGGCTAATGAACGATGGACATACACCTCTAAGTGGTTTTAATCGACCGCGGCCCACACAAGATCCCTACGTTGCCGAGCAGTATGAGCGGTTGGGTATTGGACCGGCGCCTTCATTGGAAGATATCGAACCACACGCTATTGATATGATGCGGCACGGCAGATTGCTTGAGGGCATGGGTCTGGTCCTGGGGCGAGGTGTGAACGCCAAAGACCTTGAGCTAGACGAAGAGTTGATGAGTTTGGCGTTGGTTAGTCTTAACAACCCTGAACAAGCCTTTGGGGGCCTTTTACTCAAGCGCGCATTAGATGAACAAGAAGATATGCTCGGTGTCGAGGAGCCTGAAACCCGAACCGATGAGGTACGCGACGGTCTGATACGTTCCGCGCCGGAGTTTACGGATTTAATTCAAGCTCGTGATGCTGTCGTAAAGGCGTATTGTGAATCAAACGGTATTTCAAAAGACGAATTAACCATGGATCAGGTATTGGAAATTCGCGCTTTGCCGGAATGGCAAAACCCTTTCGGCCAGCAATAAAATAGTGCTAATTACCGCTCTCTGCGATACGACTCTTTGACATATACATGCCAAAAACGATTAGCCAAATTGTTTGCGGGTAAGCAACTATTCGTTCCAGGCCGCCGATGCCGAGCCCCAAATAACTATGCGCGTAGAAGAACACCAGCGCGATTAGCGAAATAGCTCCGGACAGAAAGGTGTAATAGCGGAGCGCTTTGGGAATATCCAGCGCCCTGCTGAGTATGATCATGCCGACATTACCGATCAAAAACGGCAAAGCGGCACCGGCCGAGTGCAGGAAGCCAACCGTGTTTTCGGGGAACAAGCCAACCATGAGCGTTCCCAAGCCAGCCGCCGCCATAAAGCAAAAGCCCACGAACGAACCGTTGTTTTCCCTGAATTCCTGGTATATCAGCCCGGCACCCAGGGCCATGGTAATGCCCAGGGTTATGAACGAAGCGTTCATAAGGGCGTGCAATGGCGAGCAAACCGCCCTGCCCGATGCGGTCCCGCAGGCCGTGTTCCCAAGGTCGCTAATAGTGTTTAGGGACAGGCTGTAGGTGGTTTTCCAGGCCTGGGCCACAATGACTTGGATTATGAAATATTGGACCGAGAGCATCCATATAATAGGGCCTAGAAACGGATACTTATCGTTAAAGGTTTTTATTAACCGCTTAGGCGGCGTTTTTGAGTTCATCGATGTTGAGTTTCTTCATCTTCAGCATGGCCTGCATGGCGGCCGGGGTCTTGATCAGCTCGTCCATGTTCTCGGGCACAACCTGCCAGCTAACGCCATACTTGTCTTTCAGCCAGCCGCACTGCTCGGCCTCGGGCACGGCCGATAACTTTTCCCAATAATGGTCGATTTCGGCCTGGTCCTTGCATGCCACCGAGAAGGATATGGCTTCACTGAATTTAAAAATAGGACCGCCGTTTAGGGCCGTAAAATCCTGGCCTTCCAGCTTAAAGCTGACTGTTAGCACCGAACCTTCGGGCCGACCGCCGGCTTTAGCCGCCGCGGCGTCGTAACGGCTGATGTGCCCTATGCTGGAATCTTTGAATATAGAGGTATAGAACTGCGCCGCCTCTTCGGCCTGGTCGTCGAACCACAGGAATGGTGATATTTTCTGCATAATCCCTCCTCCGTTTACTTCAGTTAAAGTATAGCAGTTAAGTTTCTTGGTATGATTGTTTAATGAGCTATAGAGCCGACCCACGCATCGATGAGTACCTCAACGGCCTACCGGGCTGGCAGAAAGACATCTGCCGCCAGGTGCGGGAATTAGTGCACAGCGCCGACCCGGAAGTGATAGAGACCATCAAACGTACCAACCGGCCCTACTTCACGCTGAATGGCAACATCTGCGCGCTTTTAGCCGCCAAAGATCACGTTAACGTCTTTATTTACGACCCTATAGCCCCTGACCCCGAAAATATAATCAACCAAGGCCAAGGCAACGCCACAGCCCGCGCCATCCAGGTCCGCCAAGGCGAAACCATTAACGAGACTGCTCTCCGTAACCTCTTTAAAGCCGTCATCGCCAACAACCGCGCCGGCGGCTGGCGCAAACTCCAACCCAAATAAAAACCGCCGGCTATTTTGGCCGACGGTTTATGTTTTAAGCTTTATGTTTAGTTGTTAAGTTTCATCCAGGTAGCACCGTTACAGCCCAGGAAGTCAGCTCCGTTGTAGGCGATTGCTCCAGCAACGGTACAAGCACCGCCATCCGCACCACCGGTAGTAGGTACCGTGAAGCTGGTGGCGCCCGAGAAGTCGACGGCACTGCCGCTAACCGTCAGGGTACCTGTGAACGTATTGTTGCCGTTCAGGAGTGCTACATTCGAGCTCAGGCGGGCGTCGCTCAGGGTGCCGGCATTCAGGTTAGAAGCGTCCTGGAAGAAGCTAGCGGCATTACCCTGCAGGGTAGCCGCGTCAACACCCGTCAGACTTGAG
Source organism: uncultured Candidatus Saccharibacteria bacterium (assembly GCA_964426315.1). GTDB lineage: Bacteria > Patescibacteriota > Saccharimonadia > Saccharimonadales > UBA4665 > UBA5150. Next base: position 25,143 of record CAYRPQ010000005.1, read on the forward strand.
CCATCGGCTGAACAACTAAGGTCACCATTGGCGGCGATCGCGTTAGCGAATGAACCGGCGGCGCAATCAGCAGGATCGGCGGCCAGAGCGCTAGCCGTACCGGCATTACCACTTAGGTCACCGGTGAAGCTCGGGGCCGTGACAGCGTTAGTAAAGTTCGGTGTGGCATCGGCATATTTGGCAACGTTGCTACTGAGGCGAGCGTCGTTCAAAGTTCCCGCATTCAGGTTAGAAGCGTCCTGGAAGAAGCTAGCGGCATTACCCTGCAGGGTAGCTGCATCTACACTTGTCAGACCAGAGCCGTCATTAGTGCAGGTCAGGTCGCCGGTAGCCACTATTGCGTTAGCGAATGATCCTGCAGCACAGTCGGTTGGATCGGCGGCTAGGGCCGTAGCAGTATCTGCATTGCCCTGGAGGCCACCGACAAATACAGGAGCGGTAACATTATTGGTGAATGTTGGCGTTGAATCGTTGTACTTGGCTATGTTGGTGCTCAGGAAGCTGTCACCCAGCGTGCCGGCATTGATGTTCGAAGCATCTTGGAAGAAGGCGGCGTTGTCACCTTGCAAGGTAGCAGCGTCAACCCCAGTTAGGTTTGAGCCATCAGCGGAACAGCTAAGGTTAGCCTGGTCGTCGATAGCGTTAGCAAATGAGCCAGCGGCACAGTCGGTTGGGTCAGCCGCCAGGGCTGTAGCCGTGTCGGCATTCCCTTGCAAGTCGCCGACGAACACCGGTGCGGTAAGGTTGTTGGTGAATGTCGGTGTTGCGTCGTCGTATTTAGCCACGTTGCTACTCAAACGAGCATCACTCAGCGTGCCGGCGTTCAAGTTAGAAGCGTCCTGGAAGAAAGCGGCGTTATTGCCCTGTAAGGTTACGGCATCGACGCCAGTCAAACTTGAACCGTCAGCAGAACAGCTAAGGTCACCATTGGCGGCTATAGCATTGGCGAATGAGCCAGCGGCACAGTCGGCAGGATCGGCGGCCAGGGCACTGGCAGTATCGGCGTTGCCGATAAGGCTACCCGTAAAGCTTGGAGCTGTGACACCGTTAGTAAAGGTGGGTGAAGCGTCGTCGTACTTCGCTACATTAGAGCTCAAGCGAGCGTCGCTCAGAGTTCCGGCGTTAATATTGTCGGCGTTCTGGAAGAAAGCTGCGTCGTTGCCCTGAAGGGTCGCGGCGTCAACTCCGGTTAGGCTCGAGCCATCGGTGGAGCATGATAGATTTCCGCTTGCATCAATAGCATTGGCGAAGGCGCCGGCGGCGCAATCCGAAGGATCGGAAGCTAGGGCCGTAGCGGTATCGGCGTTGCCGATAAGGCTACCCGTAAAGCTTGGAGCTGTGACACCGTTAGTAAAGGTGGGTGAAGCGTCGTCGTACTTAGCAACATTCGAACTTAAGCGGGCATCACTTAAGGTGCCAGCGTTTAGGTTAGAAGCATCTTGGAAGAAGGCAGCGTTGTTACCCTGTAGGGTGGCCGCGTCTACACCTGTCAGGCTCGAACCGTCGGTTGAGCATGATAGATTTCCGCTTGCATCAATAGCATTGGCGAAGGCGCCGGCGGCACAGTCGGTTGGGTCAGCCGCCAAGGCGGTTGCCGTATCAGCGTTGCCTTGTAGGTCACCTACGAAGATGGGGGCGGTTACGTTCTGGGTGAAATCGTTGCTACCGGTAAAGGTCTGGTTGGCGTCGAGCAATGGAACGTTCGAACTCAGGCGGGCGTCGTCCAAGGTGCCACTGGTAATGTTCGAAGCGTTCAGATTTTGCAGGCTGGAACCGTCTGTAGAACAGCTCAGGTTGCCGTTGGCGGCAATGGCATTAGCGAAAGCGCCGGCAGAACAATCGGCCGGGTTATGGTCGAAAGCTGAAGCCGTGCTGGCATTGCCTACGAAGTTGCCGGTGAAACTGTTGCTGGTGTTGGTGAAAGTGTTGACGCCGGTGAAGACGTTATTGCCGTTCTTTAGGGAAACATTTGAACTTAAGCGAGCATCGTTTAGGGTGCCGCTGGTGATATTGGAGGCGTTCAGGTTAGTGAAGCTGGCACCTACGAAGGAACAGCCCAGATTAGCCTGGGAATCGATGCTGTTGGCGAACTGGCCGGGGGCACAGCCGGTAGGCGTGAATAGCAAAGAGCTGGCGGTGTCGGCGTTGCCGGTGACATCACCGGTTACGTGGCCGACTACGTCGCCGGTCACATTGCCAGTTACGTTACCTTTAAGATCGCCCTTGAGGTTGCCCTCAAAACTGGCGGCTTTTACCTTGTTCAGGAAATGCGGAGCCAGGTCGTCGTACTTGGCGACGTTCGAGCTAAGGCGTTCGTCATGCAGGGTGCCTGCATTGAGGCGCGAAGCATCGCGGTAGGTAGTACCTACGGCAATCAGGCTGGCGCCGGAAATTACCCCTATTGCTATTAATAAAGCCACTAAGGCGCTGATCGAGCCCTTGCTGTTTGTGATAAGTTTTGATATTTTCCCACCCGACCCTAGCAAGTTGCTTAAAAGACCGGACATAGTTTCCCCCTTAAGTACGTGTA
>CAYRPQ010000006.1:0-26864 GCA_964426315.1 uncultured Candidatus Saccharibacteria bacterium
CCGAGGGCTACGCCGCCGGCGAAATGAAGCACGGCCCGCTGGCCATGATCGACGAAAACTTCCCGACCTTCGCCCTGGCCACCGACTCGCCACTGCTCGAAAAAACCTACTCTAACATCCAAGAAATCCGCGCCCGCAAAGGCCCGGTAATCGCCATCGCCACCGAGGGCAATCAGGAAATCAAGGATTTGGCTGACGACATTATCTACATACCGAATACGGTCGAAGAAATGCAACCGCTCCTGCAAACCGTCGCCACCCAGCTATTCGCCTATTACATAGCAATGGCACGCGGTCACGACGTTGACCACCCACGCAACCTGGCCAAATCAGTTACTGTCGAGTAGCTCGGTAAAACTGCCAGGCGTCACCTACAATGGTCGTCAAATCGGGTTTGGCGGGCTTCCAGCCAAGTTCTTTTTCGGCCAAGGTGCTGGAGGCCACTAGCGCGGCTGGATCACCTGCCCGGCGGCCGCCAATCTTAACTTTCAGTTCTTTGCCGGTAATTTCTTCGACTGCCCGGATCACCGCGCGGTTGGAAAAGCCTTGGCCATTACCTAGATTGTAAATCGTGTGGCCGCCGTCATTTAGGGCATCTAGAGCCAATAGGTGGGCCTGCGCCAGGTCACTCACGTGTATATAGTCACGAACGCAGGTGCCGTCGGGCGTGTCGTAATCGTCACCGAAGATAGTGAACTTGCTGTCTTCCACAGCGGCCTTCAAGGCCAACGGGATGATATGTGTTTCGGGCTGGTGCCTCTCGCCGTATTGTTCATGAGCGCCAGCGACGTTAAAGTAGCGCAGACTAGTGGCTGCTAATCCGTGCGCGTTGCACTCGCTGGCAATGGCCATGTCTATAGCCAGCTTTGTCATGCCGTAAGTGTTGGTCGGATCTTTGGCGGCATTCTCTTCAATCGGTACTGTCTCCGGTTCGCCATAGACGGCGGCGGTAGATGAAAAAATAAGCTTCTTAATGCCCAGCTCTCTCATGGCGGCAAGTAACTTAAGCGACCCAACGGTGTTGTTCAGCCAATACTTTTCCGGTTTGGTCATAGATTCGCCCGCCGCGATGAAAGCCGCGAAATGTAGCACGCCATCAATATTATCCTCAGCTTTGAAAAGCTTGCCAAAGTCAGCTACGCCACCCTCCACGAAGCGCGCGTCTTTCGGCACCGCATCCCTGTGGCCGGTTGAAAGGTTGTCCAGCACTATGACCTCATGGTTTGCTTCAACCAATAAGGCTGCGACAGTACTGCCGATATACCCTGCGCCGCCGGTAACTACAAGTTTCATACAACGTGGCAGATAGCTTCAATTGCTGAGGCGGTTTCCCGCCAGTGGGAGATTTCAATGCTATCAACACCAAAAGCTTTAACGGGGTAGTCATTGCCACCTTCTTGCAGACGGTCACCTATAAACAGAATGTCGTGTTTGGGAATACCCAGTAACTCTATCAATTTCTTTATGCCGTAGGCTTTGTCGATGCCCTTTTTGGTGACATCTATAGAGGTCATGCCGCCGGCTCGGACTTCAAATTCTGGAATTAGAGGACAGATGTAGTCAAGCAGTTCCAGCTTCTTTTTGTTGTCAGGGTCCCATTCTTCTTTAAGCCGGTGGCCTTCTTTACCCAGTTCGTCGACGATGTCCTGGCCCAGCACCGAAAAGGTTACCTGACTGCCGCGGTCTTCGATTGTTTCACCATAAGTTTTTTCGGCGCGGTAGCCCAGCGCATCGAAACCTTTATTTAAAGCATTAATGATTTTGTTTTTTTCGGCTTCGGTGAAATTTTCGGCATACACTTGTTGCCAATCTTGCTTAACCTGATCGTATTTATAGTAGGTGGTGCCGCTGGTGGGCATGATGTGCAGGCGCTCTAGCTGGGCCGGGGTAGCTTTAAGTCTGCCAAGTAGTTGCTTTTGGAACTGTTCGAACTTACCCCCAGATATCACGCAGACCTGGAATTTATCCAACAGCTCGGCGAATACCGACAGCATGCGATCATCAGCCGGCGATTTGCTGTCGGCCAGCGTGCCATCCAGGTCAAAGGCAATCAGTTTTTTCACTTCTTACCGCCTATCCGCTTGCTGACGTCGCCGACCTTCTGCGCCAGGTCTTTGCGCGTAATAACCAGGCCGTGGGGCGTGTTAACAACCGCCACATTGTCCAGCCCGATCACTGCTACCGGCTTGTCTTCCAGGTTTTGTATGTACGAGTTACCAACCGACTCCAGCTCGACGTTGCCTGAAACGTGGTTGCCCTGTTTATCGCCGCCGACTGCCTTGTGCAGGTCGCTATAAGAACCGAGGTCCATCCAGTCGAACGAGGCCGGCACTACCAGCAGGTCTTCGACTTTTTCGATTAGGGCGTAGTCGATAGCGTCGGGCTCTAGAGACAGGTAAACGTCTTCGTAATCTGCGTCGGAGGCGCCGACCAGTTTATCGTAGGTTGCGGCCAGGTCGGGCGCGTAAGCTTTCATTTTCTGCTTAAAGGTGTCGACCGAGCCTACAAAATAGCCGCCATTCCATAAATAATTACCGCTTGCCAGGTATTCTTTGGCTATCTCAAATTCAGGTTTTTCTTTAAAGGTTTTTACACCGTAAACGATGCTGTTTTCGTCGAACAGCTCGTCCTTTTGGATATAACCGAAACCCGTTTCCGGGCGGTCCGGCTCAATCCCCACAAGCACAATGCGACCATTTGCCTTAGAAACTTCAGTGGCAACATTAAAGCTCTGCGTGAAGCCCTGGGTGTCGCGAATGTAGTGGTCGGCGTGCATGAAGGCCACCGGTTCGGTGCTGTCGTGTTGCTTGCCTATATAAGCGAGGGCGGCCACGATACAGTTGGCCGTGCCACGGCGGGCCGGCTCGACGATGAAAGCTTCCTCGGGCAGTTCGGGCAACTGTTCCCTAACATGTTCGATATGACTGCTGTCAGAGACAACATAGACTTTGTCGGTTAGTTTTTTGGCGCGGTCAAAAGTATGCTGTAACAGCGACCGGTCGTCGCCATTAATTTTCAGCAGGTGTTTTGGGTAATCGGGAGTCGAGAGCGGCCAAAGGCGCGTCCCTGAACCGCCCGCAATAATCACAATAATCATGCACCTCTATGATACCAAATTACAGATGAAGCGTGCAAAAGCTCAGACAAGTGGCTCCTGATAGAACCGCTAAGCGCTGTTAATCATGCTATGCAGTCCGAATTGCATAATTGACCTAGTAAGGGACTACGCCCTCTTCGTCTATGTCAGGTTCATCCGTTGGGTGGCGGAAAACCACCCAATGATACAACGCGAAATTCCATACCATACCCAGGCCCATTTGCTATTGTCGTGCAGTCCATATATAGCATGCCTTTATACGCTTTTATAGCCGCATACAACGGATATGCAGGCGTGTTATAATCCCACCAAATGAATATTGGGACGTTTCGCAAACCTTCTCGCCTCCAAACTTTGACGTATCTGTCCTTGGCTTTTCTAACGCTAGTTACGTTTTATGCAGGGTGGCACGCCAATCTGGTTTACTCAAACGTCCAGGACGCGACTGTTTATCCCTATTTGTTTAAAAGTCCGCATCTTCACGATATACTGCTCCCCGGGCAGCATGCTAACATCTTAAAATTTCCACTTTTCTGGTTACAATCCATCTTTCCGTACACTTTTACTACCTTTAGCTTAGTAAACTTCGTCCTCCTGTTCTCGCTGGTTTTCGGCTGGTGCTTTTTGTTGGCGTATATCTTTGGTAAACGGCATTTGCCGCTCATCTTCATTCTTATGGCAGCCGTTCTATTGGGCTCAACTTCACTTAGCCTGAACCTAATCGAAACAACGATTCGCAATATCGAGTACCCGATTGGCCTGGGTTTTGTCATAGTAGTTAGTAGGCTTTTGGGGAAACGGTCTCTGGGACATCTACAATTGCTGTTTTCGATCATCGTAGCCGCGTTATTTACCTTATCATTAGCTGGTGATAACTTTATGCTCTACGGCTTTATTGCGCCTCTTCTAGTAGTAATTGGGGTTGATTGGTTGCGTGCACCCGAGAGATTTTCACGACACTCGGCGGCCATCCTCAGCATAATTGTCGGCGTGACATTACTTGGCTTTGTGATACGTAGGTTTGTGTCATTGGTGGGCATTGCCTACTACTACATTGATCCCTCTTTGCAGGCTAGGATTATACCTGTCGATAGCTTTGGGCCATCATTAGCGCATGCTTCATCGCAAATCCTTGACCTTTTCGGCGCTAATATCTTTAATCAACCTCTTGGTATTGGCAACTCACTTTACTTTGCCAATTTTGTCTTACTAATACTTGCCATAGTGGGCATTGTTTCAATCATATTATGGTCTTTCCGTAGTCACCCACGAACAACTATTAATACTCGCTTGGAGACCAATCGATTTGTACTAGCAGTCACTGCCACCAGCTTTTTCACTACTTTACTAGCCTACGTTTTTTCAGGTTTAGCGCTCACAAAGCTGTCTAATGGCACGTTTGTTGATGCCGCAAATATCCGCTACATAACCTTGCTACCGTTTTTACTAATAGTCGGTGCTCTTTTTATCCTGACGCGCTACCATACAGTTCGTCGGCCATTGACCTTTATAGTAGCGAGTCTGCTATCGCTAACTATTTTAATGTCGGTTTCGTCAATCAAAAATTCACGCCTTTACTGGGATAACTTCGCCTCGGACACCCAAAGTAAGATACAAAGTATAATTTCAATCGTTGAGGCTAATCACGTTTACCAGATTATCAGCGGTGATTCGCTCGGCGCTCCGATTCGCTTCTGGTCACACGATAAAATAAAGTTCGCATCTTTGATCGGTTGCAAACAGTATATATTCCGGGGTTCTCGCCTGTCATGGCGCCAACCCAGCCCCATCCCCATTAATACCGCTCTCGTCATTGATAGGGTTGGCTTTGACAGGCCTTATCTAGGTAGTTGTAGCGATACGCAGTTGCAAGCGATTTTTGGCACTCCAGCCAAGGTAGAAATCCCTAAACAATATGCTTCCGTACCAAATTCAGTTGAGATATGGATTTATCACTATGATATCCGCCAGAAGCTGTCAAGCGGCCGCTAAGCCGCGCCTGATAGCTTCTGGCTTCATGTAGATCAATCAGCTGGGCATATTTTTCAATCGCGCGCTCTTCTGAGGTTAATGTGGCACGGTGCCGGCAAGTTTCCCATCCGATTTCCATTTCTAATACGAACGCCCAGTAGAATCAAAAAGCACGCAAATAGGGCCGGAATACCAAACAACTTGGTCTTTAGTCGACTTTGCCTGGCACTCTTCGAGGATTTACTCATAGCAGTACGTCTATGTCCGGTTCTTCATTTTGCTTTTTAAAAATTACGAAGTGGTAAATTAAAAAGTTCCAGATCATGCCAATTGCTACGGCCAGTAGTTTGGCTATATTAAGGTCGACGGCCCGGCCGGTTATGTGTTTGAAGCCGAGGTTGCGCAATAGGTGCGTAATGCTGGCATCGTGCGGACCCAAAAAGTGCGTAACCAAAAAGATTACAAGTGTTTGAAGGCCGAGTATACCAATGCCCGTAACCGCGAAAAAACGCGCAAAACGTATAAAGCTGTGGCTTTCTTTGCTCTTAAAAACAATGTGGTGGTTCAAAAAGTATGACGCGCTCATACTAATGCTCGCCGATACCAGGTTTGCCGCCAATGGCGGAACTTTGCCCACAAAAACGAGCGTGTTCAAGATGCTTATATCAAATAGGGTATTAAAGACGCCAACGGCCGCAAAGCGTGTTACTTTAACGCCCCATAACTTTTTCAACATGTATACTTAGTATAATGTATTTTCCTGAGAGGCTCACATGAAATTGGCTATTGCTGTCCCTACATATAATGAAGCAACCAATATTAAAAAATTACTACCCGCGATTCAGAAAAATCTCCTGGCTTATCCTGATTTAGAATGCGTAGTGTTCGTAATTGACGACGCCTCCCCCGACGGCACGGCTGATGTCGCGGAGCGACTTGGCAAACAATTACAAACTAAAGGTTTCAGGGTTCAATTGATACGCAGGCAGAAGAAAGAAGGCCTCGGCAAGGCCTATGTCTTTGCCTTTCATAAAATTCTGAAGCAGGATTTTGATTACATTCTGCAGATGGACGCCGATTTATCACACGATCCCAAATACTTGCCGGAGTTTTTAAGGGCGACCGGTAATGCCGACTTCGTGGTCGGTTCCCGCTACGTAAAAGGCGGCAGTACGCCCGATTGGCAGTGGCACCGTAAGTTGCTTAGCCACGGCGGCAATACTTACACGCGACTGCTACTCGACTCGAAAATTACCGATTACACGGGTGGTTTCAATCTATATTCGGCCAAGTTGCTGAAAGATATTAACCTGGATCGCATTCAGGCTGTCGGCTACGGTTTTCTGATCGAGCTTAAGTATAAGGCCCTAAAACATAGCCGTGGTGTCGTGCAAGTGCCAATCGTATTTATGGACCGCCGGCACGGTAGCTCAAAAATACCCAGGGGGATTATCTTTAAAAATCTGGCTTTGGTAGCTAAACTAAGGTTTACCGCGAAAGGTAAGGACTGACCCATGAAGAAACGTATTAGCTATGTATTACCAGTACATAACGAGTCCGGTAATATAGAACTGCTTCACCACGAGCTTAGCGATGCTATAGCCAGCAAATCTGATGTCTACGACTTCGAGATTATATATATTAACGACGGCAGTTCGGATGATTCATTGGCAAAACTGCACGAAGTTCAAGCCAAAGACAAGCAGGTAGTTATTATAAATTTAGCACGTAATTTTGGTCACCAGCTTGCTGTTACAGCGGGTCTAGACCATGCCAAAGGCGATGCGGTAATTATTATGGACACCGACTTGCAAGATCCGCCACTCGTAAGCTTAAAACTGATTGATAAGTGGGAAGCGGGCTACGATGTGGTGTACGCTCAGCGCCGCACCCGTCAAGACAGTGCTTTTAAAACAGTTACGGCTCGTGGTTATTACTGGCTGTTGCAGAAGCTGGCTGAGATACATATCCCCCGCGACACAGGCGATTTTCGCTTAATCGACCGGAAGGTGGTCGACGCGCTTAACCAATTCCGTGAGCACAACCGTTTTTTACGAGGCCTGGTCAGCTATGTCGGTTTTAGGCAATCAGCCGTATTATTTGACCGCGCCGAACGTAATGCCGGTTCAACCAGTTATCCCTTGAAGAAAATGCTGAAGTTCGCCGGTGACGGTTTGCTCAGTTTCTCGGTCTTCCCTCTTAAGCTCATTAGCCGCATCGGTTATTCGATCTCGGCGCTCAGCTTTCTGGGCATTATTTACGCCTTGTTGGTTAAGATTTTTGACCCGAGCACGGTTGTGCCGGGCTGGACATTTATTGTGATCGCTATTCTACTGGTTGGCGGCATGCAACTCATTATGCTCGGCGTGCTGGGTAGTTATATCGGTCGCATATATACGGAAGTCCAGAATCGTCCCCTATACATCATCGAGTCTATTCGACATGGGAGCAAAGACTAGTCGGTACTGCGATAGTAATAGGCACCCAGAGCGTAAACGATTACAAGCATACCTAGTGACAATATAGTAAATGGTATTGGCGTGGTGCCGAACAGGAACGGACTGTACGAGAATATTGTTATAGCCTGGGCTATTACGGCTATCCAGACATAGGCCGGATCAACGCAAGCCAGCACAAAACTGGCTATGCCGGCTGGGAAGAAGTAGCGCTCGTGCATGGCGGGTAGCAGGAACGGTACTAGAAAAAGGAGGAAGGTCGTGGCGAGTAATAGCTGTTTTGGCTTGTATTTGCGATTGGTTATAGCGTGAATGAGCAAGAAAAGCACCGCCGCCATGGCTAAAATTATTCCGGCCTTGTTTAGATAAGGGTAGGTGCTGTTTGGAACCCATTGATATACATTGGGGGCATTCAGGGTTAAACGACCGCCAAACAGCTTGGCCTGGTCGGGGTAGATTGTCAGTAGAGAAGAGACCGGTCTGCCAAGCAGGGCCGGCGGCAGGGTTAGAATTAGAAATGACAAGACTGCCCACCAGCTGTCAAACCAGCGGATGCGCTTAAAGCTCAGGATGGCTAGAACGGGCAGGAAGAAAATTGCCTGAAACTTGACGGCAATGGCTATGCCGAACATAGCCCAGGCCCACTGGCTTTTCTGGCGTAACCCGAAGTATAGGCTGAACAGTATGAAGGCCGTGTATAGCTGGTCGAACTGGCCCCACATTACGCCCGTTATTAGTACTGTGGGGACGAACATTGAGCCTATGGCGGTGGCCAGCGCCACGTAACCCCCTGGCCGGAACAGTTTGACCAGGCAGTAGATGGAAACAGCCATAATCACATCAAAAAACGCCAGGATCCCCTTTATGGCGACTATTTTAGACAGGGGCAATAGAGTGGCTATATAAAGGAAGTATGCGTATGGGGGGTTGTAGTTAGAGAAGCCGTCGCTATAGCCATACTTTAGAGAGTGTATGCCGTGCAATTTGGCGAAATCATACCAAGAACTAAAAATCGAGTAGTCGACGTTTTGGAACTTAATAAGACTGGCTCGAACCAAGACGGCCAGTACGCACAACACCCCAAAGACCATGTAAATTATGTACTTCTGGGTCTGCTTATCGTGAAGGTCCAGGCGCGTTACCAGCTTCTGCATGCGACTAACTGATGTCTTTGGGGCCTTCATTGCCTATTAATATAGCATGGCACAGGGGGCCTTATGCTATACTTTGCCCAATGAAGAGCCCTGTACGCGATCTGTCGGTCAGCTGGAATAAGCTACCGACCTACTTGTACTATGTTATGCCGGCGTTCTTGTTATTAGTCGCCGTCGTCTACAGTAGCTGGCATGCAAATCTGTTTTACTCAAATATTCAGGACGCTATCCTCTACCCCTACCTATTCAGCCACTATCATTTGCACGATATTATCGTCCCGGCGCAGCACGCTAATATTCTTAAGTTTCCGCTGTTCTGGTTACAGTCAGTCCTCCCCTATAACTACACGACGTTAACTATCGTTGATATAGGCCTGGCCATCGTGTCGATTGCCTGGTGGGCCATACTATTGGTCGTTATCTTCGGGCGTCGCTATGCGCCCGTTATCTGTAGTCTGCTGTTCGGTGTCGTGATTGCTTCGGTTAGCCTAAGTAACAACTTCGTGGAAACTAGCATACGCAATATTGAGTACCCTATAGGACTTTCGTTTATCTTGATTATAAGCGTGTTGCTCAAAAAGGCACGCTTCACGCGCAAAGAGGTTATATTGGGCGGGATTATCAGCCTGTTGTTCGCCTTGTCGGTGGCGGGCGATAACTTAATACTAACCTCATTTAGCGTGCCTTTGCTCGCCATCCTAGGGCTGTACTGGTTACAGACCGGCAACCATAGTAAGCAGTGGCTGAGAGCGGTCGGACTGGTAGTTCTGGTGAGTCTGGGCGGCCTGATAATTCGTAAATTAGTGTTTTTAAGCGGTGTCGTAACCGGCTACTACAATATGGGTTTTCATATAGTGCCTATTCACAGTTTCGCGCCCTCACTGGGGCATGCCACGTCGCAACTGCTTAATTTGTCGGGCGGGTCCATAACCTCGCAAGCGCTTTCGCCAGGTTTATTGCTCTATATGCTCAATCTTTTGGCCCTGATCGTAGGGATTGGCGGTTTAGTATTCGCCCTGATTCATGCTACAAAAAGGTTTTATAGGGGGAAAACGATGGTCGGTGACGACAGTTTTCTGTGGGCCGCCTTGGCAACCAGCTTTTTTGCGACGTTCGCAACTTACATTTTTTCAAACTTGGTAGTTACCGAAACTGCCAGCGGGACCTTTGTGGATAGTTCCCAAATACGTTACATCAGCCTTATGCCACTGCTCGTCGTGGTAGGCGTCGCCGTTTTACTCAAGCATTTTTACGCAAAGCGATCCGACCTACGCGTGGCAGTGGTAGTAATTTTTATGGTGGCCGCGGTGTTTGCCATACCGGTAGTTCGCAACAATTGGGTTGGCTCTGATCAAACCGCGCATAATACGCGTACCGTCATCAATAATGTTGTCCGTGAAGCCAAGCAGGACAACGTGCAGGCCATCGTTAGCGGCGACACCCTCGGCGCAACCGTGCGTTTCTGGTCGCACAACACGATTCAGTACGTTTCAATCATAGACTGCAACCAACCGTTCCAGATTAATACCAGATTGTCTTGGCGCAAGCCAGCCACCGGTGTTACAAATACGGCGCTAGTGATTGATACCACAGGTGTTGACGCCCTTTATTGGCAAAGCTGCCAGCTACAAAGTCTTCAGGGTATTTATGGCCAACCGGCCGCCATAAAGTACGTGGCCAACCCGATGGGCACACAGCCGATCCAGATGTGGATATATCATTACGACATCCGCCAGAAACTTATTGTCAACTAGCATCCTCTAGCCCTTTTAACGCCTTGCAAAACGCTTATGATAAGGGTAGAATAGGTCTAGTGCCTGCTAAAATAAACATATGCTAAATAAGAAAAATAGTCGCATGAGACGCCCCGTCTTTTGGGTTGGAGGGCTATTGTTGCTCGCGGTTGTAGTGCTACTGGTGCTGGAGCTTACTAACACGACTCATATTTTCCATCACAAAAAGGTGCCGGCCACTATTCCAACTACCGCCACCAAGAGTTCATCAGCATCGAACAAGAAAACCGCTTCGGGAACTAGCTCGTCTGGACAGGCCCAGGATACAAAAGTGGCCTCCTCCGCCGGTGGCACCTCGAGTACCGGTGCTTCAACCGGCGAGCCGCCGGCACAACCATACGGCAACTTCGTCAGCAACCATAGGCCGGGAGAAAATGGTAGCGATACCAATGAGCAGTCCACTTGTGATACTACGCCCGGCGCGACCTGTTATATACAGTTCACCAATACTGCCGATGGAACGGTAACGAAATTGCCGGTGCAGACCGTTGGTAGCGATGGTTCCACCTTCTGGAGCTGGGATAGCACCATATTAACGTCTGGTGAGTGGAAAATTACGGCTGTTGCCGAGCTACATGGCCAAACCAGGTCTGCCGACGATACCATAAGGCTGTTAATCAAATGAAAAGCTTAAAGACTTTTCTTAGCTTAGTTTCCGTTTTAGTTCTGGCGTTTATGAGCCTGGCGATTCCTACGATTCACGCCGATTTTAACCCGAATCGGGTCATTGACGATTCGGTTTTCGATAACGTCAATTCGATGAGTATCAATGATATCAACTCCTTCCTCAACAGTTTCCCTAGCAGCTGTATTAGCACTAACAACGGCTTCTCTTCGCCCGACCCCACCGGTTATTCGCCGTCATCAGGCTACACTTACGGCGGCAATGTATCCGGCGGCCAAGTTATCTACGATGCCGCGCAGGCCTACCACCTTAACCCCCAGGTAATCCTGGCTACGTTGCAAAAAGAGTCATCGGTTGTCACCGGCACGGCATCTTACCATTGTGACTATATTAATACGGCAATGGGCTATGGTTGTCCGGACAGCGGTAGTTGCCCGACGAACCCGGCTACTATGAGCGGCTTCAGCAAGCAAGTCATTCATGCCACATGGTTATTTAAGTTCGGTCAGCAACGATCTTTGGGCAACACTGGCTGGAACGTTCAGGCTAATAATTTCCCGCAGAGCGGAGACCATTGGGACAATTCTGATGACCCGCCCACCTGTTACGGCGGCCCAATGACCGAAGGAAACCTAAGTCGAGGCTGTGGCCAGGCCGTAACCCACTATGACGGTTATACAAGCATTGACGGTAGCACCGTGCATATGGATACCGGCGGAACGGCCGCCTTATATTGGTACACCCCCCACTTCTCGGGCAATCAGCACTTTGTAACCATCTTTGAGCAAACATTTAACTTCGGTAGCACAACCTCGGCCGAGGCCCAATTCGCCGGCGAAAGCAACTTTCCGACTGTCTTCGCCGGGCAATCCAGCGCGGCTTACTTAAAGTATAAAAATGTGAGTAGCGTGCCTTGGTACGATGACACTACGGCGTCGGGCGCGGGCGCTCACCCACTGCATCTGGCCACCACCGGCCCGATAAATCGCGGTAGCGCCTTCGGCTCCACATGGCCGCTCAATAACCGGCCCGCCTTTAACTTCGCCCACGTTTATGAGGCCAACGGCACTACATTGGCCGCCAACCAGCACGTGGCCCAGCCCGGGCAAATAGTGGAGTTTGATTTTACATTCACCATTCCTGCCGGCTGGGGCGCGGGTTACTACCAGGAGTTCTTCCAGCCCGTCTTGGAGGGCGCCTCAAACTGGAACCTGGGTGGCGTTGCGTGGCTCGGCGTGACAGTGCAGGTTCCTACCTATAACGCTAGCTTTGTCGGCGAGAGTAACTTCCCTACCATTACCGCCGGGCAATCCAGCGCGGCTTACTTAAAGTATAAAAATGTCGGCAACGTGCCCTGGTACGACGACACCACGGCCCCAGGCGCCGGAGTAAAACCGGTTCACTTGGCGGGTAGCAATCCTGTCAATCGGGGTAGTGCCTTTGCCTCCGGAAGTTGGTACATGGCTAACCGGCCTAACAACACCTTTTCGCATGTCTACGAATCTAACGGCACTACCCTGGCCGCAAACCAGCACGTGGCCCAGCCGGGGCAGATCGTAGAGTTTGATTTTACCTTTACGATTCCCGCCGGTTGGGGTAGCGGATCCTACCAAGAGTACTTCAGGCCACTCCTCGACGGCGCGCCAAACTGGAATATGAACGGCGAAGCCTGGCTTCGTGTCACGGTAAACGCACAGCATTATGCGGCCAACTGGGCCGGCCAAAGCTCATATCCAAGTATTCCACGCGGAAGTTCCGCGGCCGCCTACTTCCGATATAAAAATGTCGGCAACGTGCCCTGGTACGACGACACCACGGCGAGCGCCGCTCATACCCCTCCGGTGCACTTAGCCACGAGCAGTCCGGTTAATCGCAATAGCACCTTCGCCTCTAATAGCTGGTATTTGGCTAACCGGCCTAACAATACCTTTTCGCACGTTTATGAGCCCGATGGCACAACATTGGCATCTAACCAGCATGTGGCCCAACCGGGGCAAATAGTGGAGTTTGATTTTACCTTTACGGCCGCGTCCAATGCGGTCCTCGGAACCACGCAAGAAGCTTTTCAGCCGGTATTAGAAGGCGCGCCCAATTGGGATATCGGCGCCTGGGCCTGGCTAAAAGTAACGGTCACTACTTAATCGCTTTTAGGATACGGAGCAATTTACCTTTTGAAGCACCGCCCTTGATCGCACTGCTCAGGTCGGAGTTCGTCTGGTCGCTTGATTTAATCGCTTCGTTAAGGCCGGCGGCATAGCCCAAGTAGTCGTGATGGCTTTTCACGTAGGCACGCCCTGTTTCACCCAGGGTATTGCGGCGTTTGACATCCATTACCAATCGCTCTAGCTCATTGATTAGTTTGGTCTTGCTACTGACTTTAAGTACCGTATCGTCCGGCAGTTCGGCATACCAGCCCACGTCACGCACCACTGGGACGGCGCCATAGCGCATTGCCTCAAGCGTCACGGCCGAAGTCTCACCCCGATATTTCTTGCGGAAGTTAACTAGAATATCTACCTTGCTCAGCATGTTTTGAAACTGAAAGTCGGTTACATTTGTGTCAACTGATACGTTTGGGTAGGTTTCTAGCCTATGAAGAATTTCATCGGGAATTAATGACATGCCGAATATATGTATTTGGCAACCTTGCAGGGAGTCAGCGTCAATTACCGACTGGATAATGTCCAGCCCTTTCGCAGGGTGAATAATACCGGCAAAACCAAGGGTTACATGTTTCGATTCGATGTACAGTTTTTTCACAAGCTGTTCCGGTACCGCGACCGGAAGCTGTAGTTTGGTCACCGGCATGTCCGCCGTGGTTATCTTACGCACGGCGTCATGCGCATACTGCGAGTGCACAATCACGCCACGTTGCCGATTAGCTATGGCTGTTAGAAAACTGCTGTCTTGAATATTGCCAAGCTTATTGAGCTTCAGTTCCGCCGTGTAGCGGTCTTCCGTAATGTAGCCGTAGTACTGCAGGTCGTTTTCAAAGATGCTAGCCAAGTGCGTGTCGTGGAATATGGCGTATCCCGGCAAGTGCAGCGCATTTTTGATCGTTTCAAGGTGAAACTCGCTATTACCTATATGGTAAATAACCGCGTCATACTGCCTGTAGGCGACGTCGTTAAAGATGCTTGCGGGCAATACCTTTGCTACATATGGCAGATAGTTGGGCCGCGTGAAGCCCTCGGTTTCGTGACCGGCTTCCAGATAATAATCTATATCAAAGTGTTCGGACATTGCCGGATGGAGCTGCATTACTAGCCTGCCCACGGCCGAATACGACGCCGGCGAGGGCGATAGAACCGCGAGCTTTGGCTTTGTAGTCGGCGCTTTAAGCACGGCGCCTTCTATGGCTTTTAGAGCCTTTTCCGCGGTGTGCCCCCAGGTGTAACGCCGCAATATGTCCGGGTATTCTTTGAGCTTGCTCTTAAATTCAGTTTTGCTAAGTGCCTGCATCATAGCGTGGCAGATACTTTCTACATCAAATGGGTCGGCATAGTAAAAGGCTTTATCAGACATTTCGTTGAAGACGGCAATGTTAGAACATACTATTGGCTTGTCGGCTTCAGCGGCTTCCAGAATTGGCAGGCCCAGGCCTTCATACTCCGAAACAAACAGTACTGCCTCGGAATTCTGGTATAACCACTGTAATTCGCTCTCTTCCACGTTCCCGGTAAAGAGTATGTGCTTTGACAGATTGTTTAGAGAACGGGCGGTTCGGTCGTCAAAGTGGGACGTTAGGATCAGATATACATCATCAACGTTGGCGCGCCGCCTGTATAACTCGAAGCCCTGGACAGCACGGACATTATTTTTGCGTAACTCGCTACCGGAAGGCATCAGAACGAAGCGCTTGGGAAGCTGGCGCTTTGGTTTCTTTGCCTTAATATTATTCCGTACGATTGGCGCACCATCAATATTGAAGGCTTTGGCCGGCGCTATGCCAAGATTAAGCGACAGGTCATCGGCAACGGTTTGCGAGATGGTGAGAATGCGATCGGCCTCGAATATCGTCTTAAAGCGCGCCAAGTAGTTCTCAAAGCTATACTGCTTACCGTAGCGTTCATAGTATTGGAGTGGAATCAGGTCATAGAAAAGTAGGATTTTTTTGGCATTCTCAGGGAAAACCGAGCACACATGATCTATAAATAGCGACAGTATTAAATAGTCCGCGCTGGTCGCCTCGGAAAGATGGTCAGACACTAAGCTCGTGAGTGTTGCTTCGTTAGTGGCCTGCATTTTAGGTATGTTAGCCTGAGACGGGTCGTCCGGAACCTCAAGATCTATTATCATCTGCTCGGCCCGGGGCATGACTTTGGATACGGATTGTTTTACAGCGTCGCTTACCGGCAGGTGTTTGGTAAACAGTATGTATGTTTGATCGTAATCGTAGGTTTTGTCATTAGCCAAAGCCCTTAGCAGATCCAGTGAGTATTTGCCCATACCGCGGTCCCAGGCCTCGCTTTGAAAAACCTGACCATCAACGAATAGAATCTTGCCTTTAGGCATGCCGCCTCCTTCTGACGATACTATAGAGACCTCGCAAAGCCTTATATGTACCCCGCGACACTCCTCGGTAAAGACCGTGCAAGATGGTGTAGCTGAGCGGCTTTCGAGTACTTGCTCCATAATAGCGCTGGAAGTCGTAAGCCTGTACGGCTTTTAGCATCTCTGAGCGGTTGTCATTTAATACCGGTATCTTGGCGGACTTATAGACTTTAGGCTTATCGAGTTTGTTAATTTGCATCGAAACCGCCCCGTGAATTGCCTGCACCAGTTGTTTGAGAAGTGACCTTATCCGACGCTGGCTTACTATTTGATGGTTTAGTTGCATTACATCGTTGTTGAGCCTCTCGACGAGTATCTCCTGGCGGGCAAGCTTTCGGCTCTCTTGGGCAAGTTGCCAGTTTACCAATTCGTTCTTGTCGTAAAATTCGGCGTATACCGGCACAGGCTTAAGCAAGACTGTATCGACATATGAGAAACGTTTCGAAATCTCCGAACATTCTTGGGCCACGTAATAGTTGTTCAGGCCGTCAGAGAAAACAAGATTGTAGCCATGTTCCTTTAGGAGCGGCCGCCAGTCCTTATCGATATGGTTGGCTTCAATGCAAAGTACCTTTGGCCTGAAAGCTTTCCAGTCGTTGCCGGCAAGCACTTCGAACTCCAATCCCTCGACGTCTACTTTCATGAAGTCGATGGTTTTTACTTTCTGTTCAGAAAACAGCTGGTTGAGGGTTATGATCTTTACTTTGTAGTCTTGGTAGCGAGCAGTAAAATCTGATGGATTATCCTCATAGCTTTTCTGCATTTCTTTCGAGAAAGTTGATAGTCCATGCCCGTCAGGATATTCACGAATAGTAAGCTCACCTGCCTTATCGGCGATGCCAATTTGCAGATTAATATCGCGCGGCCGCGCGATAAGTAGCAATTCATATAAGGCCTTGTTCGGCTCAAGATTAATGCCACTCCACCCCTTATCATAAAAGAGCTTTGTAACAGAATCCATGGTGGGGTGGTTAGCGCCAACATCAACGTAAAAGCCGGTCTCTTGATCGTCAAAAAAGCCCTCCAGAATAATATCTTCTCGATTTTGGGCGTAGGTTTTGCGAAATAATGCCATGTTCTTAGGCACTCTTTCTTACGGGTGTTTGCGAGCTGGTGTCATGTTCCTTTTCATAGTCCCGAATCAATAAATCTATATCTTCGGTGTATGAACGAAACAAGCTGTCTTTTAGTCGGTTGCAACTGACGGCAATATTGAGTTTCTTGTCCTCTGAAGCAAAAGAAGCCACGATTAATCCATCGCCGCTGTATGACTCGTGTACGGCATGCTCCGCAACGATGTGGCCACCCCACGACCGTATTAGCGCTAGGCACTTCTCGTGCATTAGGACATCACGAGAGATTAGGTAGTGATGGGTCGAAATCATCATAAATCTTATCCTTCCTTGCTTCACCGCTTGCTCACAACCGTGTAATGCGTCGAGCTCAGCACCTTGAACGTCCATGTGAACGATGTCAACCTGTTTCAGATGGTGTTCCCTGATAATTCCATCAACCGACCGTATTGGCACGTTAACCGGTTCTGGTTCGCCTTCCTGAGTCATAAAAACAATGGGCTTGCCGTCTTCGGATCCGGCAGCTGACTTAATAAATGTCATGTTTTGGGCATTATTAATAGCTGCATTGCGTTTACCTAGCGCTAGGTTTTTGGGGTCGGGCTCGCAACAAATATTACGCGCTTGTGGAACCGCTTTATTAAACCAGATGGAGTAGTACGACCAGTAAGAGCCAAGTTCAATCATGGTCGATTTTGGTGGAAGCTTCGCAAGTAGTTCATAAAAAACTTTTTCCTCTTGTGGTTCGTGGTGCCCACGAAGTTGCTTGATGATGTCAGCCATCCAATCACCAAAGTAGCCGCCGGATTCAACCAAAATGCCGTTGTGCATAATTTGATACTGGCGCTTTTTAATAACCTTCGTATCGCCGGCATGTTGCACTTTGGGAATACTGTCACAATCATGACAACTAACTGTCATGGCAACACGGTATTGCTCACTTTTGGCCATTCCGTCTGCTTCTGTGAGCAAACTATACCAATCGGCCTGACCGGCGGTTTTTGCTGGTTTGGCAGACACAGCCGCGCGTTTTCCAAGCCGGCGGGCAACTTGCCTTAATCTAGTCATGGGGCTTCTCAATGCTAAACTTCGTGGGGATGTCGACTAGGTATGATATGTGCTGTGGTTTTTTCACAGAGACTTCTACCGCATTGGCCCACCAGTCGGCAATAATTGAGCCGCTGTTGCTTAGTACTGCGATTGTTAGGGAATACTTTCCGTCGCTCAAGACATTGTTCAATCTGAAGCTAGCTTGAAGGGAACTACCTTTTTTGATCGGCTCTAATTTGACGCCTAGTAACTGAGTGTTAGTCCCGCAAACTTGCAGGCCCCGATCGTTGACTAAGTAGTAGCCGACGGCCGGATCATTGACCGCCTTATCACACCGCAGTGAAAACTTAATATGCAACTCATCTTTAATAAAGGCTACTTCGGGGTCAAGGATTGTTATTGAGCCGTCGCCCCTTCTCTCTTGCGTATCTTTTGTCGTCACCTGTGACTTGTTGTCCATGAACAGTTCGGAGTATTTGCCGGCAACGTCGTAGGCCGTTCCTTCAGCGACAAGCGCGGACTGGTCAATCAAAATAGCCCGGTCACAATATTCTCGGATGGCGTTCATATCGTGTGATACAAATACTACGGTTTTTTTATTACGCTTGAGTTCTTTAAAGTAATTGAAGCACTTCGCCTGGAAATCGGTGTCGCCAACCGCCAGGACTTCGTCAACAAGCAGGATATCGGCCTCGGAGCGCGTAGCCATGGAAAACGCCAACCGTACTTGCATACCCGACGAATAATTTTTTAGTTTTTGGTCCATAAATCTTTCGATTTCTGCGAAGGCCACGATGTCGTCATACATTGCATCGATCTCTTGGCGCGAAAAGCCAAGCATGGCGCCGTTGAGGTAAACGTTTTCGCGGCCAGTTAGCTCAGGATTAAAACCGACTCCTAGCTCTATAAAAGGCACTAACTTGCCATTAGTATAGGTCTTGCCGGAGGTTGGCTGGTAAATGCCCGCTAATATTTTGAGCATGGTGCTCTTGCCGCTGCCGTTACGCCCGACTATGCCAAAGAACTCTCCTTTTTTGATCTCGAACGTTACGTCCTCGAGTGCGTGTTGGGTTTCCTTGCCAGCTTTTTTCTCGCGCTTCTTGGCGGCGCCGGTAAACAAGCTTTTCACGGAGTTTACTTTTTCGTGGGGGAGAACGAAATTCTTGTAGACATGTTCGGCGCAGATGGCAATTTCGTCAGACATACTAAACATCCTCCGCAAAATATTTGGAACGGCTACGAAAATAGACGCCTCCTAAAACAACTATCACTAGCGTCAAGCTCAGCGGAATGGCCCATATCCATCTGTCACCGCCATACACTTGGTAAATTGTGTCTGTGTGAGCGGGCTTGATCAGGGCCCAACGGGCATCTTGGATTATTTGGGCCATCGGATTGAGTATTAAAATCTTTGCGTAATGGTGGGGTATGATGCTCAATTTGTATAGGATGGGCGTGGCGTAAAAAGCCATTTGTAGGATGACTTCCCAGATGTAAGTAACATCTCTGAAGCGCACGAATAAGGCGCTCAGGCAGAAGGCTACACCCAACGACAGAACGAAAAGCTCTAGTATTAAGGGTATTATCAACAAGGCTTGCCAGGTCAGTCCAACATGGCCTAGAACCATGAAGACTGCGAAGACCACAAAATTCAGCAACAAGTTAATCGACGCCGACAAAGAGCCGGCTAAGATAATGACGTACTTGGGGAAGTTGATTTTACGTATTAAATCGCCCTTACCGACAATAGCCGCCACGCTACCTGCCGTAACTTCCGTAAAATAGTTCCACAGCAGTATGCCCAACAAAAGGTACTGGGGGTAGTCGGGAATGCCTTTACCGACGTTAAGGAATTTGCCAAATATGAAGTAAAGCGTAGTGAAGAGTAGCAGTGGCCTGAGTAGCGACCACACATAGCCTAAAGTGGAGCCTTGGTAGCGCAGCTTGAAGTCGGTGCGGACTAACTCCCGCAACAGCAACACGGGGTAACGGTACCGCTGAAATATTCGCTGCATATTTTGTCTATTTTACCCTGAAAACAGCCTGTTAACAATCGGCTGACTGATAAAAGGTGGCCATTATGCAATAATACCCACTATGGCGAAATTGCGCATTCTATATGAAGCGGGCCCCGTGCTTGATGGCAATAAGACGGGAGTCGGCTACTATGTTCACGCCTTAGCGCGTAGCCTGCATGAGAATTATCCTGACCAAATCGAGCTAACAGGCTATTATTTCAACTTCTTACATAGAAGGCGCAAGGTACTCCCTAGAGAGATTGGTCGTTTTCATGAAATTTGGCTTGTCCCAGGCAAGGTGCTCTCTGTTTGCCGACGCTTGGGGTTTCAGCCGGCCCTAAGCACGTTCATGCGTATTCCGCGTGACACAGACATCGTGCTCTTCACCAACTACGTTTCTCTACCTATTCCTAAGCGACAGCTAAACGCTCTGGTCATTTATGATCTTGGTTTTCTTGACACTCCGGAGTTTATTCAAAGCGTTAACCTGCGTTACCTGCAACGCTTTTGCCCGCCATCAATTCGCGAGGCAGATTTAATCGTCACGATTTCAGAGTTTACTAAGCGGCGCATCCAGCACTGTTTCCCGGATATTAAGGCAAGGATTGTTGTCACTCCAGTTCCGCCTCCCGACCAGGTTGTTAGCCGGCAACCACTCGGGGCCAGGCTGTCGGCCGCGGGAATCGTAGCCAAGCAATATATTTTATCTGTTGGTACCATTGAGCCACGAAAGAATTTGCAGAACCTCATCAAAGCTTATTGCGCGCTCGACGAAACGGTTCGTGCCGATTACGCTTTGGTGCTGGCTGGCGGTAAAGGTTGGAAAGACGAGGCGATTCTAGAAGAAATAGGTCGCCAAAGAGCGGCCGGCATGAAGATTATCCTAACTGGCTATGTTAGTGATGACGAAAAAGCCGCTCTTTACTCAAACGCCGCGTGTTTCGTACTGCCTTCGCACTACGAGGGCTTTGGCATGCCGATCTTGGAAGCTATGAAGTATGGATTGCCGGTAGCCGTGAGTGATATTGAAGTATTCCGGGAAGTGGCCGACGACGCGGCCATCTATTTTAACAAAGATGACGCGGCCGATATTGCGCGTAAGCTGACGTCCGTGCTCGTAGACAAAGAGATTAGGCAGAGAATAACTCAACGTGGTGCCCAACGTTTAAAAAGTACTCGTTGGCAAGACAACGCCACCAAAGTTTACGAGGCTATTTTACGGTAATAGACACTGTGAGGTGCGTGCCTTCCATGACACCCAGTCCTTCGAGAGCCAGTTCAAAGTTCTCGTCGTACTTTCCCGGTTTTGCCGGCGCTTTCAGGGTTATGTCGGTGTAAAAAGTGGTGCCCGGGGCCAGACTACCCCATTTTGAAGAACCCTCTTGCCCTTTAAAATAAATCGCGGGTCGATTTTGGGTAGCCCATTCTTTCGTCGCAAACTTGCTTTTCCTGTTAAGCAGTTTGCCGGTGACTACTACAAGGGGGTAGCCCTCGTGATAGTAATGCCCGGAGTCGTAGAAGGTCTGTTTCCCGGTGTTCCTGAATTCGACGCGAACGGATCGGTTTGAGCCAGCTTTCATGGTTAAGTTCAGCTTTCTTTTGACCGGCTCCAATCCTTGCGTGGTTGCCGTTTTATGGTTGCTTATGTATTTGGCAAGCCGTTTATTCTTCTTAAGGTAACGTTCCGCGGACTTGTCGTTTCGCTTGTTCCCGATAAGCCGTTGGTGTGATGCCTGTGGCTTGGCCGGGGCTTTCGGTTTGCTGATGATAAGTACGATCTGGCTCAGGACGTGCCCGCCGACATGTATTTTTAAGAGTTCCGGCGCAGTGTATGGGGGAAATGAAACTTCCTTATCGGCGGCCTTATTACCAAAGTTGAATGAAAGCGGTGCGCACTCATAACCTCGTTGGTGTAACTTGTCGAACAACCCCGCTAAGTCGCTACGCCTAAAAATAACCGTGCCGCCACTATCGAGTGTTTTGTCGTCTGACAAGACGTTCATTTCCGTCGTATGCACCGCCACACCGCCGGGCTTAAGGCACTTGAGGCTTTCTTCTATAAACTTCAGGCCGTTTGGAATGCTACCCAGGTGACCTAGGGCGCAGTTTGACCAGACAATGTCGTACTTGCCGCGCGTTTCGGCGGGTATCTTATTCATGTCGTAGCGCTTGAAGGTCGTATTCTTAAGAAACGTCTTTTTGTCACTTATGCCGTATTTGTTGAGTTCTTCAATGGATTTAGATAGTTGGCCGTTGGCCCAACTGGCTTTGCCGGTTTCATAATCCTGGTCGCTGGCTGTGACCAAAACGCCCATGGACGCCAGCGCGCTTGGTACTCGTTCTATACCTACACCGAAACCCAGCGCTTTTTTGCCTTCGTTGAGCAAGTCCCTTTCAGCTATTGCCTGTAGAATAATGGCGTTTTGCCAGGCCTTGTTATGAATGGGCTGGTTTGGGGCTATGCCTTTCTCTTGCTTTAGAACTTTTGACCACTTTTTATACCACTTGGACGAAAAGTCTTTGCGTCTAATAGTCTGGCTTTTTAGCATACATCTAACATACCATGAGCCTGGCTACGGGTTCTTACAATTGGTTTGCGACCTGGACTTCGATATACTTCGAGTATATGAAAAAAGTACTGGTAACCGGCGTAAACGGCTTTGTCGGGCAACATTTAGCCAAGGAGCTGGCCGACAACGGCATGGTTGTTATAGGAGTTGGCGGCGCCTTGGGTGCAAGAAACAAGCCGGCCAACGTGGAAAGCTACCAGGAGCTTGATTTAACCAAGCCTGACGAAGCGTCCCAAATAGATTTTACGGATATTGACGCCGTGGTTCACTTAGCGGGGTTGGCGGCCGTTGGCCCGTCGTTCGACGATCCCATGCTCTACGTGAACGTTAATGTCGGAATAGAGATTAACCTTTTTGAAACGGCTTTAAAGCAGAAGGCTACGCCCCGCTTCTTAATTGTCAGCAGTGGTACGCTTTACGACCCGTCGGCGCCCCAACCCCTGACCGAGACCTCGCCTGTTCTGCCAAACTCACCCTATGCCGTTAGTAAGCTTGGGCAGGAGCAAATGGCCGAATACTACACGACTCGCGGCTTTGAATGCGTAACCGTCCGGCCCTTCAACCATGTGGGTCCCGGCCAGGGCCCGGGTTTTATCGTGCCTGATTTCGCGCAACAGTTGACGGCCATAAAAAAAGGAGCGCAAGCCGAGATGACAGTCGGCAACCTCGACGCCAAGCGCGACTACACCGACGTGCGCGACATCGTGCGAGCCTATCGCTTATTGTTGGAAAAGGGTCATAACCGCGAAATTTATAACGTCTGCTCGGGCAAGCCGCTGAGCGGCCACGAGATTTTGGAGGGCCTGTCGAAAGCCGCCGGCATCGAGCCGGTCGTGAAGCAGGATCCCGCCAAAATGCGCCCTTCCGACACCCCTTCGGTAACCGGCAGTCCGCGTAAACTCAGCGAAGACACCGGCTGGCAGGCGGAAATTCCCATTGAAACTACTTTTACCGACGTTATAGCCGACTGGGAAAGCCGCTAGACCAGATTCGTGGCCGACTCGATGCCGATGTCGTATTCGACCATCAGTTTGACCAGGCCCGGAAAGTCGACTTTGCGCTTCCAGCCCAGCACTTTTTCGGCTTTGGCGGGGTTGCCGAGCAAGATATCTACCTCGGCCGGCCGCAGGAACTCGGGATTCATTTTTACGTATGGCTTCCAGTCGTCGATGCCGATCTCTTTAAAAGCCAGTTCCAGGAATTCGCTAATTGTATGGGTCTCGCCGGTGGCCAGCACGTAATCGTCGGGTTTGGATTGCTGGAGCATTAACCACATACCTTCTACGTAGTCGCCCGCATAGCCCCAGTCGCGCTTGGCGTCGAGGTTGCCGAGTTCGATGTGGTCTTGTTTGCCCAGGTGGATGCGGGCCACGGCGTTGCTGATTTTGCGAGTCACGAACTCCACGCCGCGGCGCTCGCCCTCGTGGTTGAAGAGAATGCCGCAACTGGCGTGCATGCCATAGCTTTCGCGGTAGTTCTTGGTGATCCAGTGGCCGTAAAGCTTGGCTACGCCGTAAGGACTGCGCGGGTGGAACAGCGATTCCTCGTCGTAGCCCTTGCCCGGTCGGTTATAGTCCAGGCCACCGAACATTTCGCTGGTCGAGGCCTGGTAAAAACGAACTGTTTTGGTGCCGCCGGTGGCGCGAATGGCCTCTAGCATGTTGAGCACGCCTTTGGCGGTCACATCGGCCGTCAACTGGGGCGCTTTGAAGGAATAGCCGACATGGCTAATGGCCGCCAGGTTATAAACTTCGTCGGGCTTAGAGACTTCCAAGGCCCGAATCAGCGACGATTGGTCGGTTAGGTCGGCCTCAATAATTTCGACGTGAGGCTGTTCCTGCTCCAGCCGCTGACGGCGCGGATTGTGCTGGCCGCGCATGATGCCGTAAACCTTGTAGCCCTTTTCGTGTAATAACTCTGCTAGGTGGTAGCCGTCTTGGCCGGTGATTCCAGTGATAAGTGCTTGTTTCGCCATTCGACTAGTATAACATCTAGTATTATAGGGGTATGAGCCGTATTGTTATCGACGCCCGCGAATGGAGCACCTCAACCGGGCGCTATGTAAGCAACTTGGTCCGCGAGCTGGAAAAAATTGACGAGCGCAACGGCTACACCGTGTTGCTTAAGCCTCGTGACATGGGTGCCTGGGAACCGGCTAACCCCAATTTTCGTAAATTAGCCTGTTCCTACAAGGAGTTTACGTTTGGTGAGCAGTTAGGCTTTAAAAAACAGCTTGATGGCTTAGGCGCCGACCTGGTTCATTTCGGCATGTCCCAACAGCCCGTGCGCTATTCCGGCAAGACTGTAACGACCATGAATGACCTGACTACCCTGCGTTTCAGTAATCCCGCTAAGCATCCTGTGGTCTTCTGGTTCAAACAGCGCGTTTACGCCTGGCTCAACAAAAAGGTGGCGCGCAAGGCTGGCGCGATTATTACTTATTCTCAGTTCGTGAAAGACGATGTGGTCCGGTTCGCCCAAATTGATCCCGCCAAGATCAACGTGACACATCTAGCCGCCACCCCGATCACCGAACCTGCCAAGCCTATCATCAGCCTGCAAGATAAGCAGTTCCTGATGTACGTCGGGCGGCCGACCCCGCACAAGAACCTGGAGCGGTTGATCGAGGCTTTCGTGGAACTTAAACACCGCCACCCCGACCTGGTGCTGGTGCTGGCTGGCCGCAAAGACGCCAATTATGAGCGCATCGAGTCCGATATCCGCCAGCACACTATTAAGAACGTGGTTTTTACCGGCTATGTCAGCGAGGGGCGACTGCGCTGGCTGTACGAAAACTGTGCGGCTTACGTTTTTCCGTCGTTGAGCGAGGGTTTCGGCCTGCCGGGGCTGGAGGCCATGACTCAGGGCGCGCCGGTCGTCAGTAGCAACGCCACTTGCCTGCCCGAAATTTACGGCGACGCCGCCTTGTACTTTGACCCGCTAGATACTGCCGCCATGGCTAACGCCATCAATAATGTTCTGGTCAATAAGAGCTTACGGGCTGACTTGGTCGAGAAAGGCCGCGCCCAGGCGGCTAAATACTCCTGGCGCCGCATGGCCGAACAAACCCTCGCCGTCTACAACAAGGTGCTCTAGGCTGGTTCTTCGCGCTTGAGAACGATGTGGCGGTCGCGGCCTTCGCCTGTGGATTCGCTGGTCAGGCCGTATTCGGCGGCCAGCTGGTGGACCACCCGCCGGTCGGCGGCGTTCATCGGTTCCAGGTCCATCGGCTCGCCGGAATCCCGCACCTGCTTGACCCAGTCTTCGGCGCGGTCGCGCAGGCGGTCGGCGCGCTGTTTCTTATACTCGGCAATGTCTACGTTAACCCGGCTAAAAGCGTAGCTATTGTTCTTTAAAACTGTACTGCAGAGGTACTGGAGTGAGCGCATGTTCTCGCCGCGCTGGCCGATTAGGAAACCGTTGAGGTGGGTGCTGGGCACATTGAGCTGGATGACTTCGTCGTCGCTGGTGGCGTAAACGTCGGTATTGAGCCCGAAAAAGGATAAAAGGTCTTCCAGGTACTTTTTGGCGAATAAGATGGCCTCTTCCATCGACTCGTTCATTTTCGTTTCTTTCGCTTGGCCCTCTTGGCTTTCTGGGGCTTAACAACCTCGGCCTCGGGGATCGCGGCGACATTTTTAGAGGGCTTGTCGGCGATGGCTTCCATTTCGGCCTCGTCGCGGTTTAGAACGATGCCCTGTTGGATGTAGGCCACCACGCCGCCCACGAACCAGTAAAGGCTCAGGGCCGACGGAATGTTGACGGTGAAGATGAAGATCATCAGCGGGATCAGATAGCGGGTACTGCGGCCAACGGCGGCGTTAACTTCGGCCTGGTCGGCCTGCTTGCCACTGCCGGCTTCTTTCAGAATGGTGCGCAAGCCGCGCTGGTCTTTCTCATTGGGCATTAACTGTTTGGCTGTGTAGTACTGGGCGACGGCACTACCGACGACTATAAACATAGCCGGCCAGTAAATACCGCCGTGCGGGCTGAGGGCGGCTCGGCCCAGATTCACGACGCCAAATAAGGTGTTGTCGAAATGGTGAATGTTATGCGATAGGTTCTGGATCCAGCCGAAATGATGCAGGAAGGGGTAGGAGAAGTTAATAATGCTGTGCGGGTCGTTAATGATGCGCCGCAGGCCGCTGTACAGGCCGATCAGCACAAACAGCTGGACTATCAGCACCGGGAAAGTGCCGAAGGGGTTGATGCCCCGCTCTTTATAGAGCTCCATGAGCATCTGCGATTCGCGTTGGCGGTTGCCTTTAGTCTCTTTCTTAATGCGGCGGATCTCGGGTTGCAGGCGGCGCATGGCTCTGGCCTGGTGAAGCTGTTTCTTAACCAGTGGCCACAGCAGTAGTCGGATAATAATGGTAAATATGATCAGCGCCAACCCGAAATTGTGGCCGGGCAGTAAGGCGTAAATAAACACCAACAGGTTAAACAGTGGTTGTACGATAATTGTGGTGAACATAATTTACATCTACTATATCAGGATTTTGG
>CAYRPQ010000007.1:0-25618 GCA_964426315.1 uncultured Candidatus Saccharibacteria bacterium
AGGAGATCTCGCAAACGTTGACGACGGTAGAGGCCTTTGACACAAAAGCCGGTGAATTCGTGACGCTGGCCGGCACCGATTGCGGATTCAGCTACCGTAATAGCCGCTTTAAAACTAACGACCGTGGCCGCTTTTACATAACCGGCCTGGTTTTGCACCTGCGCAAGGGCAATCCCCTGCCGCCTTTTTACAGCTCGGTGCAGGCTTACTTCGACGACCACGACATAAAAGATTACACTCCAGATGCTTTACGCAAAGCGGTGATGGCCATTAGAAGCGCTAAACTGCCCGACCCGGCGGTGGTGCATAACACCGGCTCGTTCTTTGCTAACCCGATTATCGACGAAACGCTTTTCCAAAAACTATCCGACACTTATGAATTCCTGCCGCACTGGCCGGCCGGCGAGGCACGAGTCAAGTTATCGGCCGCCTGGCTGATTGAACAGGCCGGTTTCAAAGACTACCACGACAAAGCGACCGGCATGGGCACTTGGCCCAAACAGCCGCTGGTGTTGGTTAACGAGCACGCTAAAACCACGAAAGACCTATTAGCCTTTAAGAAGAAAATCGTCGACGCCGTACAGGCCAAATTCGGTATTAAACTAGTTCAGGAACCCGAACAGCTCTAAAAGCCAACGTTCTGTGAGAAGCCGGAGTGAAAAGGATTTTCTGAACAGCTATAGTTGATAAGTTAAGCGGCGCAGAATTGGCCGGGCGCTGGTAAAGCACACCGATCAACTTACTGCCGGCCCTGGAAAGCACTTGGTTATACTGTCGCGCCAGATCCGAGGTTAAGGGCAGTTGGTTGGCGGAGTCGATTTTTAAGCGATAAACGACGGGGCTAACATTTTCATTAGTATTGCTTAGGATCTGGGTGATACTGCCCTGTTCGTCCACCACAATAGAGCGGGCCGGCGCTATAACGCCGCGCACCTCGATATTAACGCTAGCCGACGTTTGGGCACTGACAGGCAGTGTCCAAACCACGCTCACGCCAAATAAAACCAACAAAACTCCCAACAAACAGCGCACAATCGCATTATACACCCGTCATTTGCAAATGTACAGAGATTATTACATAACCAGTTTTACAAAAGGCATAGTATGTAACTTAGTGACGTGTTACTGGGCGGTTGTGCCGGTGTTGATCGAGCCGACATTGATAATCTTATCTTCGGTCGGTCGGTATAGTATGGCCGTGTTGGACTTGGTGTAGATCAACACTTTGTCGCCGTTCTTGGCATTGGTAAAGAAGGTTTGGCCGGACAGTTTTGAGACATCGGAAACGGTGGCAACGGTGGGTTGCTCGTCCTTGGGAAGCTCAATGTGCCGGCCAACTTTCTCTACCAACGATTTCGTTGTTGCCTGGGCAACAATCTCGGGGTGCTTTAATTTATTTTGAGTGTCCTGGTACTTTTTATAGAAAACCACGGCGGCGGCTATGGCTATGACCAGGATTATCACCA
This sequence comes from uncultured Candidatus Saccharibacteria bacterium, assembly GCA_964426315.1. Taxonomy (GTDB): domain Bacteria; phylum Patescibacteriota; class Saccharimonadia; order Saccharimonadales; family UBA4665; genus UBA5150. The sequence continues at coordinate 1,467 of CAYRPQ010000007.1, forward strand.
GCAGACCGGATAGCCCGATCTTACGGATCAACCTGCGTATTAGTTTCTTTGGGGGTTTCTTTGGGGTTGTCGACGTTGGCTGACTGTCTGCTTCTGGCACTTGATCTCCCTTATTGCAGTCCCGGTGTCGGGATTGGTTCGCTGGTACTTATTTTAGCATCCTTAACCGACGTTGCCAGCCAGTTCAGCTTAAGGTCTTCGGTGGCTGGTTTGTTCAGGTAGATCCAGAAGCCATTTTGGTCAACCTTGGTGACAAAGTAGTTGTAGTTGTCGGCGAACAATCTCACTTGGTCGTCGGGGTTATCGCTATCGACAGCCCAGTTTGCTACCACGACCGGAATTTGTGGATACGGCGTGCCGAATTTAACCTGGACTTTTTGGGCGCCCTGCTTAATTACGGCTGTGCCGCCGGCGTCGCTGTTAAAGGTCGGTTGCTTACTAAAGTTGACGTCGCCGTTGAAGTCGGCCAGCAGCTGGAAGATAGTCTTGCCGTTAAACTGGGCATCTTTGTCTACCACCAGTCCGCCCTTGCTCTCAATCTGGGCTAGAGCCACCAAGTTGACGGCGTTCAAGTCGTTAAAGCTGACTTGTCCTGTCATGTCTAGGCCCGGTATTGAACTTGGCGCTGGAGTTGTTGAGGGTTGCGGCTGGGCTGTATCGGCGGCGGCTTTCTCCTGCGCTAACTGGTCCTGAAGGCTACTTATCTTATCCGTAAATACTTCCAGGCCTTCGATTTGGTTGGCCTTAATCTTATCCGCATAGAGAGTTCCCTTCACATAGACATCCTTATTAAAGACTGTGTCCTCGCTGGTCGCCGCCGCGAAGTTAAAGAAGCTGGATTGGTCGGCCTCGGAGGTTGTGGGGTCATCGGAAGTCAATGGCGGCGTGGTTGTGGCGTCCTGGTTAGTCGTGGCCGTGGATGAGTCTTGCGGCTCGGTGGCCGGTGATGGGATGTTATCGTCCTGCCATGAGCGTATGTAGTCAATGTCAAGTGTGTTGGTCAGTGTGGCTGTGGCGGAAATCGCCTTAGCTTCTAACCAGGGGGTCATGGCTGAAGTGCTAGAAGCAGAAGTGACACCGGTACCGCACTCAATTTCGCTGATGCCATCCGAGGTGTTGAAGTCGGAGAAGAAGTGAATGTCACTGGTGCCACGGACCTCAATGCGTAAGTAGGCAAAGTTACCCGATAGAGAGCCGGGGCCGGTACAGGTTTGAATACTACCCACGATGTTGCCGCCACTGGCAACCATGCCGTACCAGTTGGTGTTGCTACAGCCGCTCGGTACCCCGGTACCGGCGGTGTAACCGGAACAGTTGGTAAAGAAAACTCCTGTGTTAGGCAAAGCAGTGCCGGTAACGTCGGTACCCGGCTGGTCCCTGGTGCTGGCGCCAACCACAAAGACCGATCCGGCGGCACTCGCCGTAAAGGCTTGCATCTTAACCTTGGCCGTAATCACCGGCAGGTTGGTCGTGCTCAATATCTTATTAGACGTAGTGGTGTTAAAAGCTAGGTTTTCGGCACAGGCCGTTTTAGCCAGTGCCGTGGAGGTAGCGATCACGGCCGAGATGCGCTCGATGCCGTTGGCGGCGTTCTGCGATGATATCAGGCACTGGTTGTTGGCAATAGTAGCTGTACCTATAACATCAGCTACATTCAGTTCGCCACCATTGACAGTAGTCGTGGCACCGGAGGCACAGGCTACGGTGCTGTTGGCGCTGCCGCCAACGTCGCCCCGCGCGTAGGCGTTAACTGTACCTGTACTTAAGGCAGCCGTGGTGTTACAGGCCGTGGTGTGCCCAACGTTAAATTCTTCGCCCCAGTAGGAGTTTCGGCCTTCGAACGCGCCGGCCTTGACCAGCGAGCCGAAGTTGGTGCTCATATGTCTGATGCTGAAGATACTGTTCGAATTCAGGTTGTTGATGTTAAAGACCGTCTGGCCGGCGTTGGCACTAATGGCGTTTAGGTTAATCGCACTGTCCACAGAAATGCCGTTATTGAAGTCGGCGTAGCCATCGACGCGCAGATCGCCTATGGCGCGAATGGTTCCGGCGGTGATTGCTCCGGCGCCGCTTGAGTCTGACAATGCATTGCCGGTAAGACCGACTAAGTCCAATGTGCCACCCAGCAGAACTCGTGGCCCACTGGCGTAGTACGGAGTGGCGGCCGCGTTTGTGCCATCATAGCCACCTAGTACATAGATGTAACCGTTGACGTTTGTTGTGGATGCGCCATAACGACTGGCCGGCAAGACATTAGCACCCGTTTGCCAGGCACCCACCGGGCCGCCACTTAGCAGTTTTGCGGAATAAATCGTGTTCTGGGCTCCGCTACCGCTGTCGCCGCCAATCACATACAGATTGCCGTTTATTACTGCCGAGGTGTGGTAGCGCCTGGCGATACCGCCTCCGCCGCCAATAGCGTTTGCCGAGCTCCAGGTCGCGCCAATCGTGCCATCCGAGTTGATGCTGTTGTAATAGACCGTGCTCTGGGCCGCGCCTCCGGTATCGCCGCCAATCACGTACAAGCTACCGTTGGCGATGATCGTCGAAGCGTCTCGCCGGGCCGCCGCGCCGGTAGTAAGTGCAGTCGTGGTATTCCAAACTCCCGTTGATCCGTCGGCGTATAGCTTAGTGTAGTAGACGGTTGATTGCGCGCCGGCGTTATCACCTCCAATCGCGTAGGCAAAACCGTTGGCGACGGCCGAGGTGTGGAACTCGCGGGCGGCAGGCAGTACATTGGTGTCGGTTTGCCACGTGCCCACAGAACCGTCACCGTTAAGCTTCGAATAATACACGGTGGTGGCCGGGGTAGCTCCGAACGCGCCGGCGCCGGTATCGCCGCCGGTCACATATAGATAGCCGTTGGCGACAAACGAGGTGTGGCCATATCTACCTGTTGGCAAGGTATTAGCCGCGGCGGTCCAGCCACTGAGCGAGCCATCGGCGTTGATCTTCGCGTAATAAACAGTGGTAAGTTGGGTGCCCACACCGCAGGCGCCAGTACAGCCGCCAATGTAATAGACGAAGCCATTGGCATTTGCCGTTGAGGCGTAGCGTGATGCCGTGGTTATAGCCGTTGAGCTTAAGCTCCAGGGTTGAAGATCATCAGGCAGGCTACCATTCAGGGTTACGGTGGAGCTCAAGGACTGAACATTGAAATTGCTACCGCCGGCATCAAACGTCAAACCGCTGGATGATTGAACGAGAGTAATCCCATCGATGTAAATTGTCGGCGTGCCGGCGACGGTCTGTCGGATATAGATATTCGGTGTTCCGTTGATGGTAGCGCCGGTTGTGAAGTCGGTACAAATGAACTGGGTCCATGTAGTTGTAACATTGAAGCTGGCACAGCTGGTTTCTACGTTGGAGCCGTTTTCTTGTCTTCCCAGGATCGCCGTAGTTGAGCCTGAGGCAGTCTTGGCCCAGAAGCTTACGGAATAGGTCGTGCTGGCTTTTAGGGGAACGGTGAATTGAGCACCGTCGTTGGCGGCGGTATTTACCATTTTGAGGGTTGAGCCGCCATATAGTGCGTTGCCGGCGGTGTCGTCGTAGGAAACGGCCCCTGCGCCTTTAGCCGACCAACCATTTATGTTTGCCTCAAACGAAGGATTAGACACTAAATTGAAAGCGGTATTGGTGTTAACGTTCAAAATATCCAGCCCGGCGCTATTCTCAACCTGGAAAGCATTTGAGGAGTTCACTATCGACTTGAGTAGCGCCGTGCCGTTGACATTTAATTGCCCGGCGTTGGTGGCGGCTCCGATAGTAGCCACGTTTGTGGTGCCGTTGACGGTGAGCGTATTTGTGGCGGCACCAAATTGATCCAAGAACACTGATACGTTATTGGCGTTGTAGTTTGCGGTTGCGAAGTCCGGGTGGCTGTCGGCGTTCCAGTCGGCAACCACGACGTCTTGAGCGCCATCACCTGCTGGGTAGTCAGTTTTAGCGGCGAAGGCGGCTGTGCTAGAGCTGGTAGCGGTCTGGTTAAAAAGCACCGACACATTGTCGCCGGTCAGGTTTGATACAACCAGGTCGACCTTGCCGTCGCCGTTAAAATCACCAGAGGCAATTGCTTCGGGTTGGATTGAAGTGGCAAATTGTTGGTCGCTGGCAAATGTTGGTGTCGAAGCGCCATTGGAGGTGGTGTTAATGAGGACCGATATGACGTTAGCCCCGGCGCCTGAGTCGGCCGCGATAATGTCTGGTTTGCCGTCGCCGTTAATGTCAGCTGTTTTGACATCGTAAGGCGAGCTACCGACGGTGAAAGTTGTGCCGGCGTTAGAATTGCTAAATGAGGCCGTGGTGCCGCCGTTAGCGGTGGTGTCGAGCAATACCCTGACCTGGTTGGCGCCCAAATCCGCGGTCACAAGATCTGGTTTGCCATCGCCGTTGAAGTCGGCGCTGGCAATGCCCTGAGGGAACGTTCCAGTTGTCAAGCCAGTGGAGTTGCCCCATGTCGGCGAGGCCGCCCCGCTCGTCGTGGTATTCAATATTACGGTTGCCCCGTTGGCTGTACCACCCGAGGCGTTGTTGGCGGCGGCAACATCGGGCTTGCCGTCGGCGTTAAAGTCGGCACTGACTACGGCTTGCGGGTTGTTGCCGCTGACCTGTTTATCACTCCTGGCTGAGAATGTTGGCGTGCTGGCCAGCGCCGTTGTGGTATTCAAGAAAACGCCAAGCATGTTATTGGCCGAGGCATTGTTTTCGGCGGTGATCATGTCGGGTTTGCCGTCGGTGTTGATGTCGGCAGTTGTGACATCATACGGTCGTGACAGAGTAGTAAAGTTGGTCGCCGAGCTAAAGCTGGTTGTCGTCGAGAGAGCAGTCGTGTTATTCAGGAATACCGACAGGTTCGGACCGTTGTCGTTACCCTCGACTATGTCGGTTTTGCCGTCGGCGTTAAAGTCGGCCGCGGCAATATCGGTCGGGTTACTAGCACTTGTTAGAGCAGTCTGGGTACTGAAGCTGGCTGACGTAGCGAAGGCCGTGCCAACCGTTAGGATTTGACTGGTGGTATCGCCAGTCAGCAACGCGGCGCCGCTGGTAGTTTGGATCTGGAAGGCGGTAGTACTATTGGCCGTGTTCTTGTACAACATTGGGCCGGCGAAGGACGCACTGCTAAAGAAGATATCATCAAAATAGAACGTGCCGGTGGCGCCGGAACGATAAGTCATATTTATTCGGGCGTATACCGCGCCGGCTGGTGCTGTCGTCGATAGGGTCTTGGCGCTGTATGAAGTCGAATATGATGTATCAAAGATGTTAGAGAAACCAACACTGGCTTTATTGTAGTCAAACCATTGGATGAAAAAGCCGGCTGAACCGGTGGCGCCTGCGGATGATTTCATATAGCCTTCGAAGTAAACCTGATCTCCCGGTGTAACTTCGTAGTACTTGATGCTATTAACGTCACTGGCACTAGTTATCTCGTAGTGGCGCTGGCCGGAACGTGAATCGGTCGTATTGGTTGTCACACCGCTACCATTCCAACCCGAATAAGGAGAACCCACCGTTCCTTCAAAGCTCGGGTTAGACACGTCATTATTGAGCGACGTGATGCCGTTATTGATTACGAACCCTGCCACGGTATCGGCGTTGAAGAGTGCGCCGTTGCTACCATCCATAATGCTGAAGGCGTTACCACTGTTACCAGCGACGCTGAGTATGGCTGTCTGGGTTACGCCATTACTGCCCACGGCTACCCTGTCGTTTAGTGGATCGACCTGTAACACGTTTGTAGAGTTGTACTGGAATTTAACAAGGCTAGTGGAGTTAGTGACGGTATTAACAACAAAGTTTGAGTCGGTACCGCTGGAGTCACTGAGCGTGACGATCAGGTCGCTGGCCGAACCACTTGTGGGAGTAGTGATTGTACTGCCGGCGGTGTAGGCGCTCTGTAGGGTGGTGCCGCCTCCACCACAACTTCCCCACTGCAAAGCCGTGACAGTGGTCGTGGAGCCAGAGGTAGATTGCAGACACTGGCTACCGGTCGCACCTGTAGTCGCATAGGCTAGCGTGTAGCTGTTAGTCAGTGCAGGCGAGGATACTGTGACCGTGCGGTTGTTGGCAGTACCGTCTTGGTAGATGATGCCCCCGGCGTTGGTCGTCGAACCGAGTGTAACCGCGTTATTCCCCTGAATGGTTAAGGTTAGGCCCGAGGCCATCGTGGTATTTTTGGCCAGCACGATACTTGTGGCGTTCGCCGAGCCGACAGTTAAAGCACCGCTAGTGGCGGCATCGAGCGTATTGGCCTGGACCTGCCCGCCTGATTTAATATTGCCGGAAACATCAATCGCGCCGGATTGGGTGCCGCCGGCCGGTGTTAGCTGGACCAGCTGGGCGGCGGTCAGGTTGCCGACTTTGTTACTATTCATGGCTTGGGGTACAGCCGTAAGGCGGATAAATGGGGTCATGGCGCCGTCACCGCCACAGGCGGTGTGAAAGCTAGTGGTCGACGACGTAACGGTACAGGAGCTGGTGTTGCCAACCTCGAATGAAAGCCACAGCGTATCCTGGTTAAAGTCCACACCGGTGTTGGTTTTAGCGCCACAAGTACTGCCAGCCAAGGCGCATATCGAGCCCAGGGAAACGTTAAATGTACCACTACTGACCGCCACGCCCGGTGTCGATGGCATGCCAGTACTACCACTTACCAGGTAATCTTCCGTCCACATGAGGGTACTGCCGACTCCACTGCTGTTGCCGTCCTGATAGATTTTGAATTCCATGTTGTAGGTGCCGTCAGCGATGTTATTACCACTGCTGTTGACGACCTTACCCTGGAAGTTCAGCTGTTGGTTAATACCGGTGGCGGCCTGAGCCGAGCCGTGAAAAAGCACAGCCGCTAGGAGGCTGAAGAATACTACAAACAGGCCGAAGAAGGCCCTTTTCGCACCACACATATTTTTTTAAGTTTGGGTTTAGGCTTCCTCAGGGGTAATTATAGCAAATTTCGGCAAAGTCAACAATGTGCTAAAGGTTTTATTTTTTGGGCTTTTTGGCGGCTTTATTAACGGTTTTGGAATTTCGCTTAAAAATGTACTTTATGAGCAGTTTAAAGTCACGCCAGACCAGGATGGATTCTACCTTGGCGGTGTGGGCTATACGTCGGAGGCTAGGCCTCTTTGCTAAGAAACGCCACGTCCCTGCCGCCATTACTATGATCAGTGCCATAAGCGCGGTTGCCAGCGGATTTAGGTACAGGAACCTGGCGTTGTAGGTTGAAAAGCCGGTGGCGCTGTCGGCACGGTAACGGATGCGCACGTGGTAGATTCCGGGCCACCAAGGGTGTTTTGCTTTGGTCAGGGAGGTCGTAAGGTTGCGGCTACTGCCGGGCAGTACAAGGGCCGAGCCGTTATTTATAATGGCTGTGGCCGCCGGTGTTTTTGGATCGCCGCCATATACCTGCACCGAGCCGCGGGGAGCGGTTTGGGTGTTGCCGTCGTTGCTAAAGAGCAGGTTAAGTTTGCCGGGAAGGCTGAACTGCAAGTGGCTCAGCCCGGGGGGAGCCAGCTTGATATGCTGGGTGCCGCCGCCGGCCGTAACCGCGAAAACAAGCGTGCTCAAGGCCTGTTGTAGGTTCACACGGTTGCCGGTGTGGATAGCGCCGTAAGGCACCACCTGATAGATTATGGCGCCGTAGTGGCCGCCGGGGGATATGCTCTGCAAATCGGTAAGATGGATGTTGATTTCTGCCGACTGGTTCGGCTCCAAACCCACTTGCTCGGTTTGCAGTTGTACCCATTTGCTTAGGCCATGGCTGTGGTCCAAGTCGCTGGCGTTTTGGCCCAGAAAGGCAATTCCACCCGACGCGTTTAGTGATTTAAAGTCACTAAAAGTAAGGCTAATGCGCGCAAGTACGTCGGTATGGTTGGCTATAGTCACTTTGAAATCGGCGCTGTCCTGCCCCTCTGCCAGTTGCAATTGCTCGATAGCCGGCGAAACCGTCACGGCCTTTAGGGGCGCGGTTGGAGCCGCCGCAATTACGGGCAGGCTGTTCAGCATGCTAAACGTGAAAACCGCCGCCAGCGCTAATACGATCCGTTTTTTCATGCCTTCTTCTTACGTGCTCCGGGGCGCCTGAAGACGTTTCGCAAGGCGTGGAAGAGTCCCCAAAAAACAAGCCCCAAGATCACGAATGTCAACAGCATGATCTTCCACGGTATTACCCAAAATGATAGATCACCTTCGACGGGCACGTCGCGCTGGCCGTCATTATAAGTCAGGTAAAGATGCGCGTAGTATTTGCCAAAACGGAATTTGCTGAAATTAAGGCCGTTCCAGCTCAGTCCTTTGGCCGGTTTGCCATTCTTGTCGGATATTACCTGGTCATTGACCTTTCTGGGCTGGAAGGATGGAAAGCCGTCGTTCCAGCTGACCTCGAATTGCCGGTCGGTTTTGGGCAGAACATTGCCGGCGCCGTTGTTGATTGGCAGAGCATCGAGCGTATCCTTATGATTTTTACTAATAAAAATATCGCCGGCGGGCACGGCGTGAACGTTGCCTGAATTATGCACCGTAATCGTAAATATGCTCGGCAGGTACTCATAGACTTTGTGGGCTGACACAAAGCTGGTAACCGTTAACGTGCGTTTTTCGCCCGGCACGTTAACGTCCAGAAGTACCAGGCTGGCAACCGCGCCGTGGACGGTGCTATGCAATTTATCGGTGGTTATCTTTTGGCCGTTGCTGGCCTGACTAAAGATTACGGCATAGTAGTAACCGAAAGCCGCGTCGGCGGGCGGATTTATGGTCATGGTTACGGTGTACCAGACATTTGGCTGGGCCAGGAAGGAGGTTTGCGAAAAATGCACCCAGTGAATGAAATCGTCTTTCGGTCCGACATCGATGATGGTAGGCTTGCCCGTTTTATCGGTCGGCCCGAACTTTTTTAAACTAACATTAATCGTTATGGCCTCGGTACCTGTATTTTGGACCCTCAAGGGAGTGGTCACAGTGCCGCCGGGTTTGACGTTGAGGTTTATAGGCAGTGGTGAAGCCGTCAGATTAAAATCGGCCGCACTGGCCGTGCCAAGCAAAAATGTGGCCGCCAACAGGCCGACGCCTAAAAGAGCCCCCGCTTTTTGGAATAATCTGCCTCGAGCAACTCGCATTGCCCCTAATTATAACCTAAGAGGTGTTAGAAACTACCGGCGCCAATGAATGTGACGGTGTCGGTGTAATCGGTGGCTGCGGGGGTTAGGCTCGAAATTGCGGCGGCTTCTTTGGTGGTCAGCGTAGCGCTGGCCGCAGTACCGTTAGAAGAAGCGATTAGTCGCAATGTGCTGTCCAGCCCTGAGCCCTGGCCGGCGCCGGCCGTACCGCCCGAACCGTTACCGTAGGCATTGGTGGCGCTGGTGGTGCCGGCGCCGGTACCCTGAGAAATACTGGTAACTCCCAGTACGTAGCCCTCGGTACCACTCGAAAGTGTCGCATTAGTACCCGGCGTGGTGGAGGCGATTGTCTTACTGGCCGCCGCCGAAGTTAATCCCGTATTACTGTCTCTGGCCCAGGCGAACCAGCCTGTCTTAGCATTAGTGTTGACTGTGATCGTACAGCCACCGGTGCTGGTTACCGAGCCTGCCGCTAAATTGGCGGTAAAGTTATCGATGTTGCTGGCACAACCACTTATGGCGAAGTTGAAAGTTGGGGGCACCACGGCGTTGACGACAACTTGGTCGCCGGTACTGCCGGTTACAACACGCACCGCTACCGTTGTAGAATCACTGCCAACGGTAATGGTCGGGTGGAATTCGCCGGCTGTGGTCGGCGTGTGTACTGAGTTTGAGGTCGTAAGATCGGCGCAATAGACAGTAGTCGCCGACAACGCGGTCACACTGCTAATCGTAATGGTGTTGCCCGAACCGGCCGCGGTGATTGAACCCGGCAGAGCCGTGGCACTTGCATCACAGCCCGATACACCGGTGACGGCCTGAGTGGTGGAGACTGTGCCGCTTTGGCCCGTCCAGGTGGTGGTATCGGCACCATTCATGCTAATGACTACCGACGTGGCGCCGGCGCCGACGGTTTTAAAGACCACCCGCATGGTGCTGTCGGTACCCGTCCCCATACGATTCAAACGCAGGTAAGAGTTGGTTAGGGTGGCGGCTGAAGCCGGCGGTGCAAGTACCAACAAATTGACCAGAATCAACACCACGGCCAAGCTAAACGCTAACGGCCGTCTCAATAGCTCTTTCTTACTTAACATACTCATTTTTGTTTGCTTCACACTTAACAGCAATAGCATAAGCTTTTATTCGCCTGCTTGTCAAACCAAAAAGACCCGGAACCGCCAGGACTCCGGGCCGATGTTATAGTACTGGTCTAGAAATTACCGGCGCCAACAATAGTGAGAGTATCCGTGTAGTCATTGGCGGCCGGGGTTGTGGCGTTTATGGCGGCGGCTTCTTTGGTGGTCAAAGTGGCGCTGGCGGCACTGCCGGTCGATGAAGCAATCAGCCTAAGCGTGCTATCCAGTCCACTGCCCTGTCCGGCTCCTGCCGTACCGCCTGAACCGTTGCCGTAAGCATTGGTGGCGCTGGTCGTGCCGGCGCCGGTACCCTGGCCTATGGCTGTCACCCCGAATACGTAGCCCTCGGTGCCAGCCGACAGTGTGGCGTTAGTGCCAGGAGTGGTTGAGGCGATGGTCTTGCTGGCCGCCGTCGATGTTAGGCCGGTATTGGAGTCCCTGGCCCAGGCATACCAGCCAGTCTTGGCATTTGTATTGACGGTTACGGTACAACCGCCGGTACTGGTAACGGCGCCTGCTGATAGATTGGCGGTGAAGTTATCGATATTGCTGGCACAGCCGCTGATGACGAAGTTAAAGGTCGGGCCTATCACCGCGTTAACGACAACCTGGTCATTGGTGCCACTAACAACACGGACAGCAACAGTCGTGGAGTCGGAACCAGCCGTGATAGTCGGATGGAATTCGCCAACGCTGGTCGGGGTTGTAACGGCGCTGGTAGATGTATAGTCAACGCAGTAAGTGGTACCGGCCGATAGTGCCGTGATACCTGTGGTGGTGATGGTTGAGCCACTGCCGCTCGAAGACAGGGTGCCCGGCAAGGCGGTATCGCCGGTTTCGGAGGCACAGGCGGCGGTCGCGGTAGTCTGGGTAGCGTTAACCACGCCGCTTTGGCCGGTCCAGGTGGTGGTATCGGCACCGTTAAAATCAATGGCGAGAGTTGTGGCGCCGGCGCTGGTAGCCTTAAATTGGACGCGTAATGAGGTATTGGTGCCGGCGGCCATGCGGTTTAGTCTTATATAAGACGTCGTGAGAACGGCCGCCGAGGCGGGAGCGGTGGCGACTAGTAAGTTGGCCGCGAGCAATAGCCACGCGAGCATGAATGCAAAGGGCCGTTGTATGAATTTCATAGTTTTGCTTTTTGTTTTGGTTTTTTGGTTTTTGCAGTACTGAGCTAAGCATAAGCACAGCGGAGTTGTTTGTCAACCAGGTGTGAAATTTTTTACACTCCTCTGTGGAAAACTTTAGAAGCTGGCCGACGCCACGAAAGTCAATACTTCTTGATAGTCCCCTGCCGCCGGGGTGGTCGTACTGGCTTTAGCCCTAAAGTCGTATGTAATGGTCCCAAAACCAGGGGCCGAACCACTAGCCATTAAGCTAAACGTTGGGCTAGCAGCCCCGACGCTGGGGCTCGGGCCGTTATAAGGAGAAACGGGCGTAAGAACGCTGAAGCCAGTTACTATTAAACCGACGCCTTCACTCGGGCTGGTGAGATTGCCGGTAAATTGGGCAATCGTTTTATTAACGGCTGTGCTTTTGAGCCCCCCATTTGTGGATGCCACATATATATTGCCACCTGATGCCGCATTCGTACTTAGAATGATCTGTCCGCCACCCGCTACTATTGAACCTGCCGGTAGAACGCCGAGGTTGATCGTAGATGGCGACATACTAAAACTAAGTTGCGGGCCAACAGTGCTGGCTGTGGCCGGCGGCCCAAAGGCACTGTTGGTAAATAATCCTTGCTTGGCGGCTACCTTTACTTTATACGTCGTGCTCTGGGCTAAGCCAGTCATGGTAGAACCACCTGCGCCGCCCCAGGCGATATAGGTCTGGTAGACCTGGTTAACACCAAGCGTGCCATCGGATTGGACATATTTGGTTGTCACAAAGTTGTCTGTAGAAACGGCGATTGCATAGGTGTAGTCGGTTGGGTCACCACTCATATTGATGGTAAAACCGAGCTGGTTATAGTAAGTGCCGCCGCCATCATCAAGCGTTGGCGCCAATGGCACATTGGCCTGCTGGGTTTGGATGGAACTGTTTGGATTCTTCTTGGTACTGCCGGAACCGGTTGAACCGCTGACTTCACCCGTGCTGGCGTTTAGCTTATAGGTTGTCGACGAAGCGCTGTTAGTGCCACCACTGCCTATGTTATAGTTCTGCAGTTTGTAACTAGGGCTGGACGAGAAGGTCGCCAGAAATAACCCGGCTCCCAATAAACTCAATGCCTTAAACATACCTATAATAATAACTCACTTCCATTGCCAGGATGACAGAACCATTGTAAAGGCCGCCTGCATAGCCGGGGTATCATTTGTGGTCCCGCCCGTTAGGGACACGATCGCCAACTTACCGTCGTGCGTAAAGAAAGCCGCCTGGGCGAAACCGCCTTGGTCGGCCGTGTCGGTCATAATATGGACCACATTGCCGGCAATATTCTCTATCCTCTCCTTAAAGCGATTAGCGGTAACCGTTCGAAAATTGTACGAGCCATCGTCTCTTAAATTACCTGAGGGCAAGGCTTCGATGGCGACCCCCAGGTCCCATGCTAATGGTTGCCGCTTCAAAAAATTGTACTGCTCCAGAAATGGTGGCTTGGCGGCATCTATCAGGTTGGGCGTAAAAACGTCGGGGTATTTTGTGTCAAAGGCGTTCTTTTTGAGTGGAAGCAGTTTGGTAGGCTTGGATGTGCTGGTGGCGATTTGTGGCTTAATGATGCCTTGGCTGGGCGCGTTGAGCAGTTTGATAAGCCCCAGGACCAGGCAGATGACGACAATTACGCACAGGGCAACTACTACGAGTCTCTTACGGTCCCGTTCCTTGACCTTTTTGGCTACTATCGCTCCGGCGGCTTCCTCTATGGTGCGTTCGAGCTTCTGGCCTTCCTCGTAAATGTCAATTCGCTTGGCCAGGCGCGCCTTGCGGGCCGCCTGCCGGCGCTGCAACCCAAAAATACCTAGCATGACCAGCACCAGCAACTGGCCGGCCATTAGCAAGCCGTCACCTATATTCCAGAACTTCAGGAAAAGTAGAGCTATGGCTAAGCACAGGCCAACGTATTGTTTACGCGACAGATGGTTTCTTATGCTCCGAGCCCGCACCCGGCGCATGTAGGCCAGCATATAGCTGGCGATTAGCAGGTACGCCAGTATCGCTCCACCGTTGACCAGAAAGTTAGCCATTAGCGTTATTATGCCACACTCGGGCTAGCGGTCGCTGGGCAGGGGGTATTGCAGAGCGAACTTTTTGACTTCCTGGCGCAAGGCTTTGAGTTTGGCCTCGTCTTCACGGTCATCGATGGCCATCTTCATCCACTTGGCGATTTGGGCCATATCTTTTTCTTTCATACCGCGCGTGGTGATGGCCGGCGTGCCCAAGCGAATGCCGCTGGGCTTGAACGGTGGCAAGGGATCGTCGGGCACTGAGTTCTTATTAAGAGTAAGACCGATTTTATCGAGTGCTTCTTCGGCCACTTTGCCGTCCACGCCGAAGCTCTTGTTAACATCAGCCAGGATCAGGTGGTTACTGGTGCCGCCGGTAACCAGTGAGAAGCCCTCTTTAATCATAGCGTCAGCCAGCGCGCTGGCGTTTTTAACAATTTGCTTGGCGTAGGTTTTGAATTCGGGTTGTAGGGCTTCGAGGAAGGCGACGGCCTTGGCGGCGATGATGTGTTCGTGCGGGCCGCCTTGGGTGCCGGGGAAAATAGCGCGGTCGATCAGGGTCGGTATGTTTTCGAGGGTCTTTTCGGGAGCCCTCAAAGGAGTGCTGACCGTGCCTTTACTGAGGATCATACCGCCACGCGGGCCGCGCAGAGTCTTATGGGTGGTGGTGGTAATGACGTGGAAACCGTAATCGAAGGGATTCTTGGCGACACCGCCGGCAATCAGGCCGGCAATGTGGGCCATGTCGGCCATCAGTAACGCTCCGACTTCGTTGCCGATTTCGGCGAATTTAGCGTAATCCAGCTCGCGGGGGTAGGCGCTGAAGCCGGCCAGCACCAGCTTTGGCTTGTGCTTTAGGGCCAGGCGGCGTAGTTCTTCATAATCGATCTCGCCGGTCGACGGGTCTTTCATTTTGTAGGGGATAAAGTTATACAGGTGGGCCGAGCGGGTCATCGGGTTGCCGTGCGTTAAGTGGCCGCCATGGCTAAGGTCCATAGCCAGCACGCTATCGCCAGGCTCCAGCCAGGCATAGTAAACGGCCTCGTTAGCCGGCGCACCGGAGTGCGGCTGGACGTTGGCGTGATCGGCTTTAAATAATTTTTTGGCTCGGTCGATGGCTAATTGTTCGAGAGGATCAGTGTTATCCTGGCCGCCATAGTAACGCTTGCCCGGATAGCCTTCGGAATACTTATTGGTGAAGATGCTACCCATGGCGTCCATGACGTCACGACTAACATAGTTCTCGGACGGGATAAGCTCCAGCCCTTCGCGTTCGCGTTTTTCCTCGGCGGCAATCAAATCAGCAACAACTTTGTCGACCATGCCAGGCTCCCCTTATGTTACAACTTATTGTAACAGCTAATATGACAGCTGTCAGGTTGTGAATAATACTCTTGGTTGTCTAACACCACATATGATATTATCTGGTAGCTTATGGCATCAGATAACCAGAAAATCGGCCAGCTAATCGCTCAGGTACGGCAAGAGAAAGGCCTCACCCAAGCCGAATTTGCCCGTCGTTTGAATACTTCCCAATCAGCCGTCAACCGTATGGAGCACGGGCGCCAGAACCTCAGCCTGGAAACGCTGGGGCGCATTAGCGACGTTCTTAATAAGCAACTTATTACTCTCAACAAGGGCGCCATTAACCTGCATATAGAAGGCGGCCGCGAACTTAAGGGAGAAATCACCCTCAAGACCAGCAAGAACGCCACCGTCGCCCTGCTCTGCGCTAGTTTATTGAACAAAGGCACCACGCGGCTCAAAAATGTAGCTCGGATTGAGGAGGTTAACCGCCTGATCGAGGTGCTGGTCAGCATCGGCGTGCATGTGCGCTGGCTGGCCGACAACGACCTAGAAATCAAACCGCCGGGCAAATTGGACTTAGCCAACATCAACAAAGAAGCCGCCCGCAAGACACGCAGTGTGCTGATGTTCATTGGCCCGCTGATGCATACCGCCAAGGAATTCAATATCCCCTATGCCGGCGGCTGTGAACTGGGCCGGCGCACCGTTCTGCCGCACCTGTACGGCCTGGAAGAATTCGGCGTCGGCGTGCTTACCAAATCCGGCCGCTACGAAGTTCTATCCCATCCCCAGGTGCCTGTTCGCCCGGTCGTTTTGTACGAATCGGGCGACACCACGACCGAGAATATCCTGATGGCCGCCGCGCGCACGCCCGGCGAAACAGTTATTAAAATGGCCAGCGCCAATTATATGGTGCAGGACCTGTGCTTTTACCTGCAAAAGCTGGGTGTCAAAATCGAAGGCATCGGCACCAGCACGCTGAAAGTTCATGGTGTGGCGGATATACGCAAAAACGTCACCTACGCGCCGGGCGAGGACCCAGTCGAGGCCATGACTTTCATAGCCGCGGCAATCACCACCGACTCCTCGATAACCATCCGCCGGGCGCCGATTGAATTCCTGGAGTTGGAACTGCTCAAACTGGAAAAAATGGGCCTGAAGTGCGAAATTAGCAAACCTTATCCGGCCGAAAACGGCCACACCGTGTTAGTAGATCTCAAAATTCATAAACACCATGGCGAGCTAATCGCCCCGGGCGAGAAGATCCATCCCAATGTCTTCCCCGGCCTGAATATCGACCACTTGCCTTATTTTGTACCGATCGTGGCCGTGGCCAAGGGCCGCACCCTAATCCACGACTGGATTTACGAGGACCGGGCACTGATGTACACCGAAATGAAGAAAATTGGCGTCAATCTGGAATTGGCCGATCCACATCGCGTTTTCATAGAAGGACCAACCCGCTGGAAACCGGCCGACCTAGTCAGTCCCAGCGGCATCCGCCCGGCCGTTATGCTGTTAATAGGCATGCTGGCGGCGCCCGGCAATTCCGTTCTGCGCAATGTTTATACGATTAACCGCGGCTACGAAGACCTGGCCGAACGCCTCAACAGCCTCGGCGCCAAGATTACCGTCCTGCACGAGATTTAGCTGGCTTTGTTATAGTTAAAGTTATGAAAATCAAGCTCCTTATCACCGGCGGCACGATTGATAAACGGTACAACGAACTCACTGCCGAACTGGACTACGACAAGACTCGAATCCAGAACATGCTGGATGAAGCTAGGTCGAGGGCAGATATAGACATTGAACAGCTGATGTTACTAGACAGTTTGGACATAACAGAAGATCAGCGCCAGCAAATTCTACAGGCTGTGGTGAACGCTTCAGAGGAGAATATAATTATCACGCACGGCACGGATACTATGGTTAAAACTGCTGAGCTACTAGCAAAAAATATTAAGGATAGGACCGTGGTGCTGACCGGTTCAATGATTCCTTATACGTTTAAGGATACTGACGCTTTATTTAACCTGGGGGCGGCTTTGGCAGCTGTCCAAGCACTGGATAGCGGTGTTTACGTAGTCATGAATGGCATAATCTTTAGCTGGAATAACGTTACTAAGAACAAAGAGCTGGGCGAGTTTCAAGCCAAGTCGTAGTCTTTTGCCTAATATAGGCATTCCATGCTGGCGTCGTCCGGAACATTCGCATTTTGTCATCCATTTGTCATGCAATTGTCATCCAAGTTGCGAGTGATCCGGGTAGGCATGTTATAATCACCTCTGTTACGCGGGTGTCGTATAACGGTTATTATCCCAGTTTTCCAAACTGGTGACGGGAGTTCGACTCTCCCCACCCGCACCATAAGTTATGAAAAAGATATTGCTCTTCGTGCTAATCCAAGTGGTGTACTTTATTAGACTCCTATTCTTGCTAGGCGGGATAATTAGCATTTTAATTGGTGCGCTTGGGTTAATCCATCACGATGCAGATTCGACTAATCCGCTGGCTTTCATTCTAAGTGGCATATTTTTATTATTGCTGACTCTAACGATTACCTATTTCACAGTTGGAAAAAGCAAGGGTCGTACCTTCATACAGCTACTCGACGACCTGTTTATACAGCTCTTGCCACCTTGGTAAAGCGACTTTAGCGCAACTCAACTGTAAGACTAGCAGTGCGGCCGGCCTGGTTGGCGTCACTTAGTTTTGGCGAGGCAGTTTTTTCGACCGTTATCCGCGCTAGGCCGTTAGCGCTTGGCTGGATTTTTATAACCCTCTTGAATAGGTCGTGGCCGTAACCGGACGCGGCCACCAGCATAATCATCACTACCAGTGCAACCGGCACTGCGTGTTTGTGCAACTGCTTGGAGTTTTTTATTTCCATTGCCATTGCGCCTCCAGCACATCCAGGTCGGTGGTACTGCCACTAGTGGCGTGTACCAGGATGAAGATGTTATCGCCGTTGCCGACCTTATGCAGAACGGCCGCTTCGACTACCGTCACGTTGTGGGCTTGATCGGAGGCATTAACAACATAGGCCGGGCTACCGGCAAAAGTGGCTACGCGCTCACTATTTATTTTGAAACCGGTCAGATTATTAGCGACATCTTTTTCGAGGGCGTTCCTGGCTACCGGCAGGAAAGCGTTGGCCGTTTCTATCTGGGCTTTGTCGGCGTAGACTTTGTAGGCATTCGTAGAGGTGTTGAGAGTCTCACCGTTATAGGCATTCATGTCACAGCTATCGGCATTGTTGGAGACATTGAGTTGGTTCACGAAGCCCGTGGTATAGCACGGTGTCGATAGACCGTCGGCAGTTACAGCCGGCATAGTGCTGGGAGCGTGAGAGACTTGGGTAACATCCGGATTGAGGCGCGGGTCGTGCTGGATGGCATAAATCCAGACCCCCAGGCCCACTACAATCGCCAGGCTGGAGGCGATCAAGCCGGCCATGCTAAGCCCGCGTTTATAAGTGCTCCTGGCCATGGTGCCGCTTACCAGGCCGGCAATACCCAGCAGCAGGCCAAAGAGAGCCATAAACAGGCCACCGACTATACCGGTAATCCCTAGTAGTAGTGACACCAGGGCTTTTAGCTCACCGCTTTGTCGTGATGGTGCGGCCACGGCGTAACTGGGCATGGCTACTGCGACGGGAGACGGCTGTGTGGGCTGGAGTGATTGACCACAGTTACCGCAATAGACAGCACCGGCTTCCACCGGTTGACTACAATTGGGGCAATTCATGGCATTGGTTTTTATTTCGTGACGTAACAGGCCTATTTAAGCATTTTTACCGCAATGCGCGCAATAGAGGTGATGCTGGGGGTTCGGGAACCCGCACGATCGGCAAAAGTTGTTATGGCCCACTACGCTTAGCCCCAACTGCTGGTCGCGCTGGCCGGCCTTCATAAATAGCAGGAAAAGACCCGCGCTCGTGAGGAGCGTGATTAATAAGGCGGTGGCGGCGTAAATTACCGAGCCCGATGCTAGGCCAAAGTCATACAGTCCGTGCAGTGCGATCACGCCGGCCAGCGCCGGCCAAACGCCTAATGCCGATCGTCCAGCCAGCTTGCGTTTAGCCAAAAAGTAGCCGACAGTGCCGGTAGTCGCGGCATGGAAGAGTGGTGTCAGGAATAGCCTGATGAGACCGGTATGCGCCCCAAATTGCACTGTATAAAGAATGTTTTCCGGCAGGCCGAACCCCAGGCCGGCCAGCGCGAAGTAAAGTATGCCATCGGTATGCTCATTAAAGTACCGGCGGCCATATAGTACCACCGCTAACGGTACGAATTTGCATACCTCCTCGATAAAAGCCACGCTCAGGGCGCTTACCATTAAACTGCCCTGCGCCGTGCCAGGCAAAAAACTGGCATTGGGCAGTAGTTTATTCTCCAGGATGCCGGCCAGAACGGCACCGATTACGCCCATTCCGGCGGCCATCCACAAAGCCGCCACCGGTTCTTTTTCGCCGTGATCGTGTGCCAACAGAAACCAAGCCAGGCCTGCGGCCAGGCCTATGAAAACAAGCGTTACTAGAAATAGCATCATATCTGTTTTTGTTTTAAGCTAACAGTTGTAGTATACACTAGATTGCAAGCCCCGGTAGCTCAGCTGGATAGAGCAGAGGACTTCTAAGCCTAAGGTCGCAGGTTCGAATCCTGCCCGGGGTACCAAAGCACTTCTTGCAATAGTTGTTATTTTATGTTATTATTTGGTGTATGGGCAAGAAGAGTCGTTTAAAGGCCGCTCGACAGGGAGAATCCGTACAGCCACAGCAGACGGAACGTGTCCCTGCACAGGTTTTACGTGGAGCTGAATTAATCATGGGCGGGCTTTCCAAGAACGGTAGCATGCAATTCAAACTTGATGCTGACTCGCCATACACCCAGCTCGATGCTTTTGACATTAATGGTCATAAAATAGAGGTGGGTTCAATTGGTGCATCCCCCCGAACCATTAACAACGAATGGGCCCAACGCTTATTTAGATTTGCCTCATCGGTTGGCGCAGCCGGTTCACACTCCATGAATATGTTTAATGGCAAAACGCACGAAATGAGTGATGTTACCGTACATACGGTTGAGCACGCCGTTGATGGCAACTTGGTATATGTGCCGTCAGGAATGGCTCTTTATAAGCGCCATGATGTGAAATTCAACGCCAGTTCTTTCTCTACCGGTAAAGAATTACTTGAGCCGGGGGGTGACTCTTGTGTGTCGTTTGTAACTGCCGATGCTACCATACGGCCCGCTGATCGTACAATGTCGGTCGCCACTGAGATAATGCAAAACCGCTGCATGGTTACCAGTGTTGAAACGAGCAAGGGCAAACGGCTTGACTACCGCGATGCGACCGGGCCTTATCAGGAAACTTTGGCTAATGGCGTAGGTAATATGGCCGGCGCCGCTATCCTTGGCTGGACCTATAGTAAATACGAAGAATTCCTACAAATGTATGAGCGTACCACACACCTATGGGGCGGCACCCTAAAAGGCGTCCTCGGACGTTCCAGTGAATTCATAGCTCCTCATATCATATTTGACGCCAGCGCTTATGAACAGTTTATTGAAGGCGACTTGCCTACCACCCTACAGCCGATTGCGCGCCAACCCATACAACAAAAAAGCTAATATTTTCAGCAAAGATCAAAGCGGTCTTGGTTTTTACTAATAGTAGTTGCGTTAGATCCGAATGGCTCGGCTTAAGATTTAGCGTTGTTATTCATCGCTGTTTAAGCTATAATCACCTCTGTTGTGGTGGCTGTAGCTCAGTTGGTTAGAGCGCCGGGTTGTGGTCCCGGAGGCCGTGGGTTCAAGTCCCATCAGCCACCCCAAAATATGCCCCTGGCATATTTTGTAGACACGAGCGAAGCGTCGTTACCTTTTATTTTTTGACTTCGATGACGACCTTGCCCTTGGGGTGGCCGGTTTTGAGGTATTCCAAGGCCGCGGCGGCCTGGCCAAGCGGAAAAACTTTATCAACCTTTACTTTAAGGACACCACTGTCGACCAGTTCGGCGATTTTCGTTAGCTTTTCGGTTGTGACACGTGTGAACTGAGCCGTGTAGTACAAGCCTTTTTGTTTGACGAGTTCTTCGTCGGGCTGAACCAGCATTGATACCAGGGCGCCGCCATCTTTCAGGATTTTGTAGGATTTGGCATTGGTTTCGCCGCCGACCGTATCGTAGACTGCGTCGTAATCTTTTAACAGCTCGCTGAAATTCTGGCTTTCATAGTCTATGAATTCGTCGGCGCCCAAACCTTTAACAAAATCGGCCTCATCGCCGCGAGCCGTGGTGGCCACAAAGGCGCCCAGGTGCTTCGCCAGTTGGATTGCCAGAGAGCCGATGCCACCGCCGCCTCCATGGATGAGAATTTTCTGGCCTGACTGTAGGTCCATATGATCAACAAGGGCCTGGTAGGCACTGGAAGCCACCAGCGGTAGGGCCGCCGCCTGCACAAAGTCCAGGCTTTCCGGCTTGGGAGCCAGCTGTTCGGCTTTGACAGGCGCGAATTCGGCGAAGGAGCCGTGCCCGCTTAAAGGACTGGCTTGGCCGTATACGGCCTGCCCCGTCTCGGCGATTACGCCGGCAAAATCACCGCCCAGAGTGGCCGGAAAATCCAGCTCGGCCATCGAGCGGGCGCGACCCTCCCTAACCGTTAGGTCAAACGGGTTAACGGCCGCGGCGTGCACTTCAACCAGGATCTGGCCGGCACCTGCCGTAGGCTTGGGGGCCGCCTCATTAATCTTTACCGCGTCCTGGCCGCCATAGTCGTTAATCTGCGCCGCTTTCATATGCTCCCCCTTATGTTCAATACTATACATAATATAGCAATCATGCGCCCGGGCAAAACTTATTGCTATACTAATAAGAAGAATTTGAAACGGAGACTACGTGAAGCGCATCAGTCGATTCCTGCGACGCTATAAATTATTCAGCCTGGCGCTAGTAACGGTAGTTGCTGGGCTGGGCCTGGAGCTTGGCGACCAGCACTCCCCTGCACACCTACTGTTGGCGGTGATAGCCTTGGCCGAAGCCGCCCCCTTGCTGTGGGATATGTGGCAGGACGTGCGATCAGGCCGTTACGGCATAGATATCCTGGCGGTTACCGCTATCGTCGTGTCGGTGGTGCTGGGGCAATATTGGGCCGCCATAGTCGTAGTCCTGATGCTGACCGGTGGCGAGTCACTGGAGGATTTCGCCGAGCACCGTGCGCGCAGTGAGCTCGATGCGTTATTGCTACGCGCGCCGCAAAAAGCTCATGTTATCCGCAAAGGTAAAACGCTTGATGTTAGAGCCAGTGAGTTGCATGTTGGTGATCGCATTCTCATTAAGCCGGGCGAGCTGGTGCCGGTAGACGCCGTCATCACTGAAGGCACCGCCAGCTTTGACGAAGCGTCGCTAACGGGCGAGAGCCTACCCCAATCCCGTCAAACCGGCGATAGCATACTCAGCGGCTCGGTTAACCTCGACGGAGCCGTAACAGCTAAGGCCACGGCCACGGCCGAACACAGCCAGTACCAGCAAATTGTTGCCCTGGTGCGCAGTGCCGCCGCCAGCGAAGCACCTTTCGTTCGCCTGGCCGACCGTTATAGCCTGCCCTTCACTTTTGTGGCCTACGCCATCGCCTTCACGGTCTGGATACTGACCGGCCAGGCAGTTCGCTTCCTGGAGGTAATTGTGGTAGCCACGCCCTGCCCTTTATTGCTGGCGGCACCGATAGCGTTGATTAGCGGCATGGCCCGCGCCAGCCGCTACGGCATCATTGTGCGCACCGGCGCCGCGCTGGAAAAATTGGCCCAAGCCCGTACCATAGCCTTTGATAAAACCGGAACTCTGACAAGCGGCGAGCCGGTTGTTGATATGGTCATTACGGCCGGCGATTTTGACAAAGATGAGGTTCTGGCATTGGCGGCCAGTCTCGAGCAGAGCTCTAATCACATTCTGGCCCGGGCAATAGTACGCACGGCCGTCCAGCAGAATTTAAAGTTAATCAAGGCCAAACATGTTAAGGAAATCGCCGGGCGGGGTGTCAGCGCCATGCTGAAAGGGCGTGAAGTGCTGGTCGGGCGTTACACTCTATTGGCTGATCACGACGTTAAAATACCTGCCAAGTTTGAGGGCGACGCCCTCGCCCAGACAGCCGTTTACGTGGCTGTTGACGGGCAGTTGGCGGGCATAATTACGCTTAAGGATGAGCTCCGACCGGAAAGTGCCGCTACCCTACAGCGATTGCAGGAGCTGGGCGTTCGCCATACCTTAATGGTCACGGGCGATAACCAGGCAACCGCCCAGGCCATAGCCACTGAGCTCGGCATAGAAGAGGTTCACGCCGAAGCCTTGCCGGCCGACAAACTGCACGCCATCGAAAAGGTTAAAGGCCGGCCGGTGGCATTCGTGGGTGACGGCGTCAATGACGCGCCGGTACTGACGGCCGCCGATATTGGTATAGCCCTCGGCGCCCGTGGTTCTACGGCCGCCAGCGAATCGGCCGACATGGTCATTATGCTCGATGATTTAAGCCGGGTAGCCAGTGGTTTAGAGATTGCTAAACGCACCTTCTCGATAGCCCGCCAGAGTATCCTGGTCGGCATTGCTTTCAGCGTGGTCTTAATGGGTATTTTTGCGACCGGCCACTTTTCGCCTTTGGCCGGAGCCATAATTCAGGAAGCGGTTGACGTGGTTGTGATTGTTAACGCTTTACGCGCCCACCTGATTACGCCCTCAGCGGTTAGCTAATACCACAGTTATCAATAACGGCACCATGAGATTGTCCAGGCCATTGACGGCCAGGTTCTCCAACAATGTGGCCGTCACGCTAGTGCTGATTACGGCCGCCAAACTAAGCGCGTGGCCGCCAAAGTGGTTGTAGGCCAAGAGTATTACCATTGCTGTCACGAAGAAAGCCGCACTGCCCATCAAGCTCTTGGCATAGCCGAAAATCGAGTAGCGCTGTTTGCCACCATAGCGCACACCCACCACTGCCGCCAGCCCATCCGCCAGGCCCATCATCAAGATGGAGGCGGCGTAAATCCATCTGTCATGAGTTAGCAAGGCTGTCAGCCCGACTGCCACAGCGAAGAACATTTCTCCCCAGGTTGGCCGTTGGACGGTGTGGATCGCCTCGAAAATATTGAAATACTTGGATAAGCCGATAACTACCAAAAAAGCTACGCTCATCAGCTCGATCTGGTGCCAGCTTAAATACCATGGCCAAAAAGCCACGAAACTGCCAACCGTGATGTGCACGAACTTGCGGCTGAACTCGCCGTGTATATTACTGCGCCGCCACCAAAACTCACTGCCAACCAGCACTATAAGAATCGCCAGAACCGTGAGGACTACCTTCATATCTGTATTGTACGCTAATAATGGTCGGGGTGGCGGGATTTGAACCCACGACCTCCGCGTCCCGAACGCGGCGCGC
>CAYRPQ010000008.1:0-23809 GCA_964426315.1 uncultured Candidatus Saccharibacteria bacterium
CCTTATCGTTTGCCAGCAATTGCGTGAACGGGGCCTGAAGGCCCCGATTTTAATTCTCAGCGGTGAAAACAAAGTATTGACCAAGATTAACCTGCTTGATGCCGGCGCCAACGATTACCTGACCAAGCCCTTCAGTCTGGGCGAGCTCAAGGCGCGTCTACGCGCGCTGATACGACAGGAGCCCGCCACCAATCGTCCGACAGGCGTGCTGGTGGTCGGCGATTTGGTACTTGATCGCCAGGCTCGTACCGTCAATCGCGACGGCACGCTCATAAATCTACGCCGCAAGGAATTCGCCCTGTTGGAATGCCTGATGGAAAATGCCGGCAAGGTAGTCAGTCGACAGCTACTGACACGCGGTGTCTGGCAAGGTTCCGAGGCCACATGGACCAATACCGTGGACGTGCATGTCAAACATCTGCGCGACAAAATTGACCGGCCGTTTGGTCGGCCATTAATCCGCACGGTATATGGCATGGGTTACAAGCTCGAAGCGGTAACGCAGGTCCTTGTGGCCGGAAACTATTGAAATGCTGTTGCACCACTTCATAAAACTGCTTTCAGCCAATCGAGCCGAGGCAATAGGCGCTCCCCAACTCAGGGAACTACAACGGCTGGCCGAGGTCGGTCGCGTCAGTGCCAGCCTATTACATCAAATAAGCAATCCTTTGACGGCGGCCGGTTTGCATCTGGAGCAGGCCGACAGCCAAACATCCCCGGGGTTAAGACATGTGCGCCGTAACATCAGGCTACTGAAACGCTACGTCGAAGCCGCCCGCCAACAACTGCGCCAGGAGAGCGAACCGGTCATGTTCTCAGTTGGCTCACAGTTAAAGCAGGTCAAGCGGCTGGTTATGCCTTCGGCCAAGATTTCCGGCGTCGATCTTATTATCGACACCTCGGTAAGCTGTAGGCTGTTTGGTGACCCCGTAAAATTCCAGCACGTTATGACGAATCTCATAATGAACGCAATTGAAGCTTATAGCGATGACTTTTACCGTGGTCTGGGCCGACCCGTCAGGGTAATCCTGAAACGCCACCGCAATTACCTGACGATTCGAGTGATAGATTGGGGCAGAGGCATCACCGCCGATCAGGTGCGGCATCTTTTCAAGCCGTTCTATACCACTAAGAAAAACAATAGCTACGGCTTGGGCATTGGCCTGGCCATGGTGGACCAGTATGCCCGCCAGGACTTTCACGGCTCAATCACCGTTACCAGTTCGCGGCGACAAGGCACACAGTTCACCTTGCGCTTGCCTTTCCCCTAAATCTAAACGATAACCCAAAACGCTTGTGAGAATAGTTACAGGCGATAGGCAAATGGCTGGTATACTTGCAGGACTAAGGTCCGCTAGGGGGTCAAACTTGCTCAAATCAAAACATACAATGCACAGCCGCGACGGCCATTACGCACTGCTCATCCTGCCTCTCTCGATTATCACCATCTTCTGTTTCGGGTTCCTGATGACGCAACCCGCCGCCGGCAAGCTCAAGAAAACAACCCCGGCCTCTTCCAATCCGGCGCCCGTGGCCGGCGAGGCGACAGAAACCTTGCCCGCTTTGCCTTTCGCAGATGCTGGGCAGTTGCCTCAATTATCAACCCAGCCCGTGACTACTGACGGCACCGCCTTGAACACTGACGAGGCGCCTATTAACACCGCCAGTCCACAGTCCTCCGCCGTCAGCCTGCCCGACCTGCAAGGCACCACCAACAGTTCCGTCATAAAACTAAATATAAGCTTGCCGTCTGGCCATAAACACAGCGATAAGGCCAAGCCGCGCGTCACTAGACACCACTAAGATTTAGTCGCTTTTCGGGCGGTGGCTCTGCTTCTGGCGCCAGTCCTCGATTTCGGCGTGATGACCATTCAACAGAACCTTAGGTACTTTGAGGCCCCTAAAATCCTCGGGGCGGGTGTACTGGGGGAATTCAACCGTTTTGTCGTCCGATTGGAAGGATTCGATTTCGGCCGATGCCTCGCCCCCGAGTACGCCGGGCATTAAGCGTACTACCGAATCGATTATCACCATGGCCGGTAGTTCGCCGCCTGTCAGCACATAATTACCGATGTAGAAGCTTTCGTCTACCCAATCGACGACCCTTTCGTCGTAGCCTTCGTAACGCGGGCAGACCAAGATCAGGCCTTTGTCGTCGGCCGCCAGGCGCTTGGCGTCTGATTGCTTATAAATTTTGCCACGTGGCGTCGGCAGAATGACGGGAGCGTCAGGATCGTTCTTTTTGGCCCGCTCGATAGCCGCCACCAGCGGCTCGATCATCATCAACATGCCGTCGCCGCCGCCGTATGGAGTATCGTCCACTTGCCGGCGTGGGCCGAGGCCGAACTCGCGCAGGTTAATAAATTCATAGCTGACAATTTTCCGGTCCTGGGCCTTCCACAGCATGCTGTTGCCCAGCACTCCCTCGAACATCTCCGGGAACAACGTGATAATCTGAATTTTCATCTGTTTACATTCTATCAAAATAAAAGAACCCCGTATGGAGTTCTTTTATTCACATAAAGCTCCCATCTTACGATGGCTCGCTACGAGCTTTTTGTTTTTAGTACGCCTCAGCGACTAGACGCTACTATAGCGCCTAGATATCCAGGTCGTCAAGGTCGGCCAGCTCGGCGCGGGTTCTGGCTAGGCGCTCGCCGGCTTGTTCTTCGCTTTTCTCTTCGTCAGCGGGCGTTTCGGCCTCTGGCTCTTCAGCAGGTTTGGCTTCTGCTTCCTCTGTCGGGGCTTCGTTTTCGGCGGGTGCTTCTTCGCTTGTGGTGTCTTCAGCCAGTTCTGGAGCGTCGGCCGGCACATCATCTTTGGCGACCTGGGGAGCCGAGTCACGAGGGGCCGGCGTGCCGTTATCGATAATTTTCAAGTTGTAGCGGGCATCGTTCTTGGTACCCAAAGCCCTGAGCAGGGTACGGAGTGACTGTGCCGTAGCACCACGCTTGCCGATAACCCGGCCGAGATCCTCGGGGTCGACCGTCAACTCCAGCAAAACACCCTTTTCATCAATGGTGCGCTGAATATGGACGGCATCGGGTTTGCCGACCAAGGATTTAACTACGTATTCTATAAATTGCTGGTCAATTTCGCTCATGTGACAGTCTCCTCGGTTAGAATTTAGGCTTCGTGAATCTTAATTATAACAAAGGCTTCATCAGCCATTGTGAAATATTTTGCCCAAAAAGCTTAAGCGGCGGTCTCGTTGCCGTCGGCCGGTTTTTCTTCGGCAGGCTTCTCGGGTTCGGCTTCGGGCTCGGGAGTAGCGGCTTCTTCGGCCGGAGTTTCCTCTGCGGGTTCCGGAGCTTCGGGAGTTTCGGCCAGTGCTTCCTCACTAGCCGGTTTTTCGGCAGGAGGCTCAGCAGGTGCTTCTTCTGCGGGTGCAGAGGTCTCTTCAGCTGGTGCCTCCTCGGCGGCCGGGGTTTCTTCGGCCGGGGCTTCGGGCTCATCGGGGCGGGTACTGCGGCGCTTGTCGGCGTTGCGAACGGTGCGTTCTTTGTCGCCCTGCAGTTTGACCCAATCCGGCAGTTTAACACCCTCGGCTTTTAGCAAGCGGGCCACACGGTCGGACGGCTGGGCGCCGTGCCCTAGGTAAAAAACAGCCTTTTCTTTGTCGAGAACGACGGTTTTGGCATGCGGGTCATAACTTCCCAGGCGGGCAACGACTTTACCGCTGGTGGGCGTCAGGCGTGACTCCTGAACAATCACGCGAAACTGAGCGTGACCTTTGCGGCCGGTTCTTTGCATGCGGATAGCTAACATATCTTGGCGAAACTCTCTTCTTTCTAAGTCTTAAAGATTATTAAAGACAATCCGTTAATTCTACAGATTGTGGCCTCTGTTGTCAATCAAAACTGTATAATGAGCCTTATGAGCGAGACAATTGCCTGGAATCCGAATGTACGATTGGTGCTCGCGGATGTTGACGAAACTATTGCCGATGTTTACACACCGGCCGAACCCGAAATGATTTCAGCCCTCAATCAGCTGTTACACGATGGTATAAAGCTATTCATGGTCAGCGGCGGCAGTCTGGCACGTATACGACGTGATATCGTCGACATAATTGATCCGGCCTTGCGTCATGATGTTTTAATTAGCCACTGTAGCGGTGCCGAGGTCTGGGGCTTTGCAAATGACGGCAAACTAAGAGACCGGCCCTTTTACAGCGTTTATGAAGAGACTTTTACGCCTGGCATGAAGGAAACTTGGCGCGAAATCGTTAACCAACTGGTTGATGAATTCGGCTTTCGCACCCATCAAGCCCAGCCCAAACCTGTTTTTTGGGAGGCCGTTGGCCGCGATCCGCACGATATTATGCTTGACGATCGAGGTCCGCAAATTACTTTTGAAGTCGTTAACGGCATTGATCTCGATGAATCGCAATTGGACAGTTTTAGCCAAGAAATTCCCTTGTCGCACGATGGGCGGCATGACTTGCGCTTGGCGCTTCAACAACGTGCTACTGAACTTTTTGAGGCAGGTGACATTCCGATTACACCTCGCTTGGGCGGCACCTTTGCGCTCGATTTGGCGGTTGCGGGAATTTCAAAAACGACTTCTATACAAACGGTGTTAGCCATGCCTGAGGTACTCTCAACTATCGGTCTGTCGGCTAACGATATCCTTAACACGCACGAACTTGAGATTTGGGGAGATAAATTTTCGATAGTTAACGGTGGGACCGATTTACATATGTGTGAAGCGGTTTCGCCGGAGGTACGCGCCATCGATTTTCGACAAGAGCCACCCGAAGAGCTACCGACAGATTTTAACGTTAAAGTATGGGACGGTAAGCAGCACTTACACCATGGACTGCTCGAATATCTGCAGTCCCGTGATAGTTAGCTCTTTTGATAAAACGCCAGGGCCGCCTCGGCGGCTTTTTGCTGGGCGGCCTGTTTACTGGGGCCGGTTCCCTGGCCACGCAACTTATCATTAACATGGACGCCGACGGTGAAGGTTTTGTCGTGGTCGGGGCCGTCTTCTTTCATGACTTTGTAAACCGGCGTGGCGTTTTCCTGGCTCTGGGCCAGTTCCTGCAGGTGCGATTTGGAGTCCATCCAACTGCCGGTAGCTAGGATTTCGTCCAGGGTGCTTAGAATGCTTTCGCTAATAAACTGCTTGGTGGCATCGTAACCCTGGTCCAGATAGATGGCGCCGACAACGGCTTCGAAAGCATTGGCCAGGATTTGGGCCCGGGCCCGGTCACTGCCGCGTTTTTCACCACGGCTCAGGCGCAGTAAAGGTTCAAATTCGTACTTGGCGGCGGCGGCACTGATGCTTTCAGTGCGTACAAGCGAACTGCGCCAATTAGTCAGGATGCCTTCCGGCTCGTCGAAGTTGGCGTAGAGGTATTCGGTAACCACCAGCTCCAATACGGCGTCGCCTAAAAATTCCAGTCGTTCGTTGTGTTCGCGAACACTTTTTTTATGCTCGTTTAGGTAAGAGCGATGCGTGAAAGCTGTGATTAGCAGGTCAAAATCATTAAATTTGACCTTTAGTTTGTCTTTGGCGAATTGCTGGTAAAGGCTTTTATCCATAATGCTTAACTTGTTAAGTGTTCTACAATTTCCCTTCCCGAATCCTCTTCATGCCGACAAGAATCAGCTTGCCAATGTCGTCGTAGGCGATCTTATCGACGGCCTCTGTGGCCGGCAACCACTTGATGTCGTTCAGCCAGTCTTCAGGATGTAACTTGTCGGTGTTCCCCAGGCCTTCGACCAGGTAAATGTGCATGGTCATCAGTACCAGGGTGTGGTTACGGCGGTAACGAAAATTAACTTTGCCCAGCCAGCTGTTGACCTTCATTTCTTTAAGGCCGGTTTCTTCGCGGATTTCGCGCTCGGCGGTGGCTTTGGGCTCTTCGCCGTGTTCGACGTGGCCCTTGGGGATAGTCCAACGGTTTTTGGCGTCCTGCATCAGCAGGATCTGCACCTTGTCATCCTTGCGGCGGAACACGATGCCGCCGGAAGTAGTTTCGCGAACGACTTCGTCAATAATCGGCCGGCGCTTCAGCGCCAGTTTTTTAATGCCCTTGAGCGGATTTGGTTTTGCCATGATTACTTCTTCTTTTTAGCCGGTTTAGCGGCCTTGGCGGGTTTTTTGACGACTTTCTTGGGAGCAGGTTTCTTTTTGGGCTTGGCCGGCTCGGTTTCGCCTTCGCGCAGGCGCAGTAGCGTGCCCAGGACGCCGTTGACGAACTTGGACGAGTTATCGCCGCCGAAAGCCTTGGCCAGCTCGACGGCCTCGTTAATAACCACCTTCGGCGGCACGTCGGCCTCGTTTTCGAGCTCGTACAGGCCGATTCGTAATACTAAGCGGTCCATGCGGGCGATCTGGTCGATGGGCCACTCCGGCGCCACCGGCTGTAGTTTGGCGTCGAGCTCGTCCGAGTGCTTGGTCACGCCGGCGACTAACTGCCTGATGAATGCTACATCATCGAGCATGGCCTTATAGCGCTCAATGTTCCGTTCCAGCACCGTTTTGACATCAAAAGACTTATCGTCCGCATCCTGACGCATCTCCTGTTCGTAGAGAGTCTGGAGGGCGATGATGCGACCGAGGTGACGGTTGGAAGCCATATTGTTAAATCCTAGGGGGCCGGTCTTAAGCGACTTTGGCCGATTCGCGCTTGGTGGTGCGCACTTTGACGGGTGACTTAGCATTGACGGCGCGTGCCAGCTTTATAACGTGGTGACTGCGGCGGCTGCCGGTCTTGCGCGGACTGGTTCGCTTTTTGGGCTTACCCATGCGGGAAAATCCTTTACTTTAGTTAAATCTTGGTTTTATAGTACCCGATTTTGGCCTTTTTCTCAAGAGACTACGAAGTTAACAAGTTTGCCCGGCACGTAGATGGTTTTGCGGATCTCCTTGCCCTTCAAGTGGGCTGAGGCCTTGTCATTGGCTTTGGCGGCTTTAACGACCTCATCCTCTTTGGCGTCGGGCGCCATCTGCAATTCGCCGCGAATCTTGCCGTTGACCTGGATAACGATGGTCACGGTGTCCTGCACCAGGTATCTTTCATCATATTTGGGCCAGCTGTCGTGATGGACGCTTTTTGAATGGCCGAGCTGGTGCCATAGCTCGTCGCTAGTGTGGGGAGCGAACGGCGCGATGCAGGCCACCAGGCCTTCCAGGGCCTTTTGCCAGGTATCGCTTTTGCCAAAATGCTTGGTCTTCAGCTTGTAGAAATCATTGGTGCAGGCCATGGCGGCGGCGATGGCCGTGTTGTAGCGGTTGTGCTCCAGGTCTTCGGTCATTTTTTTGATCATGGCGTGCAGGGCACGGTTGATTTCAGCCTGAGTCTTGTCGGGTACCTCGGCCTCGGGCTGTTCCAGGTATTCCTGAACCAAGTTCCAGACGCGGCTTAAGAAGCGGTGTGTGCCCGGCACGCCCTGCGGATCCCACTTGGTCCAAAGTTCCAGGGGGGCTGCGAACATAAGATAGGTCCTTAAAGCATCTGCGCCGTAGCCCTGGGCGATGACATCTAGCGGGTCGGGTGCGTTGCCCTTTGACTTTGAGAACATTGAGCCATCGCTGGACGTGACTTTGCCATTAAAAACAAATTGCTTAAACGGCTCGGCTTCTTTGACTAGCCCCAACTTCTTGAAGAACCTGGCTAGGAAGCGCGCGTATAGCAGATGGGCCGTGGCGTGGTCGGCACCGTTATAAAAATCGATCGGCTCCCATTTTTGCACTACATCTTTGTCAAAGATGGCGTGCTGGTTGTGGGGATCAAAGTAGCGGTACATGTACCAACTACTGTCGATGTAGGTGTCGAGGGTGTCGGTTTCGCGCTCGGCCGGGCCGCCACACTTGGGGCAGTCAACGACCAACCAGTCCTTGGCACGGGCTAAGGCGCCACGGCCATCGCCGCTGGGCTCAAAATCGTCGAGCTCCGGCAGTACCACCGGCAAATCTTTTTCCGGCACCAATACGGCGCCATCTTTCGGGCAGTGGACTATCGGGATCGGCGCGCCCCAGTAACGTTGGCGGCTAACGCTCCAGTCGCGCATCCTATAAGTAGTCTGGCCTGTTGCCTGTTTATTATTTTCTAAATATCTCACGATGGCTTGGCGATTCTGACCGGCATTTTTACCGGCAAATTCTGCGGGCTCAACCAATACCCCGCGTTGCATGTCGGTATAGCAGTACTCCAGGTTACGGACTTTTTCAGCCTCTTCTTCATCTGGCGGCAACAGTGTGGGCTTTAGGCGAAGGTCATATTTCTTGGCAAAGGCGAAGTCGCGCTCATCGTGAGCCGAACACAAGACAATACCCGTTCCATAATCAGCCAAGGCATAGCTGGTAATCCAAATTGGCAGGTCTTCGTCGCCAAATATATCGATTGCGTAGCGTCTGGTAAATATGCCTTCAAGATTTTCCAGATCCACGCCCTTGGGACCTGCCTGGTCACGGCGAATCAACAGTTCCCTGGCTTCGCCCAAAATTTTGTCCTTGTCATCCAGGCCTTCCAACAGGCTTTCTAGAAACGGATGATCGGGAGCTATAGCCACGAAAGTATTTGCTGTAAAGGCCTCGAAATGCGCCGAAAAGGATTCGATTTCTAGCTTAGTGTCCTTGATTTTATTCTTGTAAATGATACCTTCACTGCGGCCGATCCAGTTCTTTTGGGCCAGTTTAACGCCTTCTGTCCAGTCGAGACTGTCGATAGCGTCCAGCAGTTCGTCGGCGTATTCCGTGATCTTGAAGAACCACTGCTTAACTTCCTTTTTCTGGACCAGCGGGTCGTCGGGACCGTCGTGGCGCCAGCACTTGCCATCGATCACCTGCTCGTTGGCTAGCACGGTATTGTCAATCTCGCAGTACCACTGTAGGCGCGAGTCCTGGTAAGCCAGGCCGTGCTTGTGCATTTGCACGAAAATCCATTGCGTCCATTTGTAATACTCCGGCAGGTGCGTCGAGATTTCCTTTTCCCAGTCATTGCTCCAACCCATGGCTTTGTATTGCTTGTGATACTCGGGGATGATCGTCGCCATGCTCTCTTGCGGCGACACGCCAGCCTTGATGGCGTAGTTCTCGGCGGGCAGGCCAAAGGCATCCCAGCCGACCGGGTGATAACTCTCGTAGCCTTGCTGGCGCTTGAAGCGCGCCTTAACGTCGCTGATGGTGTAATTCATGGCGTGGCCGATATGTATACCCGCCCCGCTGGGGTAATTGAACATGCTCATGGCGATGTACTTGGGCTTGTCGCTCTTCAGGTCGGCGGTATAGGTGCCTTCGCTTTCCCAAATCTTCTGCCACTTGGGTTCTATGTCTTTCGGATTGTATCTCTGCATAACAGATTACATTGTAGCAAACTATACCTGATGCGTTATGGAGTCTTAGAGAATACCAGGTGCCCGGCCTCGTGGCCGGCTAGCTCAAAGCCCACTTTTTGAGCCAGACCCTGGCTACCGGCATTGTTTGGCTTTATGCGGGCTTCAACCGTTTTTAGGCCAAGCTGATCAAAACCGTAGTTACAGATCGCCCTTAAGGCAACGCTACCGTAGCCTCGCCTGCGATAGTGCGGAAGGATCCTGTAGCCCACCCGCCCCACTTCCGGCTGACAACTATCAAGGTAAAGTTCCATAAAGCCGACAAAAGTATCGTCATGACGTATGGCCGTGTCGATCCAGTCAGCCGGGTCTCGACGGCGCTGGGCCCTGAGCCGTCTAAACATCATATGGTCGGGTGCCTCAGCATGGCTCGGCGGCAGAGGGTGCGTATAGGGCCTAGAATCCATAAACCAAGCGATATCGTCCTCGGCTGAAACCGGCCTCAGCAAAACTCCAGGCCGCTCAGTTGGTATAACTAAATCAGGCATAATTAACTTTATAATAACATAAACACTATGTTTTGTCTATTCCCACTCGGTGGTGGCGGGTGGTTTGTTGGTCAGGTCCAGGAAGACCCGGGAAATACCGGGGACTTCGCTGGTAATTCGTTCTGCAATGACGTTTAGAAATTCCTCGGGCAGGTCGCGGTCGGGCAACATGGCCTGAACGGTCATGAAGGTGCTGGTAGTGACCGGACGCAAGACGATGGCCCGTTCACCGGGTTTGCCAAAGCTTAGCGGGATAAGAACCACCGGGAATTGTTTGATTCTGTCGAGCAGGTTGGCGGCACGCATGGCCTCGAAAACGATGCGGTCAGCGTGACGGAGCTGTTCACGAACATCGGCGGTCATATAAGTTTTGGTGACTGAATAGTCTTTGACCGAGCCTGGCTGAAGCGCGTATATGACCCTGTTGACCGTGTCGCGATGGTGGGCCGGCAGATCGGCGCCGAGAGCGGCTAGTTCCTTGGCGTTGTGTTTTCCGTTTTCCACGGCCGCGACATGTAGATGCGAACGCTCATCGCCCCCGACCCCGACACTGCGAATCGGTAGCAGGCTGAATTGTGTGTCGGTCTTGCCTTGAGCCGTCTGTTGACCGTCGGAGCAGATGATTCGAATAGCCAGGCCGGGACCGGGGAAAGGTTGGCGCCCGACCAGGTCTTCGGGCAGGCCGAGCTGACGGCCAAGTTCGCGGACTTCGTCTTTAAAGAGGTCGTCGATAGGTTCGATTAAAAGCCCCTGCTCTTTCAGTTCGCGGACTTCCTTGACCTGGTTGTGGTGGGTTTTGATGGTCATGGTATGGCTATCGCCGGTGCTGTGGCCGGATTCGATACGGTCGGCGGCGTTGGTACCCTGCAATAGCAAGGCCTCGGTTAATTTGAGGCTGGCGACGATGCGGTTCTGGGTTTCTATGAAGACGCGGCCGATGATTTTGCGCTTTTCTTCGGGATCGGTGATCGTGGCCAGTGGTTTTTCGAAGTCTTCGACGGAGTCGATCTTCTGGACTGGAAGGCCGGCTTTCTGAAGTTCATCGATTACCAGGTCATCCTCATCACGCATGAAGCCACTATCGATGTAAAAGGCGTGTAGACGATCGGCCGGCACAACGCCGGCGGCCAGGGTGGCGGCTACGCTGGAATCGACGCCACCACTGACAAAAGCGATGACGTGCCGGTTGCCAACCTGCTTGGTGATTGCGGCTTGTTTGGTCTTTATCAGGTCCTCAAGCTGTTTTTGGCGGAAGCTATCATCCGGTTTTAATCTTGCGATGTCTTCGAGGAAGTTCTTAAACACGGTGAAGCCTTCGGGCGTGTCGTCGAAAACCTCGGGGTGGAATTGGACGCCCAACTTATTACCTTTAGCGATTGAAGAATAGGACGTGGAGCCGTCGCTCAGGGTGTGCGAGCCGAGAATCGTAAAGCCGTCGGGGACTTTTTTAACGAAATCGCCGTGCGTGAAAAGCCCCGTGAAATCTTTCTTTACGCCTTTGAATAGCGGGTGCGAAACATCAACGCCGGTGGTTACCCGGCCGTCTTCGCGGATGGCGTTTTTAGCAACCTCCCCTCCGCGTGCCACCACCATGGCCTGCATGCCAAAACAAATACCAAGCAGGGGCAATGGGCTGTCCCAAATGTCAGCGACGGGCCGGGGGGCAGGACCCTGGGAAGTGTTGGCCGGACTGCCGGAAATAATAATGGCGCCGTAAGCGCCTTCGATTTTGTCACGACCGGTGTTGAGGGGGAGCACATCGGCCGGAATGCCCTGGCGCTCGACCGCTTTGCGAACCAGGTCAACATATTGACCGCCAGCATCGAGGATGGCTACCCGGTTCTGCATCTTCATACTTAATTATACCACGCCGACTATCTGTTAGGCGCGTTTCCTACATAGTCATACATATTCATAGCGCATGAAGTCCGCCAATCGCATCACAAAGGCCTGCTTGGCACGATTCTTGAACTGCTCTTCAGTGAGATCGTCGTAGTCGGCGTGGGATTTTTCGCCAAACTCGTCAAAATCTACTGCCATATCGAGCTCCCGGCCATGTCGATCAATAAGTGTTAGGTCGACCGCCAGGCCCTTGGGGTGATTTGACTTCTCTGGATTCAATACATACCTGCCGTCACCCTCAAGCTCGCAAAGTATCGCCTGAATCTCTTTAGGCCGGTAAGCATCCCATATTTTAAAATACAAGTTCTCCGGCAGTAGCAGTTTGGCGGCATAGCCTAGGGCCTCGGCGGCCGGTTCATCGAGCCTGGCAATTGCGTCCTGGCCTTCGTAGAACACTCTGCCCCAGCGATTATTCGTGGTGGCATAGCGCATTTCAATAATGCTCCCATCGGGTAGATAGGGCTCAATCTCAACTAAGTTCATAGCTAGAATTGTTGCAGGTAGTTCGTGCTGAAGGTGGTAGTCAGGTCCTGGCGCTGGGCGTGGCGCTCCTTGGCGTAGTCGACCAGCTTTTGGACCAGCTCAACGTTGCTGATGCCGGCCCGGTTCCAGTTGTGGGCGTAGAGGCCGCCGGGCAGTGGATTGACTTCGTTAAAGTAAACTCGTTTGGTTTTTTCGTCGATGAGCATGTCGACGCGGGCGATACCGCTACAACCAAAGGCTTTGTAAATAGCCACGCCGGTAGCCTCCGCTCGAACATAAACTTCTTCGGGCACTTCGGCCGGGATGTGGCTGTAACCCTGGGCGCCCTTGGCTGTCTTACCGCCGCCTTTGCCCTTACCCTTCTTGCCTCCTTGCAGATACTTGGTGTCGAAGTCGAAGAAGTCTTCGGGCTTAGTCATGGGCTGTTCCAGCATGGCCGGTTGGGGGCGATGATTACCCATAATCGGCAGGGTGACTTCGATCAAGTTGTGAACGGCTTCTTCTACGATAACTCGATCGTCGTAGTGAGCGGCCACTTCGAGGCCGTGGCGCAGTTCGGTGTCATCCTTTACCTGGCTGATGCCGATGCTCGAACCCAGGTGGGCTGGCTTAACGAATAATGGGTACCCAAGGGTTTTCACGATGGTTTTCACGGCTTCGCCGGGTTGGCGTTCCAGGTCTGCCTTGCTGAAGCTTAGGAACTTGGAAACCGGAATGTCGTTGGCAGTGGCAACTTCTTTAGCCAGGATTTTATCCATGGCAATGGCGCTGGCGCCCAGGCCACAGCCAACGTAAGGAATTCCCGCCATATCTAACAAGCCCGGTAGGGCGCCGTCTTCACCGTAGGTGCCGTGCATAGCCGGGAAAACCAGGTCAATTTTGCGCGATTGCTTACGGCCGGCTATGCCGCTGGCCTTAACTAGGGTCATGCCGCCGTCGAACCGTACGCCGGTGGGCTGGGTGCGGTGCAGGAAA
Organism: uncultured Candidatus Saccharibacteria bacterium; assembly: GCA_964426315.1. Taxonomy (GTDB): domain Bacteria; phylum Patescibacteriota; class Saccharimonadia; order Saccharimonadales; family UBA4665; genus UBA5150. Next base: position 13,196 of record CAYRPQ010000008.1, read on the forward strand.
TCTTGGATCTCGCCGGAGCTGAACAGCTTGATGTCTTTAAGTTTTTCGTCCCAGTACCAGGCGCCGTCCTTGGCGATATAGACGGCCTCTACCCGGTATTTTTTAGTTAACTCAAGGGGCTTAATGATTGAGGCTAATGCCGTTACTACCGATACATCGTGCTCAGCCGATCGTCCGCCGAAAATTACTGCGATTGTTTCCATGCAATTAGTATATACAATTTTAGATCAGGCGTAGTTATCGGTCCAGTCGTTTTGCATGACCACCAGGTCGCCGGCGGCCACGAAATGCGTCAGGTTGGTATAAAAATCGAGTGGGTCGTCTTCTACTCTTAGTTCGCCCTTGAAGTCGCCGGCTTTGAGACCTTTTTTAATGAAATCGGTGACGGAGTTTTTCATTAAAACAACCATATCCGGGTTGGACTTGGCGATCAGGCGGCCGATTTCTTCGTGGACGCGCTCGTTTTCTTCACCTTGGTCGACTAGGCCCGGTGTGACATAGATTTTGCGCTTGGCCTCGAGGCCTTTCAACAGCTCGGTGCCGGCGCGGATGCCTTCTAGGTTGCCGTTGTAGGTGTCATCGACCACCCAGGCGCCGTTAAGCTGGTAGGCCTGCATGCGGTGCTCGAACGGCGCCGTTTTAGCGATACCCTCTTGCACTTGTTGGTGAGTTAGCCCGAGTTCAAGCGCAAAGGCCGCCACAAAAGCCAGATAACCGACCTGGTGCCGGCCGATAAGGCCGCTTTGCAGGTTAATAGAACTTTTACCCCCGTTAAGTGTGAAAGTAGTGCCTTCAAGGCTGACATTTATGCCTGCTGTTTTCCAGCCTAGGGCGCCCTCGGTGTCAAAAACATGATAGGAAGGTTTAATAAATGGTTTGGTTTCCGATGATTCGCCGTTAACGTAAACTTGTTTGCCATTGAGGTAGTCGGCCAGTGAGAAGATATCTTCGCCGGCGGCTTTGAGCGACGGGTACTTATCTAAGTGGGCCGGCGCCAGGCCGGTGATAACGGCGTGGGTCGGGTGGGTGTTAGCCGCGAAACCGGCCACGTCGCCGGGCTCGCCCTCACCGTATTCGATAATCAGCACGTCTTCGTCGCCCTTCAGGCCCTTGGCGAATTGGGCGTGACTGACGCCGACGTTTTTGTTGGCTGGCGTAGAAGAGACTTTGAGACCCTCGCTTAGCACGGTGTTAAGCAGTTCTTTCATGGTGGTTTTGCCGTAACTGCCGGCCACGGCGATTTTAAGGCCTTTATGTCCTGCGAAAACCTTTTCCGAACCGGCCACCGCACGGCGTTCCTGGGGCGCGGCACTGAGCTGGCGGCCTAGTACCAACGGCACCACGATCAAGTAAGGCCACACCAGTGGATAGACCAAAATAACAGCCAGTCCGAAAGGCAGGCCGCCGGTTAACTGGTCGGTAAGGCCAAAGTGAATCAGTAAAATACCTGCCACAATCTGCAACAAAATGCCCAAACGCAAGGCAAGTAGCAACAATCGGGCCCGCTTGGTGGGGTCGAGTGTACGGCGCTTCATAACCGTGCTGAAATCCTTGGTGCGGTGCAACCACTCCAGGTAGGGCCCAGTCTGGTACTCACTGCTCTGGAGCATGTAAATTAATGCCGTCGGGTAGGAACGGCTGTAAAGGCTCCTAAGTTGGCGCATCACTTCAGGAACTCCTCTATTAGACCGCTAACTTTCTGTGGTTGGTCCAGGTGAACGAAATGCCCCGATTCGGGAATAACTTCCAGCCGTGAATCTTTGATAAGACTATTGTATTGCCTGCCGTCGGCCAGTGGGATGGCGTCGTCATCGGCGGCGTAGATCAAAAGCGTGGGCACGGTTATGGCCGCGGCGTCGGCCTGGACGTCCTGGCGAACGGTTCTCTTGAATGTGTCTTGCAATTCGGGCACGACCAGCATATCACTGCCGGCAACCCCGTAGAGACTCTTGCGCAGGGCCCGGCGGTAACGCTCTGGCATCCATATGGTCGCTATGTTGCCGGTCTTGGCTACCAGCTTAATAAAGGCTCGTTTGATCGGATTGTTGGTGCGCACGCCTGAAGCCGCCATCAGCACCAGCTTGGAGGGCTTTAATTCCCCCAGGCTGACGGCCCTAACACTCAACGCACCACCGTTGCTGTGAGCTATTACAGCGTACGGTTGCGGCAGTTCCAGCTTTTTCACCACAGCCGCCACGAAATGGGAATAATCATCGAGGTCCCAAGCGCTTTTCGGAGCCTGAGTGCCTCCAAATCCCGGCAAATCAAGAGCCAATACCTGGTACCTCTGGGCTAGAACGCCGGCCAGGTCATGCAAACCCTTAAGGCTGTCGCCCCAACCGTGCAATAACAGCACAAGCTTACCTTTGCTTTGCAATTGGTAATTCGTCAGAAGATCGTGTACTACAATCTGCATGCGCTTATTATAACTGAGTAAATGCGGCTATGGAGATTTAGGAACGAAACTTGAAAACTAAAATAACCTTGATTTTGTGCAATATACTTGTTATAATAGCAGAATATTATTTGGAGTTAGTGAGTATGTCACAGCACTTTGAAGTTATTAATTTAGACGAGCACGACTTGAACGTAACCGTAGGGCCCGGCATGGCCATGGTGAGTAGTGACTCTGAGCCAGAAACAGACATTGGTGTTAAGCCGCCGTTGTCTGATGAAGAACATATCGCACTTATGGATGCTGTGGGGCCAGATTCCGATCTCGGTCAAGAACTTGTCGCAAGCACAGAAACCGGCGGCTATACCGAATTCCACGTTACAGGCGAACCCAGCGCTCGACACTTAGAGCTGGGTATAGAACTAGCCAAACAAGTAGCACTACTGAGGGATGCCCGCGCCGCAAAAGTGACCGCAGCCATCGGTGAGCATGTCCAATCCCACCTTGTTCTAAATTACGTCTAAAGCTTAGCCGACAACGATGTTGCCGGAAGTAGGAGGCTCGTCGGCGCCGGCGTCCGGTGCCGGAGCTTCAGGAGCCTCTGGAGCTTCTGGTGCTTCGGGCATCTCCGGAGCTGGTGCTTCGGGTGCCTCTGGAGCGTCAGGAGCTGGTGCTGGATCGGGCATAGTGGGCGGTTCAGGTGCCGGCATCGGCGGCGTGCCTGGATCTGCTGGTGGTGTCGGTACTGGGTTATTATCTGGTTCCATAATGTTCATGCTCCTATTAACGATTAGGTTTATAAGCCTGATTATACATAAGGCTAGTGCTTTTCAAAATGATATTCCTGGTGGGCGAGGTGGGACTTGAACCCACAAGGCTTATTCAGCCAACGGATTTTAAGTCCGTCGCGTATACCAATTCCGCCACTCGCCCTGGAGGCACCTACGGGATTTGCACCCGTGTAAATGGTTTTGCAGACCACTGCGTAACTACTCCGCCAAGGCGCCCTAGAGAACAGGGCTATTATAGCCTACAGCACGAAGGGTACGAAGCAAAAAGCTAGTCGTGCATCTTAATAAGTGGGTTCTCAGGATCACCCCGGCCAATAATGATTGACGGCCGTTTTCCGGTGAGTCCATCCGGCAATTCGCCCGTAAACTCCGCTTGTGACCTGGTTAGTTGCCGAGCGATGTGTTCGAATCTGGTATGCCTGGCAGGATCAGGCAGGGGGATAACTTTACCTTCGGGATCCCGCTTTAAATGCTCGGTCAGACTAGCCTCCTATGATTAAGCCCACAGTCTGCATCTGATAGACTGAAGAGGCAGTGACATTCTTAACGCCACCGCAAGGGACATACTATAACTTATAATTACTTTTCACGGAATGGTGATATCCTGCCTATCGGCCAGGCGGCGATTCCCCTTGGTAATGTCGAATATTCCTACGGTTTCGGCGTTTACGAGAGCATCCGCGTGTCGGGCGGCCTGCCCTACTTTTTAGAAGATCATTGCCAACGCTTGATAGATTCGGCCCAAATTATCGGTTTGGAACATACCTTATCGCCTGACTTGATTAAACAATTCGTAACTGACCTGCTTGACAAGCTAAAAACCGCCACCTGCAACGTCAAAATCCTGCTGATTGGCGGCCCGACCCCCGAAAAGGCCAATTTGTATGTTCTTTGCCTGAATCCGCTGTTTCCCGACCGAAAACTATATAAAAACGGCACGCACTGTGTAACCAAGGCTTACGAACGGCCTTTTCCACACGCCAAAACGCTCAATATGTTGCCGAGCTACCTGGCCTTTCGCGACGCCAAAGCCGCCGGCGCCTACGACGCCCTGATGGTTAATAAAGAAGGTTGTTTGGTGGAGGGCACCCGCACCAACTTTCTCGCCTTACAGGGCAGAACGATTATTTCGCCGCCTGAGGCCGACATCTTGCTCGGGGTCACCCGCGACAAAGTGTTGGAGGTGGCTAAAGACATTGGCTTTAAGATCACCGAGAGCGACATCAAACTAGCCGATTTGGCCCAATACGACGGCGCTTTCCTGACCAGTACCTCGTCCAAAATTATGCCGATTCGCTCAATCAACGACCATGTCTGGGAAACTCGCACCGCCGCCCTGCCAGAGCTCATGACGGCCTTTAGCGAATTCCTGGAAAACTACGGCCGCCAGGCGTGACTCAGCGTCAGGTTTAGCGTAAAGTAACGGTTCGGTTTTTGAGAAGCACGCCCGACTGGGTCTTGCCGTAAGTGGCGGTTGCCGTCATATCATCTTCGAACAGTTTCACTTTGCCTGGCCGGTGGCCGATGCCGTTGCAGACGTTTACACTGCCGTCACCTTTCCAGACGCTGTGGCCGACGTGAGTAAGCTTGGCTATGGGCAAGACCGCGACGGCCGAAAGATCGTCGATCTCAACGGTATCCACCTTTCCGACGGTTTTAACCGTAAAGTTAAGATGAAAGACGGCGCAGTAGTTATCGTTTTTATCCTCTTGGCCCTGCTCGCTGGATCTAGTAGTAGTGTACTTAACCGACACGACCTTAGTGGGCCGGACAGAGTCGGCGTGGCTGGCAACCACAAGATAGGTGCCTACGACGGCGACTATTGTGATCACTAGCGGCAACACCAGGTGGGATATGCCCCGATGGCTCAGGCTAATCTTATTACGCGTAAATACTAGCATTTTATATATTTTTTATTTTTAACTCCTGACCGTAGTTTATGGCCGCCTTTTATTAATGTCAACAGGTGCTCGCCCGTTACATCGGGAAGGCTTCGTAAACCTCGACTACGGAATCAGGGCTATCGGCCAACATTGGGCAGTCTTTAGCCAGTTCGGCCGCAGCCGCTTGGTCGCTAGCGTTTACAATACTATAGCCGCTGGCTGGTTGGCCGCTAACGCTATCGCTGACGCCGTTTGTTGTCACCGCTTTTGGCGCTCCGAAAGGATTGCCGCCGTCTACTAAAGCGTCACCCAGGCTTCCGAACCACTGGCCCCAAGCGGCCATTACTTTATCTTGCTCTTCTTTAGTCGCGCCGGGCTTGCCGCCGCGGTAGATAAATACGAATTTGCTCATATTTTCCCCTTTTAATAATTAATTTATTACCTTATTGTGTGAATCCCTAAAGCGGGACAGCCAGGTATCGATCTCGCCTAACGGCGCCGTTGCTAGCCGGCAATAGTGCACCCGGCCCTGGCGGCGCCGGAAGATCAGTCCGGCTTCTTCCAACACCTTCAGGTGCTTGGAAATAGCCGGTCCCGAAATGCCGTACGGCGCGGCCAGTTCGCTCACGGAGGTTTCACCTTCCGCCAAGCGCAATATGATCCCGCGTCGCGTGGGATCCGTTAAGGCCCCGAAAGTCCCGTCAAGCGTTCGATACTTAACCACATGGCTAAGTATTAATCAGGGCGGGGAATTTGTCAACCAGAATGTCGTTAACTAGGGGTCGAGGAAGTTGCCGGACTGGTGGTTCCAAAGCTCAGCGTATTCGCCGTTTTGTTTCAATAACTCTTCGTGGGTGCCGTCTTCGACCAGCTTACCACCGCGCAAGACGATAATGCGGTCGAGCTTTCGGATAGTGCTTAAGCGGTGGGCGATTACCAGCGTGGTGCGGTCTTTCATTAACTCGTCTAGGGCCTTGGTGATAAGCTTTTCGCTTTTGCTGTCCAGGGCGGAGGTGGCTTCGTCCAAGATTAACAGCGGGCAGTTGGTAAGCATGGCCCGGGCAATGGCCACGCGCTGTTTTTCACCGCCGCTCAATTTTACGCCTCTCTCGCCCACCAGGGTGTCGTATTTTTCGGGCAATTGCTCTATGAATTCATCGGCGTAGGCCAGCCGCGAGGACTCGTGTATTTCTTGCTCGGTGGCCCCTTCCTTGCCGTAACCGATATTCTCGTTTAGGCTTCTGTGAAACAACAGCGGTTCTTGGGGTACAAAGGCAATATTGCTCCGTAAATCGTCCTGGGTTACGCGGCGAATATCTTGGCCGTCTATAAGAATACTGCCGCCTTGAATGTCTAAAAACCTTAGTAGCAGTCTGGTAAGCGTGGACTTGCCCGAACCGGAATGCCCTACCAGCCCTACCTTTTGCCCGGGCTCAATCGTCAGGTTTAGGCCGTCGAAGACTTTTTTTGTGGTGCCGGGATAAGTAAAGCTGACTTCCTTAAAATTAATAAGGCCGGACTTTATGCGAGGCGGCTCAGGGTTAACCGGATCTTGCAGTTCGGGTTCGAGGTCGAGCACGTCGGTCAGTTCGGCGGCATCGGCGAACAACTGCTCGGTACGCTGAATAACTTGGTGCAGGGCGAGTAGGCTATGTAAGATACTAAGTACGTATATCTGGGCGGCGACCAGCGTGGCCGGCGTGATAGAACCCGAGACCACCATGTGAATCGATAGAAAGATATAAACCACGAAAAAGACCAGGGCGATCATCCAGCGGAAATCGCGTATCAGGGAATTAAACCGAAACGAGCGCAGGCGTTTTCTGTACCGGTAGTTACTCACCTTATTGAACTCTCTGCTTTCCTGCTGTATACGGGCAAAGGTCTTTATAGTCACCATATTGGTAATGGCATCCGATAAAAAGGCGATAACCTTAGAATCGGCAGCGGCGTCTTCGCGGGTGATATGGGCTTTTTTGATTGAAGAGTAGGCAACCGCAAATATAAAAATAGGCGCCCAGATTGCCAGCAACAAGCCGAGCGGAAAGGCTATAAACATCAATATGCCCGCCGACAAGACTATTCTGGAAAAGGTTTCCAGGTAGTCGAATAAAAACACGTCTTCCCACTGCTCGTAAGCCTTTAGGAAACGATTGACCTGGCTAACCAGGGCGCCGCCGTAGGTTTCGGCAAAAAATCCGTAGCCGTGATGCGGCAGGCGCGAAAAGATATATTGCTCCAGGTCGCGCAAACTGGCCGACTGGCGCCAGATGGCCGTGTAGTCATTAATCCTGTAGAAAACTATTTGTATCACGAAAAAGCCGATGATCATCCAGGCTAGATGGTATAGCGGGCCCGTGCTGTCACCGACATGAAATTCGGTTATCTTTTGAAACAGCTTTCCGAAATCGTAACCTACCAGGATTTCCCCAAAGAAAATCGCTATAGGCGTGAAGGTTAAGTTAACAAATACGGCGAGCTTACGCTTCTTAAATATGGTAAGAAAATAGTGGAGCGTCCGGCCAGTTCTAGTTTTTTTGAAAGATTTCACAAACAACAATCTGGGGTAATATCCCTAGTAGTATAGCAAACGAGACCCGCCGGCCTTTCTTTCCCGCTATGCACCGACCGTGCCGGTCTGCACGTCGCCGGCCCGTTTGTAATTAGCCACTACGACGCCGTTGGGCAGGATTTTGCCTTCCACGAGCTCAAACGCCGCCGGAATCGTTCCATCCCTAAATAAACGCTTCCCTTTACCCAGCGTGATGGGATACGTCATGAGCCATAGCTCATCTACCAGATCGTTCTTCAGAAGGGTTTGTATTAGCACACTGCTACCCCAAACATGAAGCACCGGACCGTCTTCCTTTTTAAGTGCCTTGAGTTTGCCGACGACGTCCCCGTCAATCTGTGTGGATTCTTTCCAGGTAAGCTTTACGTCGTTATCGGACACTACGTACTTCATAGCCTTATTAAACGGAGTGGCTACCGGCCCTGCATTTCGTTTCGGCCAATAGCCAGCGAATATGTCATAGGTTTTTCTACCTAACAGCAAGTCAAAAGGAACGCTCATCAGCTTGGTTATTGTATCGTCGTCCCCGCCAGTATACGGAGCCTGCCAACCGCCAAACTCAAAATCCTCCGAAGGATCTTCTTCCGGCCCGCCGGGGGCTTGCATAACACCATCAAGGGTCACAAAAGTTAAGACGACTATTTTTCTCATATCTCTATCGTAGCAAATCCGTGCAAATCCTTCCGCCACATAGAAATTGTGTAGCATGTTGATTGACTATGGCAATCTTGTAGATCATTCGAGGAGACCCCACGGCTTTAGCAAGGTGTAATGCTATAATTATTACAATATATCGAGAGTGTATCGCAGTGGAAGATTTACTGAAAAAAATATCACAATACCAGCTGTTTAACTTCTTGCTTTCGGGCGCACTGCTTGCTGTGTTACTGAAGCAGACCACGTACATCGATCTTATATATGAAAATTCTATCGCCGAATTTTTCACTTTCTACTTTATTGGCTTAGCCGTTAGTCGCGTCGGATCGTTGATAGTTGAGCCCATATTGAAAAAGATAAAGATAGTGACTTTTGCGCCCTACACGGACTACCTTAATGCTACAAGATCGGATGAAAAGATAGATACTCTATCCCAAGAAAATAATACCTACCGAACATTGATTGCCACTTTTTTTGTATTTGGAGCCGTGTATACCGTTACCAAATATGCGAACAGCTTTGTCCGACAGCACCATACTTTGATTACATACATATTTATAGTTGCAATGCTCGCATTATTTATATTCGCTTACCGCAAGCAAACTGCTTACATCACTAGGCGCGTTAAAAATGCCAGGATTAAATAGTTCTTAAGAGCTCTTGTCTATTCCTCAGGCAGTATTGGGTATGGAGTTATGCTCGAGTAGTCTTCACGAGGATCGGATTCGAAATGGTGCCAAAGCCCAATGCCATTCGTGACGCCTAGCCGTCCTTGCAGGCAGCCCCGCCGCATCAGGGCGTTGGTAATTTTGGGTGAGGGATGTTTCTTCGACGCTGCTGCAGCATGAATACAGACGGTGTGGTCGTCACCATAGCTTGCCTCGGGTTCACCAAAGATACGATTTAGGATGGATTTTCCTAGGTTTCGACGGCTTCCGTGATGCGGTGCCTGGAAAAAACTAAGGGGTGCGCTCGAGAAGGTGCCGTAGATTGATTCATATTCATCGGCTGCATGCTCAAGCGCTTCGATGCCAGCGTCGCCCGTAAAGAGATGACGCCTGCCGGCTACTTCGAGAAGTGTTATTACCGAACTGCTGTTGCGCGGACTGGTTATTCCGCTATCATCAAGTGTTTCATCCGGCATCTGGCCGAGCGCTTTACCGACCAAGTCCTTAATCGCTGTCGATGCCTGAACCATGGCGCTTTTAATAGCAAACATTGCTTTTTCGGCCGGGTCAAGTTGGTCATTTAGTAGCTCACGGTAGTAGTCCTCACTAGGGCCAAGCACTCTGAGCCGTCCATCGAAACGGTTCACGCCAGTAAATGGATCCGAAACAGTCGTTCCGGCGTCCACGGCGTATCCCAGCAGTAAGTCCAGGTTGTCAAGATTAGTAAAGTCACCCAGATCATCGCGATATAGCCGTGGCTGGTGAACCAACAGTTCATCAACCGGCATTTGCTGGATGATGGTTAGCAGGCCGTTCAGGTGGTCATTGTCCGGGTGAGTCGAGACCATTAGGTCAATTCTGCTAGCGCCATACCTATCTTTAATAAAGTTGACCACGTCGTCGCCGACGTCGGAAAAACCACCGTCGATCACCACTACCTTCTGGTTGGCGTCGTTGTCCTCCTTAAAGCGCAAGGCTATCGCGTCGTAGCTACTAGTGCTATTTGGGTCACTATTAGTACCGGATATAAAATCTATATCGATCATAGCTTACCCCTTCACATTTCTTGGGTCATGGCCGTAGCTGTTGCGCAGGCCGATTTCACCATCTTTGTTGTGGATTAGGTGCTCGACGTGGTGGCTTTTTGCCATCTCTCGGCCTGCATCCTGGGCTTCCTGCTTGGTCTCGTAGGTTTTGGCAGGACGGGTAGCGCCCTCAGAAATATTGCGCCAGTTACCCGCTTGCTTGTTAAATGTTGTGTGGATATTCGGTTTGTGCGCCATCGTTAAGGTTCCTCCTTCTGAGATCCTTGCTCTTAGTGTGGTTAGTATCTTCTTAAGCAGCGTTTGGTTTGAACGCCAGCCGGGTGTTTGTTTTTCGAGCCTCCCCCTCAGTGCTACTCACTGCGGTAAGTTGCCCACCATCTTACCTAAATCAAAAATACTACCGAAACGAGCCCTTGCATATTGTAGAATTGTCCACATATAGTGTAGTGCTTATGCTTAAAAACACTATGTGTGGTGTCTCGGCACTCTTCACCCCATGTCCAATAAAAAGGCCCCTCTAATAGCTCGGGGCATTCTATCTGATCCTAATTGGTGCGGGTGACGGGACTCTAACCCGTGGCCTCGTCCTTGGCAAGGACGCG
>CAYRPQ010000009.1:0-17158 GCA_964426315.1 uncultured Candidatus Saccharibacteria bacterium
TCACTACCGGTGGTAAACAGTATGTCGTCAGCGAAGGCGAGATTGTTAAGGTCGAACTGCTAAAAAGCGATAGCGACAAGATCACTTTCGAGCCCCTGTTGGTAATTGACGGCGAAAACGTACAGGTCGGCACACCTAGCGTCGACAAAGCCAAGGTGACTGCCGAGATTCTCGAGGCCGACGTCCAGGCGGACAAGGTCACATCCATCCGCTACAAGGCCAAAAAGCGGGTTCATAAAGTACGTGGCCACCGCCAGCACCAGACCATTATCAAGATCACCAAAATAGCCTAAAACTCGCTGTGGATAAGTTGTCAGCCGTTTTTTGCCAGTTATTTTTCTTACAACAGCATTAGCGTTACGAAACCAAGTATTAGGGGGCAGAAACACTCTCTTCTCTGGTATAAATCGCCTATTGTACGATAATTTACAACAGTTATTGGCCTAAACCATTGTCTTTTTAAGCGCTGTTATTGGATATTATTTTTATTCAAAAGAGCTTGAATCTACCTGTTAGCCGGGCCATACTAGATATACAGGATCGGAGCTTGTGTGAGGCCTGGTCCTAACCAACAAACAGTGGTTAAAATCTCAAACAAAAAACCGAAAAGTCCCCCCGGCCAATCGTCAGGGGGGCTTTTTTAGTTATAATAGGCCTATGCACAACCAATGGCAGGACACCATACTGGCAATCGGGTCGCTTATCTTCTCGATAGCGCTAATTCCAACCCTGATTAGCCGGCATAAGCCGGCCTTTTCTACCAGCTTAAGTACCGGTTTGGTGCTGTTAGTCTTCTCGGCCACTTACGCTAGCCTGTCTTTATGGTACGCGGCCGTCTCGTCGGGCCTAAACGCCATACTCTGGTTGGCGCTCGCCACTCAAAAAGTCCGGCAGAACAGGACGATCGATCAAAAACCGAACATTAAGCCGTGATATACTGAGGCCAGTAGGAAGCGCTTATGACACAAAGAATTATCGCGGTTGTGAACCAAAAGGGCGGCGTCGGCAAAACCACTACGGCTATTAACGTAGCCGCCCAGCTGGCGGCCGACAAACAGTCGGTCTTGCTGGTGGACCTTGATCCGCAGGGCAACACCACCAGCGGCCTGGGCCTGCCAAAAGAAAAGGCCCGCAAAACGACTTATGACGTTCTGTGCCGGGGTAGTTCATTAGCCAGCTCGGTACACGAAACCCACGTCGCACAATTATTCGTTTTGAGCAGTAACGCCAACCTGGCCGGCGCCGAGGTCGAATTGGTAGGACAGCCCGAGCGCGAGTTCGCCCTGCAGAAGGCCCTGCAGGCGGCAACCTACGATTACATAATTATCGATTGCCCTCCTAGTCTCGGCTTGTTAACGATTAACGCCCTGACTGCCGCCACCAGCGTTTTGATCCCCGTCCAAACCGAATACTACGCCCTAGAGGGCCTGAGCCAATTGCTCGACACTATCCAGGCGGTGCGGGGTAGTACCAATCCGCACCTAGAACTGCTGGGGATTGCCCTGACCATGTTCGATAAGCGCAATTCCTTGAGCGAACAGGTAGAAGCCGAGGTTAAAAATTACTTCGGTGAAAAGCTGTTTAAGACTGTAATCCCACGCAACGTGCGCCTGGCCGAAGCCCCTAGTTACGGCCGAACCATCTACGAGCACGACCGTTGGAGCAAGGGCGCCCGCGCCTACAAAGCCCTGGCCAAAGAAGTCCGCGCCCGCACCTAAATATTGACATTTCATGCCGTTTATGCTAATGTTAATAACATATGGCATTACACGAAAATCCAAAAGGTAAACCTGAAAATAATTTGCCAGGTGTGCCGGCACGTGCGAAACCCACTACCAGCTATGACAAATTTTTTTCAATGCTTACCCACAACTTTGACCTGGATCCTCATACCAAAGACCCCGACGCCAGAGCCGCAGTGGCAGGGCTAAGAATCGTGGCCGAAGGCCTGGCATCTAATGACCTATCTCGTCGGGCTCATGCCACCCGCGCCACTAATATAATGATTGCCTTGGATAATGGCGAAGCCAAGCCAGACTTTGAGCGTAGCCCATTCTCGGCGGAAGAGATTGATCTTGGGCTCCGAAAAGTAGTAACCAGCGTGCCGGGCAGAATAGCTGACGAAGTAAGAGCCCGATTCTCTGTTTTAGAATCACCTCACGAGGCAGAGGAAACCACTCGCTCAAATCCTTTTACTCCTGAAGAAACGCCCCTTGCGCTCATGCTCATTGCTCGTGGTTTATCTATTTGCGAAGAAGTTGCTGATGAGGGCGGGGCTGGGCGTATAGTGACCCCTAATGAAATATGGAGTGAAGAATATAGCCTGGATGTTCAAAAAGATCTTATGGACGATGGCCTAACACCCCCTTTGGATGAGGATTACAGCCAAAGCCTGGTTTCCAATGTTCACGCTAAGTTGTATGCACAACTTGATTCTGCCATAACGGCTAACAGTCATGCAGATTATCGCCTACATAGCGTTGTGGAGAGTCTACCTACTCAAACAGACCGATAATTTTGGCGAGTTCGTCATCGGTTTTAAAGCTGATTTCAAGTTTGCCACCCCTGGCGGTACGGCGAATATGGACCGGTGTACCTAATTTTGTACTCAATTTCTTAGTTACCGGGCTTTCGGTGTTAACGCGCTCGTGAACCTTGGTATTTTCTTTAACACCAGCCTTCACGCTGGTGACAAAGCGTTCCGCCTGGCGAACGCTCCACCCCTGTGAAATAATCGTCTTTAAGAGATAGTCCTGGCGCGCGGCATCACCTTTGAGGGCTAGGATGGCGCGAGCGTGGCCTTCGCTGATCTGGTTTTGGGCCAATGCATCGCGAGCGACCTCTGGCAGACGCAGTAATCGCACGGTGTTATTAACGGTCGAAGTGGCCTTTCCGAGGCGGCGGGCAATCTCATCATAAGATAGGGAGAACTGCTCGTGCAAGCGCTCTATACTGACGGCTTGTTCGAGAGGGCTTAGGTCGACGCGCTGGACGTTCTCGATAAGGGCTAATTCCAGCTGTTCTAACTCGTGGCTGTCACGGATGATGGCCGGAACGGTTTTGAGGCCCGCCAGCTCGGCGGCCCGCCACCGACGTTCACCTGCGATAAGTATATATTTGCCGTCTTTAACGGGGGTGACAACCAGCGGCTGGACGACGCCGTGGCGCTTAATAGACTCCGATAACTCCTTTAGCGCAGTTTCATCGAAGTGCTTGCGGGGCTGGAAAGGGCTGGCCTGAAGCTGTTTAAGGGGGATTTTTTCGACACGGTCTTCAGGGGTTAGCAGTATGCTTTTGTCGAAATCGCTGGAAATAAGGGCGTCAAAACCGCGCCCCAACCCTCGTTTTGGTTTCTCACTCATAGTCCTCTAAATATATCACAAAAGCGACTCGGTAATATTTTCCCGGCAAACGTTGGTGTAGCTACCTGTTTGCGGGAAAATTGTTGCCGATGTCGCTTCTAGAAAGCTTTGGCTTGAGAAATTGGAAAGACTCTTAGGACTAGCTTGCCGACGATTTGGCTGGCGTTTATGGGGCCGAAAGTACGCGAATCCAGGGAGTCGGGACGGTTGTCGCCGCAGACGAATAGCTGGTGCTTGCCAAGGGTCAGGTCGACATTGCCGGAGGTGATGGGGATTTGCTTGCCGTAGGGCAGGGAGACATCCGGTTTAAAGCCCTTGGGGTGGACCTTGTTATAGACGGTGACACTGCCGCCATCTACTACCACCCGGTCGCCGGGCAAGCCAATCACGCGTTTAATAAGTTGTTTGCTGTCTTCCTGCCCGTACTGGCTGAGGCCGGTTTCGGTGAAGACGATGACGTCACCGCGGCTGGGGAGGTAATCGTGACCGGTTATGCTGGCCCAGGTGCGGGGTACCTTCCAGATGATTAGCTTGTCTTTGTTCTGGAGGGTGTTTTCCATGCTCGGGCCGTCTACCTGGTAGGAACGAAAGACAAAAGCGATAATAAATAGGGCCACCAGAAGGGCGGTTACCAGGATCCCCAGGGTAGATAATAGTTCACGCCAGCCCGATGATTGCGGGGGCGTGGCTTGGGGCTTAGGAGGTGTGATGACCGGTGTGGTTTGGGGGTTCATACAGCTTTTCACTATAGCATAGAGGGGGGTTTACTCATAAGCGGTATAGGTTTATACTAAGTCTTGATAAGAGATGGATAGGTCACGTTTCAAACGGCCTGAGACACAAATACAGCGCCAAACACCAAAAACCCCCCTTGGATATTCGCAACCTGTGCCAAGGGCCCTGCCACCGCGCCCGCTGACGACCAGGCCGTTAGTACCCGCGCAACCGTATCGTTCGCCGGCGCCCGCGCGCCAGGCAGTAGCGCCTACAAGCAAGCCGGCCTGCAAGGCGGTCCCTGTTCCGGGCCCGGCCATGCCTATATATACACCCGTCACCCCCCGACCACCTATAGATATGGACTTACCAGGCGAGGACAGCCCGTTAAGGCTGGCCAAGCAATATAAGTGGCGACGGGCTCGGCGTGTTGCCTCGCGCGGCCTGGCGGTCGCCGTGGTGCTACTTATTACCTTTGGCGGACTGCTATTTTCGCAAAGTTACCTGAAACTGCACAAGGTATTCAAGGGCGGCGCCGAAACAGCCGCCGCGCTGAACCCCAACGTTAAGCCGGAACTGCTGAAGGGTGAGGGCCGCGGCCGGGTCAACATCCTCTTGCTGGGGCGGGGCGGTGGCACGCACGACGCGCCTGATCTGACCGACACCATTATGCTGGCTAGCGTAGACCCGGTGAACCACACCACGACACTGCTCAGCATTCCCCGCGACCTCTGGGTGAACGTGCCCGACGCTGGCGTTATGAAGCTGAACGCCGCCTGGGAAACTGGCGAGTTCAAATATCAGGGCAATGGCAAAACCGGCAGTACCGACCCCAAGGCGATTAGAGCCGGCTTTGACCTGGTTGACACTACCCTAGAGCAGGTCCTGGGTATTACGATCGACTACAATATGTTGGTCGACTTCCAAGCCTTCCAGCAGGCCGTCGACACCGTTGGCGGGGTCGACCTGAACGTGCCGACCGATCTAGTGGACCCTACCATGGCCTGGGAAAACGGCAACAACCCGGTATTGGCCAAGGCCGGCCCGCAGACCTTTAACGGTAAACAGGCCCTTATATATGTACGTAGCCGCGAGACTACCAGCGACTACGCCCGCGCCGAAAGGCAGAGAGCTCTGCTGGTGGCCCTGAAGAGCAAGGTAGTTACCCTCGGTACGCTGAGCAATCCGCTAAAGATATCGGGCCTGCTAAACGCCTTTGGCAATAATGCCCAGACCGACCTGTCCTTGAGCAATGCCAACCGGCTGTACTCGCTTGTTAAAGGGGTGGGCGACGACAAAGTAACCTCCATTAGCCTGGCCGACACCGGCAATCCCCAGGTGATGGGCGGCAATATTAACGGCCAATCGGTTGTGCTACCCAAGGCCGGCCTGTTCAATTATGACGCCATCCAGAAATTCGTGCGCGGCAATCTAAAGGATCCGTACATCCTCAAGGAAAACGCCAAAATACTGGTGCTGAACGGCACCCAGACGCTCGGTTTGGCTACCGCCAAGGCGGACGACCTGAAATCATATGGCTACAATATTATCGGTACCGGCAACACCCCGAGCAGTGGCTGGATGCAGACCACCCTTATAGACCTGACGCACAAGAGTAAATATACTAAGAACTACCTCGAAGAACGCTTCGGCGTGAAGGCCGACAACCACCTTTCAGATAACCGTATCGTTACGAATGGCGCCGACTTTGTTATCATAATAGGTAGCAATGAGGCCCTTAATACGCAACCTTAAACCTACCAGTGGTATAGCCCACTTCCTGCACATCGGTCTGTTGGTGGTTTTGCCGATCTTTATTTTCGTTCTGGTCTGGCTGAACCTGACCCAGCTGGCCCTGGCCACCGTGGTGCTGGCCAAGTGGCGCATGTTTGCCGTGCGGCCGCGCTTCTGGGCGGCAAACATCAGGGCCAACGCCGTAGACCTGATGATCGGCCTATCTGTGGTGGTATTTATGATTCACAGCACCAATTTATGGGTGCAGGCCGGCTGGGCCGTGCTTTATGCGATCTGGTTATTGGTGATTAAACCCGGCAACAGCATTACCAAAGTTACCGCGCAAGCCTTTCTGGGCCAGCTGACCGCCCTGACGGCGCTTTACCTGACGCTGGGTGACGACGGCCCGGTCTACGCCCTGACATTCCTGACAGGACTGTTCTGCTTCCTGGCGGCCCGCCACTTTTTGGACGCCTTCGAAGAGCCTTATGCCAGGATGCTATCCTTCGTGTGGGGATACTTTGGGGCGGCGCTGGCCTGGCTATTGAGCCACTGGCTATTGTTCTACAGGGGGGTGGCCCAGCCGACACTCTTGCTGAGCACCCTTGGCTACGGCTTGGCCGTGCTTTATTACCTGGATCACAAAGACCGGTTGGGCAAATCCGCTCGCCGGCAATTTATATTCATCATGCTGGCCATCGTGCTGGTAGTTTTGGCCTTCTCCGACTGGGGCGATAAGGTCGTTTAGCTCTCACTGGTTCAAAAATTGATTCAATAGCCTATAAAAGCTTTTTGGTGCGTCCACATCGTGGCTACAACGTGGACGTGGGCTTAAAATTTTGTACGTCCGGCCATAGCCGGCTAGGCATTCTTGGTTGCCGGGTAAAGCATTTTCAAAGCGGCCTGGACTTATTTTTGTGCTCGGCTGAAGACGATTATAAAATCATTTATTTTGAGTGCAGTATAGCCCGCTTTGGTGGCAATAGATTGCAAAGCCTCGTGTTGGGGCGGAAGAGCCTCGCATAAAATATACAACGGTCCTAGAGGTAACATTTTAACCTGTTCAAAGAGCTTATGGTAAACATCCAGTCCGCCAGGGCCTCCGAATATGGCAGCCCGCGGCTCATGCAGGGCGGCCGTGTTTATCTGGTAATCATCTGGTACGTAGGGTAGGTTGCAGAGCAGTACGTCGAATTTTTGTGACGACTGCAGTAATAAGTCTGAAACAGTAGTTTTAATATCCAATGTAAATTTATCTACATTCATTTTAGCCACTTCGAGGGCTTCAGGGTCAAGCTCCAGTAGCTCCACCAGGGCGTCTGTAAGCTCTAACTTTGCGGTTATACCCAAAGCGCCACTACCCGCGCCTACGTCGGCTATTTTGGGCTGAACAGGCAATTTAGGCAGTGCTTTAAGCTCGTCTATCATGGCCTCCGACTCAGGCCGTGGTTCGAGCACCGCGGGCGTAATTATGAACTCGCGGCCGTAAAACTCGGTCCGACCACGTAAATAGGCTAACGGCACATGCTCCGACCGTTTTTTGAGCAATTTTTCGAGTTTCGCGATTTGATCGTCCGACAATTTGCGTGTCGGCTTGGCCAATAGCCGTGCCCGATCAATATTCGTCGCTTCTTCCAGTAAAACCAAGGCGTCAAGCCGCGCTGTCCCAATCCCGGCCCGCTCCAATAATTTGGTTGATTCACGTAGCCATTTATCCGTATCCATAGGATCAAGCATATAGGTGCTTTATAGATTGTGCTCGAAAGCGTTGCCGTCACAGGCTACATCAATATCCAGGTCTCTGCCACCTGTTTGGTACTGTATAAGCCATGTAGGACCTCCGGTGGGGCTACCGGAGCATTTGTGATTGGCGGCGGCATGGGCTTCCGGCGGCGCGATAGCGGTAGCCAGCCAGAAGGGGTGGTTATTTTGCCAGCTACCCGTCAAGGTCGCATAGCTATCGTTGGAGTAAAAACCTATGGTACTAACGCCGTTGGCGCTTAAAGCGTCCATCATACCGTTAAGGTATTTGACATTAAGGGCGACGTTATTCTTCAGCCACATCGACTCGGGTTGCTCAACGTCAATCCACCATTCCGCCGAAAACAAGTGCTTGCTGTTGGTATATTTTATGTCGTAGAGACCGGCTTTATAACCATAGTTGTAGGCCGAGCAAGCGGGCGTGTGTTTGGCGCAAGGCGCGTTAGAAGGCTGATAGTGTTGGTTTTTGTAACCCGATAGCACATAAAAAGCAGGCGTTTTGATATCTTGAGCCTCTTGTTTCAAACAGGGGTTATGGGTAAACGGCTGGTTATTATTGATGCCCACGATGCCGGTATCGGCAAACACCCTATGGCGCGGTTTGCATTGGGGCCAAGAAACGTCAACGATGCTCGATGTTCGAGTAGTGATGCCATTGGCGTGCGAAGCCACCAACAAGTATGTGCCTATTAGGCCAACGCTTACGACCACGATTAACAAGACAAAAATGTGAGCTATGCCGCTAGACTGCAGTGGTTTAATTTTCATGGCTTAATAGCTCGTGCTCGGCATTCTGAAGGGCTTCTATGAGGTCGTCGATGTCGCCGGCCAGGGCAGAGGGGATGTTACTACGTGAATACCCGATGCGGTGGTCGGTGATACGGTCCTGCGGGAAGTTATAGGTGCGGATCTTTTCGCTACGGTCGCCACTGCCGATTAGCTTTTTGCGGGCGTCGGACAGGGCCGAAGCTTCTTCGTCGATTTTCATCTGCAAAAGGCGCGAGCGCAGGACGCTCATAGCCTTGGCTTTGTTCTTGATCTGCGACTTCTCATCCTGGTTGGTGATTACCAGGCCGGTGGGCAGGTGGGTGATACGCACCGCCGAATCAGTGGTATTAACCGACTGGCCACCGTGACCACCACTGCGGAAAACGTCGATACGCAGATCGTTCGGATCAATCTCGATGTCGGTTTCTTCGGCCTCGGGTAGCACGGCTACGGTAGTGGTCGAGGTGTGCACGCGGCCCTGGCTCTCGGTTACCGGTACGCGCTGGACGCGGTGCACGCCGGCCTCGAACTTCAGGTTTTTGTAAACCTCGTCGCCCCTTATAGCGAAGGTTATTTCTTTAAAGCCGCCGACTTCGTTGGGCGATTCGCTGATTAACTCGAGCTTGTAGCCATGGTTTTCGGCCCAGCGGGCATACATACGGTAGAGTTCGCCGGCAAACAGGCTAGATTCGTCGCCACCGGCCGCGGCCCGGATCTCCATAATCACGTCTCGGTCGTTGTTGGGATCGGTGGGCGTCAGGGCTTCGATTAACCTTTCGTCATTAGCGGCAATCTTGGGTTCCAGCTCTGCCAATTCGGCTTCGGCCATCTGTTGCATCTCGTTATCGGAACTGCTTTTAAGCTCCTCAGCTTCCGATTTTTTCTTAGCAAGTTGGGCCTTGTCGTCAAAAAGAGCAATTAAATCCTCCAACTGGCTCTTACGCTTGGCGATCTTCGGATACGAGGCGTCACTAAAGATAGCCGGGTCCTGGAGTTTAGCTTCCAGGTCGGCTAGTTCATCTCGCAGGGATTGTTCTTTTTGGCTCATGATTATTCCATTCTTAAGTATAAAGAAAAACCGTCTGAATACATACGATCCAGGCGGTTTGGTAAAGCGTAGCTATTTGGAGGGCTTGACGTTTTCGGCTTTGGCCTCGGCCTTGTCGATCTTGGCGGCGGCGCGCTTGGATTCTTTTTTAGCGGCGGCGGCCCGCTTGTCTTTGGCTTTGGCGCCGGCCTCGGCGCGGGCCTTGAACTTGTCGACGCGACCCTCGATGTCGAGGATGCGCTCTTCGCCGGTGAAGAAGGGGTGCGAGGCACTGGTGATGTGTACTTTAACTAATGGGTAGTCGTTGCCGTCGTCCCACTTGGTGGTTTCTTCGGCGGCCACGGTTGAGCGCGTCAGAAAACGAAAACCGTTGTTCAGGTCTTCGAAAACGACGAGTCGATAGTTATCGGGGTGCAAACTCTTCTTCATGAGTTTTATATTATACACATCTGTTAGCCACCGGTCAACCACGAGGCCAAAGGGCCGTTCTGCTAATATTAAAGGCATGATCAAGGCGGTAATTTTCGATATGGACGGCTTGCTGATTGACAGCGAACCGCTGTGGCAGACGGCCGTACGCGACGCTATGGCGACCGTGGGTGTTGATATATCGAGCGAACCCCAGCACAAATTCCAGGGCTGGCGCTTGAGTGAAACCGTCGAGCATTTTTATGACCTGCAAGCCTGGAAGGGCGCTTCGCAGGCCGACGTTATGGCGCTGATAATCGATGACGTCAACGAGCTAATCAGGCAAAAGGGCAGTCTTAAGCCCGGCGTCCACGAGGCCTTGGAAATCTGTAAAAATGCTGAGCTGAACGTAGCGATCGCTTCCGGTTCGCCGGTGGACGTGGTTAACACCGTGGTTGATAGCTTTAAGCTGGGCGGTCTATTCGACCATGTTTACTCGGCCGATCATGAGCCATATGGCAAACCGCACCCCGGCGTGTTCATAACCACGGCCGGCCTGCTAAAGGTCTTGCCGCGGGAATGCCTAGTATTCGAGGACGCGCCTTCCGGCGTGCTGGCCGCCAAAGCCGCCAAAATGAAGTGCATCGCCGTGCCCATACCAAGCGTCAAAGACCACCCGTTTATCCAAACGGCTGACATAGTTCTGAATTCTTTGGAAGAGTTTAACGTGGCCCTGCTGGCTAAGATTTAAACGTCTACCGCCGCTTCGTCATGAGAAGCGAGGCCCTTCTTGCCTAAAAACACCTAAAGCAGTAATATAGGGACAGGATTTTAGACTTATGACAAGAGAAGCGTTTCAGTCACATAGTGCTCCCTTTGGCGAGGCCATACCGTCGGTCACGCCTCATGCCGTGTCGGTCAGCCTGCCGACGATACGCGATGTCGAGTTGCTTTTCCGCCGCATGAGTCCGGAAGCCTGGGACGGTCTAGAGACGATTTACCCGCGCTTCGGAGACCATCCATTTGTTAAGCAGGCCTTAAGTCACGTGGCCGTCGCTGAGGGCAGGCAGGTCGTAGCCTTAAGCTCGCCGGCCGCCGCCGAGAGCTTGGCTAAACGGGCCGGTAAAGAAGCCCGACGGCCGAAAATAAAAATGGACGGTACCATGGCTTTCCTATCATATACGCCTAAAAACGCTGAATCGGTGGACGTAGTTAATATATTAAAAACGGAAACCGGTTGGGTGCCGTCATCCCGACGCGCCGAGGATTATCTAATAGAAAAAGGCGATATTCCAAAAGCCCACGAAGAGGCCGTTGATAAATCAGCCGATCATCGGGCAATAGAAACAGAACTGCAACGTATTTATTTGCCGGCTCACCCAGAGGTTTACCTAGCTAATAGCGGCATGAGTGCCGTGACAGCAGCGGTAGATACTCTCCATACTCTGCGTAATGCCGATATAAAACCTAAAGAAGGTAAGCCAGGACGGGATACCTGGATCATACTTGGCACACCGTACCACGACACTTACGGACTCTTAAGCGGCGCCGCTGGCCGCCGGACACGCCTGATTCCTGATCCCGCCAACACCACCGCTCTGGGCAAATATGTACACGACATGCCGGAGCGCATCGCTGGTGTTATTACTGAAACGCCGACCAATCCTTTGATCGCTATGCCCGATCTGGCGAGTGTCAGGGAAGTGCTGGGCGACATACCTTTGGTAGTTGACGTATCCACAGCTGGCTCAATGCTGGTGGACGCTATGCCGTACGCCGATGTAGTAGTCGAAAGTTTGACTAAAAATGCTTCCGGACAAGGTGATGTGCTGATGGGCGCCATACTACTGAATCCCCAAAGCCAGTACTATGGGGGACTGCATAATGGTCTGCAGTTGGTAATAGAGCCGCCTTACATCCGCGACGTTCAACGCTTGGCACACGAAATGAAGGACTGGCGCCAACGGGCCGAGCGGGCCGGCGGTAATGTGCTACGTTTAGCCGAGTTCTTCGAAAACCACAATAAAATTAAGTCGGTTTACTGGACGGGTTCAGGAGAGTCGCGTGATCGCTACGCCGATATTGCTCGCGGCGCCATGCTCCACGCCGGTGTAATAACCGTTGAGATTAAGCGTAGTCTGCGACCAACATATGATCGCCTGGATTTGGCCAAAGGGCCCAGTTTTGGCACTGCCTTTACTTTGAATACACCTTACGTACAGATAACACACGCCATGGACATTTTAAGCGCCAGTACACGCCGCATGCTGGAGGCCCGCACCGGCCTGAATCCGCGTTTGCTAAGAGTATCCGTCGGCGGCGAAAACCCCGAGTGGCTAAAAGACAAATACGGCCAGGCGCTGGCTAGCTAGATTCCGCGCCAGGTCGCGAAAAGCGCTCGTAAAGGTACTTCGTGTAATTGGCGTGCAGAGCCTGGGCATCGGTTGCCCAGCTATGCATAACCGGCTTTTCGGGGTCATCATCTTCGTAGTAGCCTTCCGGCAGAGCCTGACCCTTATTTTTGTCACGCTGGTATTCGCCGTCTAGATCATTCTTATAATATTCGGGGTGGCCTTGCACAAACAGGTCATATCCACCGGCATCGTTAGCGTCTTCCGCCAATAGCCAGCCAATCTGCTCGTTTAGGGCTAAAATCCTAAGGGCGCCGGCGCCGGCCATGCGCTCCGGGCTGACTTTGCCCCAGCGCGAATGTGGCGAAACAATCGAACTATTCATTTTTCTTACGAAAGGGCTGTCGGCCGCCACGAGATCATGGGCGTAAACGCCAAAGGTTTTGGTTTCGCCTATTTCGCGGGGCAGACCATGAAGATAGTTAAGCGCGTAATGGCCGCCCAGACAGGAATAGATCGTAGATGGAACATTGCCCCGCGCCCAATCAATGATTTCATTTAATTTATCGGCGTACTGAATTTGTTTAAGACCTATAGGTTGCCGCGTAGCGATACCTTCCCTCGGTTCAATTTCCAGGTTATCACCGGTAACTATTAAGCCGTCTAGGCCTATCCCGGCAACTTCGGAAAATGGAGTATAGTCACACAAAAGATCGGCGCGGCTGGCACCGGACCGCTCCCGCCTGTCGTTATCGAACTTAACAAGCACCGGCTCGACTTGCAGCACGCCGCTGCCCATTGAGCCTAGCCATTGGGCTTCAGTGGCCTCCATGGCCGCGGCCGGCATAAGATTAAGCAGGCCGATTCGGGCGGGGCGCATGTCGCGGCTGGCCGCTTCCTCTTCGCTAAGGACATCTACGCCAGCTGCCTCCAAATTTTTATGCAATCTGCCGTCGCAGACAGATTCCGGAACTATAATTGGCATGAAGTCAAATATAACATAAAGATTGTCAAATTGTCACGGATTCTGTATAATCGGCCCCAGTAAAGAAGGTTGGTTAATTAAGTGGCTGAACTGGTTAGTACTCGGGATCCCGAGGCAAACGCGATTTCTTATCAGGACGCCTTGCTGGCAGGGCTGGCGCCCGATGGCGGTCTGTATGTCCCCAAGGATGGTACTTACCCCCAGGTTAGTCCAGAAGAACTGCGGGACCTGCAAGGCCATTCCTACATTAAGACAGCCAATGTTATTAAGGGTAAACTCATAGATGGCGAAATACCTAGTTCGATCACCCATGGCATAAACACAATGGCCTACGATTCGATGAATTTCAGCGGCCACAGAACTCGCAGTATCGCGCCTGTAGAGGAGGTCGAAGAAAACCTTTACATTCAGAATCTGTCGCTCGGTCCGACGGCGGCCTTTAAGGATTTTGGTCTGCGTTCGCTGGCTGGAGAAGTAGCACATGTGCTCGGCGAGCGCGATGAAACGCTGACAATTCTGGCGGCGACATCGGGCGATACCGGCTCGGCCGCCGAAGCGGCTTTTAAAGGATTGTGGCGGGTTTCCATGTTGATGCTGAGCCCGTTGAAGGGTAGCATGACGCCCTTCCAAAGGGCTCAAATGGGCATACTATCGAGCGAACAGATACACAACTTGAGCCTGGATGGCTCGTTTGACGACTGCCAGGACATGGTTAAGGCGATCAAAAAAGAAGATGAATTTAAGGATTTGGGGGCCGTTAATTCCATAAACTGGGGCCGGATCGTGGCTCAAGTCGTCTATTACTTCAACGGTTACTTACAGGTAGCCGACGCTAATGCCGGCCAAGAGGTCGATTTCGTGGTGCCGACCGGCAACTTCGGCAATATCCTGTCGGGTCACGTGGCACGACGCATGGGGCTGCCCATACGCAATCTTGTGGCCGCTACCAACGAAAACTCGGTGGTCCATCAGCTAATACAGACCGGCGATTACGTGTCGGCCGACAAGCCCGTTGATACGTCTAGCCCCTCCATGGACATAACCAAGGCTTCCAATTATGAACGCCTGGCCTACGAAATATTCGAGGGTGATCCACAACGCCTGGGCGATTATATGCGAGCGTTTGAAGCCTCCAGGCCGAACCGCGTTTCGCTGGCCGATCACGGTTTGGGAGCCACCGTTTTCAAACGACTCGGTATCGACAGCGACACCGCGACCCATCAAGACAGGTTGGAAACCATGCGCCATATTCATCGCTCCAGCGGCATGGTTATAGATCCACATACCGCCGACGGCGTGACCGCGGCTCTGCGCCGCCCCCGCGAGGTACCGACTATCTGCCTGGCCACCGCCTTACCGGTCAAGTTCGAGGAAACCGTTAAGGCGGCTCTGGACTTCGTACCGACGCGCGCGGACCGCTTTAAAGGCCTAGAAAAGCGTGATGGCGCCGATAACTTTACGCCAATAGGTTCAACCGAAGAGCTGAAAACGTACATACGCGAACACCGTAGCTAGGGCTTGTTCATCCGTACGTCATCTGTTACAATGACTTAGTAACAAATTAAGCAGGTTGGGGATTAATCCTCCTACGCGGCACCTTGAGCGGACCGCGCGGGCTCCCAATCGAAGAGGAAGGACTAAACCATGGCGACAAATGTCGACATTAAGCAATTATTAGAGGCCGGCGCGCACTTCGGTCACAAAACCGAGCGTTGGCATCCTAAAATGGCGCCCTACATTCACAGCAAGCGGGGCGGCACCCATATTATTGATTTAACCAAGACAGTGACCGCGCTGGAAGAAGCGCTGGCTTTTTTGGAGCAAACGGCCGCCGCCGGCAAGCAGGTCTTGCTAGTGGGCACCAAGCGTCAGGCCCAGGACATCGTTAGGAAAACGGCCGAAGAGCTGGGCATGCCCTTCGTAACCGAGCGCTGGCTGGGCGGCATGCTGACCAACTGGAACACCATTGGCGGCCGTGTTAAACACGTCAAAGATCTCGAGTCGCGCATGGAAACCGGCGAGCTGGCCAACAAGTACAACAAGCTCGAGGTACAGCGCTTCCAGGAAGAGATCGAGGCCATGAACGTTATTTACGGGGGCATAAAAGAGATGAACAGCCGCCCGGGCGCCGTCTTTATTGTTGATATCGTCCACGACGACAACGCCCTTCGCGAGGCCATTAAAATGAATGTTCCGGTGGTAGCGCTGGTTGATACCAACGCCGATCCCACCAAGGTTAAGTACCCGATTCCGGCCAACGATGACGCCATTAAAACCATCCAGCTGATGCTGGATTACGTGGAGTCGGCCGTCTCAGCCGGTAAAGCCAAAGTTAAGGCACCGCCGGCCGATGAGACCGCGCCAAACATGGAAAAAACCGACAAAATCGAAAGGGTGAAGGTATAGGCATGGCAATTGATATCGCGGAAGTTAAGCGGCTTAAAGAACTGACCGGCGTCGGCTTGACCGACGCCAAAAAAGCCCTGGAAGAGGCCAATGGTGACTTTGACAAAGCCCTGGCGGCCATGCGCGCCAAGGGCCTAACCAAAGCCGAAAAGCGCAGTGAGCGCGAAGCCCGCGCCGGCTTAATCGGTAGCTATAGTCATGACGGCCGCATAGGTGTGGTCGTGGAGGTTAACTGCGAAACCGATTTTGTGGCCAAAACCGACGAGTTCAAAGAGCTGGTTAAAGATTTGTGCCTGCACATCGCCGCGAGTGAACCCAAGGACGTTGATGAGCTCACGGGGCAACCATTTGTGAAAGATCCCAGTCTGACGGTCGCTGACTATGTTAAAGACCACGCCGCTCGCCTAGGCGAAAACGTTGTCATACGCCGCTTTTCCCGCCTAGCCCTCGGCGAAGTTACTTAATATGTTGCAATGACTCAGACCCCAGAAGGTGCGCCAAACAATCCGGACAAGCAGGCACTGACAGTAGAGGTAAATGCGGCTGTCTTTGATTTTTTTCAATTCCTAGCTTCGCCAGAGCAGATGGAAGCCACGCAGCGTGTTCTTGATCGTTGGCGTAACAATCGACCGCGTTTTCGTGAATTCTTCGATTTCGAGCGCCAAGCAGTCGAAGTGTATGGTGTTGACCCCGAGGATGATTTCTCTGAATTGCCCGATATGGAAAGTCTCATGGCCGAGGAAAGCCCCGAACAACACAAGCGGGCATTAGAACTCGAAGACGTACTTAGAAAATTGCATGGCGAAGTCATTGGTTTTCGCTTCAACTGGAAATCACCCGATGAAGAGCCTGAGAAGGTCCACGTGATTGGTCATAGGCTTGAGTGTGGTGACTCAAAACTTGGTTGGGGTGTTCACCTGGAGGTGCACGACCCGGAGCAAGATAAGCTATACGGCGAGCATATACCCGAGGAGCCAGATTACAAATTTACCTACTTTGTTCGCATGAATGATATATACGAATTTGAGGTTTGTGATGCATAATAAGTTAACAGAAGTTTTTAGTTGAGGATGTGTTGACTAATGGATGCCAATCAAGCAGTAAGTAATGCGCAGAGCAAGTTTTCCCAGGCAATCGAGCACTTTAAAGAAAGTTTGGTTGGCTTGCGTACCGGACGGGCCAGCGCCGGCATGCTCGACGGCGTGACGGTCGAGGCCTACGGCGTTGAGATGCCGCTGAAGCAAGTGGCCACCATTAGCGTGCCCGAGGCCCAGCTAATCCAGATTACTCCTTTTGACCCAGCCAATTTGCAGGCCATATCAACCAGCATCCGTAATAACCAATCGTTAGGGTTGAACCCGGCCGATGACGGCCACGTGGTGCGCGTGCCGATCCCACCATTGAACGAAGAACGCCGCCGCGAACT
This sequence comes from uncultured Candidatus Saccharibacteria bacterium, assembly GCA_964426315.1. Lineage (GTDB taxonomy): Bacteria > Patescibacteriota > Saccharimonadia > Saccharimonadales > UBA4665 > UBA5150. Next base: position 16,964 of record CAYRPQ010000009.1, read on the forward strand.
GGCCAAGCAAGTCGGCCAGAAACAAGAAGAAGCCATGATCAGCCTGCGTAACATCCGCCACGACGCCCTGGATACAATCAAAGCGGGGCAAGCCGGCCAGGATGAATCTAAGCGCCTAACAAGCCAGGTTGAAGAATCCATGAACAAGTCGCGCCTTGAGGCTGAGGCCATCGCCAAAGCCAAAGAGCAGGAAAT
>CAYRPQ010000010.1:0-16583 GCA_964426315.1 uncultured Candidatus Saccharibacteria bacterium
TCGGCGACGCCACAACCCTGGCGCTAGACGAAGTCAGCCTTACTATTAACAAGGGTGAATTCGTGGCGGTGATGGGCCCCAGCGGTTGCGGTAAGAGCACGCTTATGAACGTGATCGGCCTGCTGGATTCGCCGACCCACGGCCAGCAACGCCTGGATGGCAAACCGGTCGATCGGTTGAAGGCCAACCAGGCGGCTAAAATTAGGCGCGATACCATCGGCTTTATCTTCCAGTCTTATAATCTGTTACCGCGGCTAACGGCGCTGGAAAACGTCGCCCTGCCGCTGGCCTATAAAGGGATGACACCCACCCGCCGACTCAAGCTGGCCTCGCAAATGCTGGAACGGGTCGGCGTGCAGACCCGCGAATACTTCTTGCCCTGGCAGTTAAGCGGCGGCCAAACGCAGTGCGTGGCCATCGCCCGGGCGCTGGTCAACAACCCCAAAATTATTATCGCCGACGAGCCCACCGGCAACCTGGATAGCAGTGCCTCGCGGCTGGTCATGGAACTGCTGGCCGACATCCATAAAATGGGCAACACCATCCTTTTTGTTACACACAACCCGGAGCTTACCCGTTACGCCACGCGGGTGGTTTACATGCACGACGGCAGTATTATCCACGACGAGCAAACGGCCCTCGGCCAAGTGGCCAAGCGTGCCCGCAAGGTGCTTTATACCCTGCCGACCACCAGCGAGGAAGACGATCTGGCCGGCGTTTCGGCGCTGATGAAAGGCATTCCCGATAAGGTTGCCGCCAAGCGGCCTAAACGCCGCAAGATTACGGCTAAGGCTAAATCCACCAAACGCGCTAAATCGACCGCCGGAAGGGCTAAACGATGAAGTCTCTCGCCCGCGGCCACCTGAAGGCCGGCGTCGATTCCCTGCGCGGCGCCAAACTGCGCAGTTTCTGGACGATGATGGGCGTTATTATCGGCGTGACGTCGGTTATAACCGTGGTGGCGATTGGCGAAGGCATTAAACAGCAGGTCGGCGGCCAATTGCATCACTTTGGCAAAGACCTAGTGACGATCCGCCCGGCCCAGCTGAATAGCACCTCCCAGAACGGCAGTGACGCCCTGAACGTCTTGTCGGGCCTGAATATTAGCGCGCCGCTAACCGCCAAGGACGTCATGACGGTTCATACCACCAAAGGCGTGTCGGCCAGCGCGCCACTGACTATCGCTACCGGCAGTGTTAAGGGCGACAACGGCGCCTATAACGACGGCTTCGTTTTGGGTACTACGCCCGACCTGCCCAGCCTGCTCAACCAATCGCTGGCCTTCGGCGGTTTCTGGAACGACGACGACAGTGGCGCCAACGTGGCCATTCTGGGCCAGCACGCCGCCGATAAAATGTTTAACACCGACGTGCCGCTGGGCTATACTTTCACTTTTCACGGCCAGCAGTTTATGGTCAGGGGCGTTTTTAACCAGTTCACCTCGACGCCTTTCAGCCAACAGGCCGACTTTAACAACGCCATTTTCATCCCTAACGACGTGGCCGAGAACCTGAGCAATAACACCGCGCCGACCTACGCTATTCTGGCCCGCGCCGGCAGTCGCGGCCAAACCGACGCCGTGGCCAGCGGTATCCGGCAGGCTCTGCTGAAAGCCCACGGCGATACGCGCGGCGTGGAAGTTCTAACCGGTAGCCAGAGCGCCGACACCAGCAACACCGTGCTTAACCTGCTGACCCGCCTGATAGCCGGTATCGCCGCCATCTCGTTGCTGGTCGGCGGCATCGGTATTATGAACGTCATGCTGGTGTCGGTGGCCGAACGGACGCACGAAATAGGTATCCGCAAGGCCGTCGGCGCCACCAACCAGCAGATCCTCAGCCAGTTTATGATCGAATCCAGCCTGCTGACGCTGGCCGGCGGTCTGATCGGCGTTACCCTGTCCTTGCTCATCGACGTAGGCATCAGGGCGGCCACCAACCTCCAGCCGAGCATCAGCTGGCGGGTGGTTGTTCTGGCCAGCGGCGTTTCGCTGTTAGTAGGTGTTATTTTTGGCACCATCCCGGCCGCCAAGGCCGCCCGTAAAGACCCCATTGAAGCCCTGCGTAGCGAATAGCTTACCCCAAGATAGCGATGATGCCGGTGACGCCAACGGCCGCCATGCCGGCCGTGATCAGCCAGCCAACCAGCCTGGTACTGCCCTTGTTAGCCCAGCGGCCCATAATCCGTTTATTACTGCTGATAAGTACGATCAGCGACAAAATAACCGGCGCCACCAGGCCGTTTAGGAACGCGGCGTAAATCAGGGCTTTAATCGGATCGATACCCAGGAAGTTCAGGCTCATGCCGACCAGCATGGAAATTATAATCACCCCGTAAAAGGCGTGCGCCTGGTTTAGCGGGCGGTACAGCCCTTCGCGCCATTTGAAGCTCTCGCTCAGGGCGTAACTGCTGGAACCGGCCAGCACCGGGATGGCCAGCAGGCCGGTGCCGATAATACCGATGGCAAACAGGAAGTATGTGGCGTTGCCGGCAAACGGCCGTAGGGCTTCGGCGGCCTGCGAGGCCGAGGTTATGTCGGTCACGCCGTGCGTGAACAGTATGCCGCCGCAGGCGGCGATGATAAAGAACATCACCAGGTTAGATAGGAACATCCCCGACCAAACGTCGATGCGCATGCTTTTAATGTCGGCTGATGCCGTGGCGGTACGCCGTTCGTGCTGGGTGATTTTGCCCTGCAGGATCTGTTCCTCCACCTCTTGCGAGGTTTGCCAGAAGAACAGATACGGCGAAATGGTGGTTCCCAAAATAGCGCACAGGATAATGGCCCACTGCTTACCGAAATGGATGTTGGGAATGAAGGCGTGCGACAGCACCTGGTGCCAGTTCAAATGGGCCAGGATGGCCGAAAAGACGTACGCCAACAGCACCATGGCCAGCCACTTCATATAACGGGCATAACGGACGTAGGGCGTGAAGATCTGCACCCCCAGGCCTAACGCCGTAAAGCCGGCCACCAGCCAGCCGAAATTGAGGCGCGGGTTAAGCAACTGGGTGGCCTTGGCCATAGCGCCGAGGTCGGCGCCGATGTTAACGGCGTTGGCCACGAACAACAGCGCGGCGCAAATGTATATAACCCGCCGGCTGAAGTGGACCCGGATGTTGCCGGCCAGCCCGCGGCCCGTCACCAGGCCGATGCGGGCGCACATTTCCTGCACGATGGCGCTGAGCGGAAAAGTCCAGGCCGCCAACCACAAAAAGTGGTAGCCGAACTGGGCGCCGGTCTGCGAATAAGTGGCGATGCCCGAGGGGTCGTCGTCGGAAGCGCCGGTGGTCAGGCCGGGCCCCAGCAGGTGCCAGTAGTCCTCGGTTTTCTGAATAGCCCTACCGGTTTGCAGACTGGCCCCCAGCTTTTGGGTGGTTACGACCGTCCTGTCTAATAGCTCGGCCGGAGCCTCGGCGCCTTTTCTTATGTAATCTTTTTGTTTGGACATAACTTGTTGGGCCTTTTAAAAGAGGTGCTTACCGTAATAATACCAAAAATGTTTGAGGATTAGACCGATGATTATCAGGAACCATAGAATCAATATGTCCAGATGACGACGACGTATCCAGTCATAAACTTTTTGCGGCTTGCCGGCGGGCAGTTTGATATGCTTTTTGTCGATGTTGTAAAGCGTCACGTACCAAGCGCCAGTAATGATCACGACGTCCACGACCAGGCAGTACGGACAAAGAGCGTGAATGCGATAAATGCTCTGAAAGAGTAGCCAATAGGCGAAAGCCAGCCCGGCCAGCATAGCGGCTTCCAGGCTGAGCCAGAACCAACGCTTGAGCCTGGCGCCAGCCAACATAGCCAAACCAACGGTTGCCAGCACCGGGAAAGCGGCCAGGCCGATGAATGGGTTCGGGAAACCAAAGGCCGTTGCTTGCTTGGTGATAATAACACTGCCGCAGCTGAGTATCGGATCCAAGTTACAGCCGGGCACGAAAGCGGGATTCTCGAGCAGATGGATTTTATCCTGCGAAAGTACAAACGAGCAGTAAACGCCGACCAGGCCGACGATTATTAATATAAACGGCAGGGTTTTGGGGAGCGACCAATTCTTAAAAGACATAATTCAGGCTTTATTATAACAGTATTTTAAGATGTTTACGCTTGTGGGCCGGCCGAGCCGGGCTGGTAAATTACCAGGCCGTCGGCGGACTTTTGCCAGGTCTCGATGACCGGTTGCAGGGCCCGCCAGCCAGCTAGCACTTCCTGGCTGGTGGCGAAAAGCGTGTGGTCGCCACGAATGGCGTCGAGCAGTACCCTTTCGTAGGCGTCGGGGTGGCCCGGCTCGGCCCCGGCGCCGGGCTCGGTGACCACTTTGCCGACCAGCTTGGCAACGGCCTCATCGGCCGCAATGGTTTCGTCGGGCTGGATTCGGAAACGCAGTTGCCCGGCCGGTTTGAAGTTCAGCGTAATTTCACCCAGCCGCTCATCAAGAGCCTTGCCGGTGGCCAGCCTGAAAGGCACGCCCTGCCAGCGGTCGCTAGTGACAAAAAGCGTCACTGCGGCGTAAGTTTCGGTAGTGGAATCGGGATTCTTGACCTCCTCAGGGTAGCCTTTGTACTGGCCGCGCAGAGCCCGCTCGCCAACCTTGTCGGCCGGCACCGGTTCGATCTTTTCCAAAAGCGCCTGCTTGTCGGCATGGATTAGCTCGCTTTCTAGCCGGCCGGGTAAGTCCATGGCCACCAGGCCCATGAGCTGGATCAAGTGGCTCTGGATAAAATCGCGCAAGGCCCCCAGCGGTTCGTAAAATGCCGCCCGGCCCTCGACGCCGATTTTTTCTTTGGCCACCATGTCGACGCCGGCGATATGCTGGCCGTTCCAGAGCGCCTCTAGGCCGGGGTTTTCCAACCGGAACTTTAATATACGGCGGACGGTTTGCTTGGCCAGGTAATGGTCGATGCGAAAAAGCTGCTCTTCGCTAAAAGATTTAGCGGTTTCGGCGATCAGATGTTTGGCCGAGGGCAGATCGTAACCGAAGGGCTTCTCTACCAACAACCTGGTGGCCGCAGTGCCGTGCTGACAGCTAGTATTAAGCTTCCGTTCGCCCAGCATACGCACCACGCCGTCGTAGGCGGCCGGCGGAATCGACAGGTAGTAAAGACGATTCAGGCACTGGCCCTTGGCGTCTTCGATGGCGTCCAGTTTCTGGCGCAGGGCGTCGTATGCGGCCGGGTCTTCCAGGTCCATGGTGAACATCGAGGTGTGCTGGCGCATATCCGCCAGGGCCACCGGGTCGCAAACTTTGTCGACCTCGTTAACGCAGACCTCTACCCGCTCGAAAAGCTGTTCGACGGTGGTCTGGCTACGCGTGATGCCGACGATTTCGGTATTGGCCGGCATTAAGCCGTCTTTGAACAGGTGATAAAGCGACGGCAGTAAGTAGCGCGCCGACAGGTCGCCGGTTATGCCGAAGATAACTATAATGGCCGGCTCGAGGCCGTCGTCGCTCATTCGGACGCCTCCAGCTGGTCGCTGAAGAGGTAGGCCTCTGATACCTCTTTAATGATTTGCGCCGGTTGTTTGGCCAGGGGGACTGACTTGTTTTGCAAAGTTTCCAGCGCCGGGCGCTTCTCGTCACCGAACGCGAACAGGTAAATAGCCGTAACCTTTCGCAGGGCCGGAAAGGTTAACGTGATGCGTTTGAGTGGAGGGTGCTCGTAAGCGGTTACCCAGGCCTTGGTCTCGTGGGCGGCCGGCGAATTAGGCAGGATACCGCTGACGTGGCCGTCGGGCCCCATGCCCAGCTGGGCGATAATCACGTCGTTGTCGCCAAAGGCCTTGCGGACCGTCTTCTCGAAGGCTCGCGCCGTTGCCTCAAGGCTCAGCCCGTCCTGCAATACGGGTAGAGTCCTGGCTTGCTTAGCTTCGAAACCGGCGTCGAGCAGTTGTTGCCAGTTGGAATCCTTGTGCCCTGGCTCGCCATAACGTTCGTCATTGGGCATAACAGTTAAACTACTGCTTAATTCATCGGGGATAACGGACATTATTTCAACGGCCGGCGGAATGTTACTGCCGCCGCTGGTCAGCCAAAGCACCCGCTTGCCGGCGGCCAGCTCCACGGCCAATCGCTCGCTCAGTGCGGCGACGCCGTCTTCCCAGCCAGTCGTCGGGATTAACTTCATGAACCTACTATATCAGCTTATTTGAGGATGACCTGTGAGCGCTCGGGGCCGACGCCGATACGGGTGACCGGCACGCCCAGTTCGGTCTCGAAAAGTTCGATGAAAGCCCTAGCCTCTGGCGGCAGATCTTCGTATTTGCGGACGCCGCTTAGGTCCTGGCTCCAAGTGGGCAGTTCGACGTAGTTTGGCGTGCAGAGCTCTAGGGCGGCGGCCGAGGTCGGCGCCGTGCGGCGTTCCCTGCCCTGGTAGTTATAACTAGCAGCAACCTTAACCGTCTTGCCGTAGCGCGGCACGTGGTCGAGCTTGGAAATAGCCAGTTCGTCAACGCCGTTGCCGCGGACGGCGTTGCGCAGTTCCACCAGGTCTGGGTAACCGATGCGCCGCGGCCGCCTGGTGGTCACGCCGTATTCGCTGTCGAGGCCGCCGAGCTTGCCGCGAACGATGTTAGCCAACTTATCGTCGGTGATTTCCGTAACCAAGGGGCCGCCGCCAACGTGCGACTTGACTGATTTGGTTACACCGGTCACTTTGCCCAGGTGCTTGGCCGACACGCCCAACCCGTCCAGCATGCCGGTGACCGTTGTCGAAGAAGAAGTCACCGCCGGGTACATGCCCTGGTTGATGTCCAGCCAATAAGCCTGGGCGCCCTCGGCCAATACCTGCTTCCCTGCTTCTAACTGTTCGTTAACGATTTCGGCGGTGTCGGCGGCGTAGGCCTTCAGGCTCTTGGTTATTTTGACCCAGCCGCGGGCGGCCTGCTTAAGCTCGTCGTCGGTCTTCCGCTGGCCCTTGGGCAGTAGCGGATTAACCGCCTCCAGGCCTTCCAGCACTTTGTCGTAAAGCTCATCGCCGTCCAGCACGACGGCTTCCAGGCGGATGCCCTCGCGGCGATACTTGTCGGCGGCCACAAAGGCGATACCAACGCGGGTACTGCCCTGGGCGTGACTGCCATCCTCACGCAGTGAATCCAAGATAATGTGGTGCGGCAGTACCAGGTGGGCGGAACAACTGATCAGCAGGTTCTCGGGCGATACTTCCAGGCCGGCCGAGCGGATGGTTTCCATCTCTTCCAATAAACGTGGCGGATCAAGGTAAACGCCGTTACCGACAATGTTCAACTTCCCGGGGTAAGCTACACCCGACGGAACCTGGTGCAAAGCCAGGTGCTGGCCATTATTGTTCGGCACTACCGTATGGCCGGCGTTAGCGCCGCCGTTAGCGCGGGCCACGATGTCATAATCAACGGCGGCCAGGTCCACGAACCGGCCCTTACCCTCGTCACCCCTCTGTAAACCGACAATCATATCTAAAGACATACCTGATAGAGCATACCCGCAGACTAGCTCCGATGCAAGGTTATTTACGTGTTTTCGAAACGGCGAGGACTTGTTTGAGCCCCTGTCATCAGACAGGCGGCGAGTTCCGCAGACGTTGAGGAAAAATGTAAATAACCTGATCTAGATCTGGTTGTCGCCTTCGAAGAGGGCCGAGAGTGAGTCGTCAGCAAAAATCGCCGCGATGGCGTCGGCGATTAGGGGGGCGATAGATAGGACTTCGATCTTCTTACTCTTGGTATTGCTGTTTTGGGGCAAGGTATTGGTAACGACTATCTTATCGAAGGCCGAGGCCTCCAGCCGCTCCAGGGCCGGTCCCGAAAATACGCCGTGGGTCGAAATGCCAAAAACGCCCTTAGCACCGTGTTTCATAAGCAGGTCGGCGGCCGTGACGATAGTGCCGGCGGTGTCGATCATGTCGTCTACAGTAATGCAGAGCTTGCCCTTAACGTCGCCGATCAGGTAGCGTGCTTCGGATACGTTCTTCGTGGCGGTCGATCGGTGCTTGTGAATAATGGCTAGCTCGCAACCCAAGCTGGTGCTGTAGCGCTCGGCCATCTTCACCCGGCCGGCGTCGGGCGCAACCATGACGATGTTTTTGAGGTCGAGGTTCTCGCGGATGTACTTCTTAAAGAGCGGCATGGCTATGAGGTGGTCGAACGGGCCGTCGAAGAAGCCCTGGGTTTGGCCGGAGTGCAGGTCGACGCTCATAATGCGGTCGGCGCCGGCCACGCTCAGCAAGTCAACTATTAAACGGGCCGCGATTGGTTCGCGGCCCCCGGCTTTGCGGTCTTGGCGGGCGTAGCCTAGGAACGGGCACACCGCCGTGATACTGCGGGCCGAAGCCCGCTTGGCGGCGTCAATCATCATCAGCTGTTCGATAATCGACTCGTTGACCCGTCCGTAATGGGCTTGAATTATAAAAACATCGTTGCCGCGCAGGGATTCGTTTACCCTCAAGCGGACTTCGCCGTTGGCGAAGTTGCTGAGCTCGATATCGGCCAGATCGAGCTTAAGACGATCGGCGATCTCGTTAGCCAAGGCGGGGTGGGTGCGGCCGGTCAGTAATTGGATACGCCTGCCCTTGCCCGTACGATGCACAACCCGGTTCATAACCCTAGTGTAACATAGCTTGACAAGCAGTTAGCGAACATATACACTTTTTATCAATTGAGGCTATCATTTAGCAAAAATGCATAGTTTCAGGGCAAAATAACTTAACTTTTTGGAGAAAACATGGCACTCAAGGGCAAAACCAACCAGTACGTCAAGGTCGCTTCGCACGAGGGTATTAAGGGCGAAGTTAAAAAAGTAGTCTTATTGTATTCCGGCGGGCTCGATACCTCGACGATGGTCAAGTGGATCCAGGATGAATATAAGGCAGAGGTCATTGCTCTGACCATCGATATCGGCCAGCAAGCCGACGACCTTGAAGAAATCCGCAAAAAGGCCCTAAAACTGGGCGCTATCAAAGCCATGGTTATCGACGCCAAAGAGGAATTCGCCGAAGAGTACATCGCCAAGGGCATCCGCGCCAACGCCATGTACCAGGGGCGTTACTACCTATCTACCCCACTCGGCCGCCCGCTACTGGCCAAGTGGGCCGTCAAAATCGCCGCCCAGGAAGGTGCCGACGCCATCGCCCACGGCGCCACCGGCAAAGGTAACGACCAGATCCGCATGGAAGGCTCGGCCCTGGCGCTGAACCCCGACATTAAGATTATCGCGCCGGTCCGCGAATGGGGCATGGGTCGCGACGAACAGCTGGAATACTGCAAAAAGCACGGCATCCCCGTCAAACAGACCAAAGATAAGCCCTACTCTTATGATGACAACATGTGGGGCGTTACCGGCGAAGGCGGCGAAATCGAGAACCCCGCCCTGATCCCACCGCTGGAAAAGATCCTGCAAATTTGCGTGACCCCCGAAAAAGCCAAGAACACGCCGGAATACATCACCATCGAGTTCGAAAAGGGCCTGCCGGTGGCCGTCGACAGCGTGCAGATGTCGCTGGTCAAGATCATCGAACAGCTCAATAAGCGGGCCGCCCAACACGCCATCGGCATCACCCACCTTCTGGAAGACCGTATCATCGGCCTGAAGGTCCGCGGCCTCTACGAGGCGCCGGCCGCCGAAACCATCGTTACGGCCCACAAAGCCCTGGAACGCTACACCTCCACCCGGCTCGAAAACGAATTCAAATCGATAGTCGACGAAAAGTGGGCCTACCTCTGCTACGGCGCCCTCTGGTTCGAGCCGCTAATGGACGACCTGAACGCCTACGAAGACAAGGTTAATGACAAGATTACCGGTACCGTCACCGTCAAGCTCTTTAAAGGACACGCCGAAGCCGTGGCCGTCGAAACCCCCAACAGCGTCTTCGACGAAAAGTTGGCTACCTTCATGGAAGACGCCGGCCAGTTCAACCAGAACGCCTCGGCCGGCTTCATCGAGCACTACACCTTCCAGATGAAATTGGCCCAGCGCCGCCAGCGCACCGCCCTGCTGGCCGTCGGCGGCCGCGCCCAAAAGCTCAAGCTCCTGCCTCAAATGAAAACCCTCGATTCCCTCGGCTACCGCCTCTACGCCACCTACAAGACCTACAAGTTTCTGAAAAGCCACGGCATCGAGGCCATGCTGGTCAACAAAATCTCCAGCCCCGAGCTCAAGCCCAACCTGACCGACCTGCTGGACGCTAACCGCTTCGACCTGATCATCAACATCCCGACCACCAAAGACCCGGCCACCACCAAGGCCAAAGAAAAGACCGATGGCCAGATCATCCGCGAAAAAGCCGTTAAGACCAACACGCCGCTCATCACCTCGGTTTCGGTCGCCGCCGAAATGGTAGCCAAGATCAGTAAAGCCAAGGTATAGGCCGATGAAGTCGAAGCCCGTTAAGCGCGTACTGCTCTGCCGACCGACCTATTTCACAGTCGAATACGTCATTAACCCGCACATGCAGCCCTACTCCGTGGACCCGTCCAAGGCGCTGAAACAGTGGCAAACGCTGGTCGAGATACTGAAAAAGCTGATGATAAAGGTCGATGTTATCGACCAGCACCCCGACGTGCCCGACATGGTTTTCGCCGCCGACCAGGGTATCGTCCGTGACGGCGCCATCCTGCTGGCCAACTTCCGCTACAAGCAGAGACAGCCGGAGCGCGTGTATTACCGAGAATGGTTCCGTGAACACGACTTCCGCCTGCGCGCCCTGTCTAACATCTTCCCCTTCGAAGGCGGCGACGCCCTGTTCTGCGGCGACATGCTGTTCGTGGGCACCGGCTTTAGGGCCAGCGTGGCCTCCTGCGAGGAACTGGCACAGAAACTGGAGATCGACGTTATGCCGCTCAGGCTGGTCGACCCGTTCTTTTACCACCTCGACATGGGCTTCCTGCCGATCAACGCCGACACGGCCTTTTATTACCCACCGGCCTTTTCGCGCAATTCGCAGAACCTTTTGAAACGCCTGATCCCCAACCTCTACGAATTATCCGAAACGGCCACCCGGGCCTACTCTGCCAACTCCTTCGTCAGTGGCCAGGACATCATTATCGCTAAAAATACTCCCAAATCTTTCCACGACGACCTCAAGAAAATCGGCATGCGCATCCACGAGGTCGATGTCAGCGAATTCAAAAAGGCGGGCGGCGGCATCCACTGCCTGGTTAACGTGCTAGAGTAAATATAATGGCCTGGCAACAAATAAATCCCAAACAAATCCTGCTCGACAAAATCAAAGCCAACGGCGGCTGGGTCAACGCCCACACCCACATCGACCGTAGCTACATTATTAATTACGACAATTACGTGCTGACCGGTGATCCGCTTCACATTAAGTGGGACCACCCAGACGAGTTCAAGGCCAAAATTACCGTGGATGAGATTGTCGGCCATATGTCGCAGGTTATCGAGAACCAGCTTGAACAAGGCGTCCAAGCCATCGGCTCTTTTATCGATTGCGACAGCGTCGTCGAGGACAAGAATCTTAAAGCCGCCAAGATCATCCGCGACAAATACAAAGGACAGGTAGACATAAAATTCATCCACCAGCCAATCAAGGGCTTTTTTGGTGACAATCCGGAAGACCGCAAATGGTTTGAGAAGGCGGCCAGCTTTGTTGATATTATCGGCGGCCTGCCCGAGCGCGACAGCAAAATCAAGATCGGCGTCGACCGCAAGGCAGAACACCTCGACATCTTATTCGAAACCGCCAAAAAGCATAATAAACCCCTGCACGTGCATGTCGACCAATACAACGACCCCGAACAAAAAGACACCGAACTGCTTATTAATAAAACACGTGAGCACGATTACAAGGGTAAGGTTACGGCCATCCACTGCATATCCTTGGCGGCTCAAAAGAAGTCTTATCGCGAGAAGATCTATAAAGAGCTTATCGAGCAAGACATAACAGTGGTTGCCTGCCCTTCGGCCTGGATCGACGCCCGCCGGAGCGAAACACTGGTGCCGTCGCATAACTCGGTAACGCCGATAGACGAGATGATCCCGGCAGGTGTCCGCGTGGCCATTGGCACCGACGACATCGCCGACATCTACAAGCCCTTCAGCGACGGCGACATGTGGACCGAACTGCGCATCCTGCTCGAAGCGACGCACACTTATGACATGGACGCACTGCTTGAAATCGCCACCACCAACGGTAAAAGAGCCTTGTTTCTATAAAGTTTAATGCTCTATGAGCCACTCCGCTATTACCCAAGCCAACAGCAAGGACTTTTCAGAGCTAAAGGAGCTTCTGGATCGGGCTAACCAATATAGCATTAAGAGAGCCGGCGTCCGCCTGTGGACCATGATGGATTACGTGTATGAGCAATTTCGTTTACAGCTAGAACGCGGTGAGTGCCATGTAATTCGTGACGAATCCGGTCATATTACATCGATGATCGCCTTTAACGAAGATGTCGGCCAGTGGGGCGACGATAATAATGACGGTAGGGCTCTTTATTTCTACAAATGGATGAAAGACCCTGCCGGCGCCGAGCCGGATGAACCCCTAGAGTTACTCAAGTTTGCCCTACAGGCAGCCCAAAAGCGCCACAAAACTCTTATACGTTGTGACACGGTGTCAGAGTTGACTGGCTTAATTGAGTACTACAAAAAACTTGGCTTTAAAGAAGTTAAGTCGTTCGTTTATGCTTCTTCGGGTCGCCCTGGCGTGTTGCTCGAAGCAACGGTTGAGTCAGTGTTAAGCCATTTGGAAGTTCAGGAGCGAGCGTGACGACCGAAGCGATTATCATTGCGGTGTTCGCGCTGATAGGAGTTCTCACGCAGAGAGTCGTTGGCTTTGGCATAGCCCCGTTCCTGTCACCGGTAGCGCTGATCTTCTTTTCACCGCCGGTGGCGGTCGTTACCACCATCTTCGTCGGTACTCTTTCCTGTATCATCATCGTGTCCCAAGCGCAGGTTAGGCGCCGGAGCGTCATAATGCCCATGGTCATAGCCCGCATCTTCCTGGCGGCCATACCCGGACTATTGCTCGGGGCTTACATAGTCACCCGCATCGATAAATCCCTCTTGCAGATCATTCTGGGGGCGATCGTGATCGTTGCCATCCTTGTCCAGCAGTATGCCTTGCCCAAACCAACCCGCCAGCTGGGCGTGACTCGTGGTATCAATGTAGCCGGCTTTTTGGCGGGCCTGTTCAACGCTACGGCCGCCAACGGCGCGCCGCCGATGGTAATGTGGCTAAGAACCCATACCGTTACGGCGGAGCAGATCAGGCAAAATATGGCGGCTATGTTCATTGTGGTCAACCTGTCCAGCCTGACGGCCATACATTATCTGCGCCCACAGACTTTTAACAGCCAGGTCGCCGGCACTTTCGCCCTGCTCGTACCGGTTGTTATAGTCGGCAATATATTCGGCACCAGGCTTATTGGCCACGTCAATGTTAAGCTTTATGAAAAACTGGTCGTCGGGGCTATTATCTTAACCGGTTGCGTAAGTATCGGTCTAGGCGTGGCCGCTAAAATCTAGCTGCTTTTTTTTGATCTGGTTGGCGAGATTGGCGTTCCAGATGGCGCCGGTGGCAGACATAACGGCGTCGGCGCCGGCCTGGCGGTATTCTTGGAAGTCTTTGGGCGTCAGCACGCCGCCCACGCCGATAATTTCGTAGCCGTATTCGTGCCTTTCGCGTATGTCGTACAGGCGCCTGGTCATGTCCAGGCCGAGGTCTTTAATGGCGTGCCCGGATAGGCCGGCCTTGAGGCGTCCCCTACCCGGCAAGGCCTGGTTGCCCTTGGCGTCGTAAACCGGCGCGGCGAAGGTGTTGATGCCGCTGATGGCCGCCACGTGCGGCGCGGCCGCCTGGACGACGTGCTTTAACAGGGCCTGTTCGGTGGGCGGAAAGTAGCCTATCTTGGCAATGATCGGCGTACTGCCGACCGCTTGTTTGACAATCTCGCAGACCAATCCGACGGCCATCGGGTCGTAACACAACACGCCCTCGTTCAGCACGTTAGGGCACGAAAAATTTATCTCGATGGCTTTGGCACCACTGTTTTTAGCCAGCGTGGCCGTAGTCGCGAAGTCACGGTAATAATCCTCAGTGCTAAAACCGGGCTGGATGGTGCCGACAACGCTGGTTATCAATAACTGGCCCTTACCGGCGTGGGTGTTGGCTTTTTCGGCGTCGGGTACCCAATAGCGCGGGTCGAGCGAGTTGTTGCCGTAGGAGTTGGCGATGGTTAGCGTGGCGTAGTCGCTCGATTTGGCGGTGGTGCGGTCGGGCAAAGCCTTAAAGTCGTGGTTTTTAAGGATTTTGCCGGGCACGATGTGCACGATGTTGGGAAACGGGTTCGGCCGGTAGTAAACACTGCGCCGGGTTTTGGTGGTGACAATGTCGTAGCCATTATCGAACATGGTTTTTATGAAGTGGCTGTCGGCGCCGGTGGGCGCGGCCGCCGAGCCGAACGGCGAATTCACTTTGTAGCCGAGGAACTTGTAGCTTTTTTTGCTGGCCGCGGCCTTGATGGTGGCTATGTACTTGGGGTTGGGGCCGAGCGCCAGGTTTTCTTCGAACGTTTTGGTAATGTCGTAAATAGGCTGATAGGAAGACGTTCTCATGACTACTTCTATGGTAGCACAGAGGGGCTAGAGCGAGGCTTTGACCTGGACCGCCAGCTGGTCGTTCCACATAGCGGCCGTGACGGATTGGACGACGTCGGCGCCGGCCTCTCGGTAGTCGTGAAAGTCAGCCGGCTTCATAACGCCGCCAACACCGATGATTTCGTACTTATAACCCTGCTCTTTTCGCAGTTTGTGAAGCCGCTTGACCATATCGATGCCGGCCCACTTGATGCCGGCGCCGCAGGCGCCACTCTTCAGCCGGCCGGGGCCCGGCAGTAGCTGTTCGCCTTTTTCGTCCACCACTGTCGCCACGATAGTGTTAATAACCGACCAAGCCGCCACGTATTGGGTTGTGTCTTTCAGGATACGTTCCAGTAGTGGCTGTTGCTCAGGACTGAAATAGCCGATTTTAGCTACTAGCGGCGTGTCGCCTATCTCTGCTTTAACGCGACGGCAAATGTCGGTAACGGCCTCTGGGCTGTAACAAAGAATGCCCTCGTTGGCGACGTTGGGGCAAGACAGGTTGATCTCTATCACCGGCACGCCGGCGCTAACGGCCTGCTTGGCGGCCTTGGCGAAATCGTCGTAATAATCTTCACTGCTGAAGCCGTCCTGGATGGTGCCAACAACACTGGCGATCAGTAACTGTCCCTTGCCTTGCGCGGCCACGGCCTTCTTCATATCCTCAATCCAGAACTCCGGCCCGCGCGAGGGGTTGCCAAAAGAGTTGGTAATGGTCAGCTCTTCGACCGGCTGGTCGGATTCTATGTGGCCTACGATGGGCTCGGCGGCTTTTTCAAGCGTTAAATCGCCCTTCACGTCCAGATATGTCACGTTGGGCCAGTCGTTAACCTTAAACGGCACACTGCGTTGGGTTTTGTAGCAAACCACGTCAAAACCCTTCTTAAAAGCGGCGCCGACGTGCTTGCTGGTGGGCAACGAGCCGGCAGCAATGCCGAACGGCGCGTACAATTTGTGACTTAAAAAGGAGTATGAAGGCTCGCCCTCGTCCTGGTAGACGCCATCGCTGGGGAACGGCCCGTGGTCGAAATTGTCGTCGAAAGTTTTGGCCGGGTCAAAAAGCGTGGCCGGTTGCTTGGGCATGTTTGGCTCCTCAGGTAACTATCTATATAATAGATGAAAACAGCGCGGGAGCCTATGGATTTTCTGAACAAACTGCGAGCCAGCCAAAGCCATAACAACTCGCTATTATGCGTCGGCCTAGACCCCGACCTCGATAAACTTCCGACCAACCTTCGTGACGTCGAATCACCCTATTTCGCCTTCAACAAAGCCATTATCGACGCTACTGCCGATCTGGTCTGCGCCTACAAGCCCAACTCGGCCTTTTACGAGTCGCGCGGCCCCGAGGGCATCACCGAACTCAAGCAAACCTGCGACTACATTCGTCAGAATTACCCCGAACTTTCGATCATTCTCGACTTTAAGCGCGGCGACATCGGCAACACCAACGACCACTACGCCAAGTTCGCCTTCGACTACCTGGGTGCGGATGCCGTAACGGTTCAGCCTTACGAGGGGCGCTCAGCCATGCAATCGTTCCTGGACTACAAAGACAAGGGTGTTATAGTGTTGTGCCGCATGTCCAACGACGGGGCCGACGAATTCCAGGACCTGGAGGTTAACGGCCGCAAACTCTACCTGCAAGTCGCCGAAAACGTCGCTAAAGATTGCAACACCAACGGCAACTGCCTGCTGGTAGTCGGCGCTACCACGCCTAAAGAAATGGCCGAGATCCGCGAAGTCGTTGGCGACGACATGTTCCTGCTGGTGCCCGGCATCGGCGCCCAGGGCGGCGACCTCGAGGCTACCATCAAAGCCGGCGGCAATAACCTGATCATCAATGCCGGTCGCTCAATTATTTATGCTTCAAACGGCGAAGACTTCGCCGACGCCGCCCGCGCCGAGGCCCTTAAACTGCGCGACGAAATTAACCATCATAAGACAGGAGCAGAGGCATGAGTGATAAGAAGCGCGAACTAGCTTTAGACCTACACGAAA
>CAYRPQ010000011.1:0-16042 GCA_964426315.1 uncultured Candidatus Saccharibacteria bacterium
TTGGCTATCAGGATTTCGGCGGCGGCTACCCTGCCCCCGCCAATGGCCGGCACCAGGCGCTGGGAAACAATGGCCATTAGGATGTTGCTCAGTTGGGCGCGGATTTGTGGTTGCTGGTGCGGCGGGAAAACATCAATCATGCGGTCGATCGACTGTGAGGCGCTGTTGGTGTGCAGGGTGGCGAACACCAGGTGGCCGGTTTCGGCGATGGTTATGGCGCTGGCAATAGTTTCCAGGTCGCGCATTTCGCCGATCAGCACCACGTCGGGATCTTCGCGTAGAGCCGATCGCAAAGCGGCGCTGAAGCTGTAGGTATCGTAGTGAACTTCGCGTTGTACGACTACAGATTTCTGCGACTTGTGAGTGTATTCGATTGGATCTTCGATGGTAATGACGTGCTTGGCTTGCTCCTGGTTGATCTTACTGATCATGGCCGCCAGCGAAGTTGATTTACCCGAGCCGGTCGGGCCGGTTACCAGCACCAGGCCACGCGGAAACTCCGAAAAACTATTGACTATCTGCGGCAGGCCGAGCTGTTCGATGCTGAGGATTTCGTTGGGAATCAGGCGCAGGGCGGCGGCCATGTTGCCCCGTTCATGGAAGGCGTTAACGCGGAACCGCCCCAGGTCGCCGTAGGCGAAACTAAAGTCGAATTCCTTGTCTTTTAATAGAATCTGCTTCTGGTCTTCGTCCAGGATCGAGAAAACCAGCGCTTCGACGGCCTCTTCGTCGAGCGGATCGGCACCGTTTATAGGCGTCAGCGAACCGTCCACCCTTAGCATCGGCGGCAGACTGACCTGAAGGTGCAGATCGGAAGCCTTTTTCTTGATGACTTCGTCTAACAGAACTTCGATTCTAGGTTGTGCTGATCCTGCCATGTTCCACCCTTCCTGACATTACGCGTTATCCTCGGCGGCCACGCGGTTTATTTCTTCTATCGTGGTCAAGCCGTTTAAGGCTTTCAGGTAGCCGTCCTGGCGCATGTTGATCATGCCTTCGGCCTGGGCGGCTTTCTCGATGTCGGCGCTACTGGCCCGTTTCATGATCAAGGCCTGGATGGCCTCTGAAACTTCGAAGACCTCGTACAGGCCCATGCGGCCCCGGTAACCACCGGGCGCGTCGGGGCTATCGGTGCCCTTGGTTAAAGTATAAGCGGTTTGGTTCGCCAAGGGCAAGCTTTTATATCCCAGGTCAGCCGCCGCAGCCGCTTCCTGCTCGGCGGTGGCCGGTAATAAGGTGCCGATAGCGGCCTGGATGGCGGCCGCCTCGGGCGCCGAGGATTGATAGGTTTGCTTACCCGTGTCGGCGATGCGTCGTACCAGGCGCTGGCCGATGACGGTGTGGACGGTACTGGCGATCAGGAAAGGCTCGATGCCCATATCCAAAAGGCGCGGCAGAATGCCGGCGGCGCTGTTGGTGTGCAGGGTGCTGAAGACCAGGTGTCCGGTCAGGGCGGCCTGCACCGCCAACTGGGCGGTTTCACTATCGCGGATTTCGCCGACCATGACGATATCAGGGTCCTGGCGCAATATACTGCGCAGGCCCGAGGCGAAGGTCAAGCCGACTTCAGGGTTAACCTGGATCTGGTTAATGCCGTCCATTTTATATTCGACGGGGTCTTCCAGCGTGACGATGTTCACGGCATCGTTCTTAATTTCCTGGATGAGGGCGTAGAGCGAAGTCGACTTGCCGGAACCGGTCGGGCCGCTGGTCAGTACCATGCCATTGGGGCGCTTAAGATTTTCGCGAATGGTACGCAGGGCTCTGCCGGTGTAGCCCATATCTTCCAGCTTTAGTGAGGTGCCCGACTTGTCTAACAGACGAATAACGATCTGCTCGCCCCAGACGATCGGGGCGATGGCGATACGCAGGTCGATCGTTTTGTCATCGACGTTAATGGTAAAGCCGCCGTCCTGTGGGGTGCGGTGTTCGTCGATTTTCAGGTTGGATAAAATCTTGATGCGCGATATTAAGGCCGCCTCGGTGTTCTTGGGCAGGCGCATAACTTCACGCAGAACGCCGTCGATGCGGCAACGTACCTTAACTTCCTTTTCGAGGGGTTCTATGTGAACGTCGCTGGCACGATTACGGGCGGCGAACTCCAGGATGGCGCTCAAGGCCTTGCTGATTGGCGAATCTTCCACCAAGTCTTTTATGGCTATGGCCTTGTCTTTGCCCGTCGCCACTGTCACCCCGCCCGCCGCGGCCTCGCCGGCGGCTTCGGCCTTCAGGTTGCTGTTAAGCTGTTCCATCTGGGTGTCCAGGCGAGCATCGTACTGTTTGAGCACCTGGCGAATACCGGTTTCAGACGCCACGTAAACTTTAAGCGGTTTGCCGATGCGGTTGCTCAGGAAGTCCACGGCCTGGACGTTGTCGGCATCGAGCATGGCCACCACCAGCCGGTGTTGCATCTGGCCCAAAGGCACGGCCATGTAGCGTTCGGCGATGTCCTGGGGCAATAGTTTGAGCACGCTCGGGTCAACCCGGGCCTGGGTTAGGTTAACATAAGGTACTTTGGTGACCGTGGCATGGGCTTTGGTTAGCTGTTCATCGGTTATGTAGCCGTTCTTGACCATGTAGCTGAACAGCGGCTGGCCGTCTTTTTCGGCGGCCGCCTGGGCCTCGGCCAACTTGTCGGCAGTTAACATGCCGCTGGTAACTAGAGCCTCCTGGACTTGCTGTTCGGTGGCTTCGGATAGAACGCTCATGCCGGCGCTCCTTACTGTGACGAGCCGCTAAAGGGATCGGGATTGGCGTTCTGGCCGATGGTAATGACTTTGGTCGGGTCGACGGCTTTATCATTGAAAAACTGCTTGTCTGGCGCCGGGAACTCGGCAGTTATCGGTTGGACGGTCTCTACCGACTGTTGTCGGTTTTTCGGCGATGCGAAAATAGCATTAGAAACGAACAGCGAGAATATGGCGCTAATCAACACCACAATCACTATTAAGGCAATATCTTTTTGCTTCATTTTATGACCTTCTGGATTATGCTGACGGTTTTGCCGGGCTGGTAGTAAGTGTGAGCGGTAACCGTCACCGACATACTGCTGGCATCGCCCGATAAGTTGATGGAATCAACTTGAATCGGCCTGATGGAATGTTCCAGGGTGCTTACAAGCTGTTGGACTGAAATGTAGTCGGCCTGGCTAACGCTAAACGAGAACGGTATGGCGACCGGTTGCGGCGTCGGGCTGGATATATTGGTCTGCTGGTTAACCTGGTCGTCGGTACCGGTAATGCCGCCGACTTTAAAATGCTGGTCGGCCAACAACTTTTCGAGGCTGGATGTTAGCGCCGGAAAGTCATAACTACTAGGCAGGGCGTCAAGAATTATCTTGCTGTTACTGCCCTGGTTATCGCCACTGCCGGCGGCATTGCCGCCAATAACATTGGTGTGAGCGCTATCAAACGTTTGGTAGGACGCGACCAGGCTGTTAAAGGCGTCGAGGTTCTTTTTGAGTTGTAGATGAGCCTTTTCCTTAGCCGCATTAACACGGGACTGGTAAGAGTTCTGGCTGAAGACGGCATGCGACGCGACCAGGCAGAAAATTGCCACGAATGAAGCCGCCGCCACGATTATTACCATCTGGGCGTTGGCCTTGGTGATCGCCAGCCGCTTAGTCGAGATTTCCATCTTTGCCATCTTATTGTCCCCCCGTAGTGGCCGGCGCGTTATTAGAAGCCTGGAACAGGTTAGACGCCTGGTTCAGTTCGGAACGCGTTGTAACCTGATTCGGCACCGACAGTTTGACAGTCTTTGTAATGTCAAAAATTGGCGGGTCGTAAGCCAGCGTTATTGAATAGGAAGCGGCATGAGCGGCGTCCTGGGAGTTACCGGCAAGACTGAAGCCGGCCAGCACCACGTTTTTAAAGGCATTGGCGGCCGGTGTCTTGTCAGCGGTAGTGTAAGTGGTGAACTTGAGGGTGTCGACATATTTGTTCACACTGCTAAGGCTGTCGGAGGCCCCGGTTAGTGTGACAGTCTGCTTAGTGAAGTCGATTTCAAAACTGGATATGCTGACCTGCGCAGGCGTAACGCTATTAAGATCATCGAACAGCCTGGAGGCCGCCGGCTTGGCACTGTGCAGGGCGGTCAGGCTTTTGAGTTGATTTTGAACCGTCAGGATCTTGTTAATGTCGGGCTTATTCCGCAATTGGCTACTCTCGGTGGCAATGTCACGGTTGAGATCGCTGAGGTGGTGTTTTTGCAATAAATTAACGCTATAGAGCAGGATCAGCAGGGCCGCCGCTACGACACTGGCCAGCACCGAAATACCGATCACCAGTCGTCGATGACTCTGGGCCTTTATATATTCCAGCTTTACGTCCGGCAAGAGGTTGAGCTGTATCATGACGATTCCCTCTCGGCCAAGCCGACTGCCACGCCGAACTGGTTGGAGATAGCCGCCAGCTCGTTCAGCCGGTCACGGCTGAAGCTGACATTAGCCCAGGCATTACCGATCTCGACATTCATATTAAACTTATTGGCCAGATACAGCGGGAATTCCGGTATAACCGAAGCGCCGCCAGTAACTATGATCCTGTCCAGCTTGGAGGTCTTATAACGAGCCTGGAAGAACTTGATGGACTTTTCGATTTCCGAGTTCAGCATGTCAACGGTGCCGCTTATGGCCTGGTGCACCTGGCCCTCCAGCTTGTCTTTGCTAAGGCCAAACTTAAATACGAACTGCTCAGCCTGCTTCTGGTCGATGTTAAGGTTTTGGGTAGCCGCCTTGACGATGGCTTCTACACCGGTCGGGATACTGCGCGTCAGGTGGGGTGCGTCGTTGAACATAATCACCAGGTCTGTTGCCCGGCGGCCAACGTCAAGCAATAGTTGGGGCGCATTATCCGGAGCGGCCAATGCCCGGGCCATGGCCAGGTTGTCGGGCTCGAAAGCGATAACGTTCAGGCCCACCGATTCCAGCATGTCCAGGGTGCGTTCCACGAAGTTATTGGGCACACTGCTGAGCAGGATTTCCTGCTTGGTTTTGTCGGCCGGCGAATCGCCAATCAGCGCCCAATCGATTTTCGATTCGGCCAGCGGCGTCGGGATAAGGGCGTCGGCCTGGTAACGGATAGCTTCGTCAAGCTCGGCCGACGACAGGCGCTCGACATCAGCTACGGTGGTGAAAACCCGGCTGGAAGGAATGCCCACTGCCACGTTCTTAGTGTTAACTTTGGCTTGCGATACCAGGTCACCGATAATTTTGGCCAGCTTCTGCTGGTCGCCCTTGGAATCGCTCATAGCCAGCGTGCCGTCAAGCGGCACGTAAGCATATTTAACCAGGGCTTTGGGCTTGCTTGAACCGCGCAGTTCCACTAATCTCACGGCCGTTGTACCGATGTCCAAGCCAAAGAATTCCGAGTTACCGCCTAGGCCGCTAAATAATGAGCTCATAACGCTCCTATTTTAGCATAAGCGACATCTGTTAATAAGATAACGTTGGCTGTGGCTGGTGATTGCATTTTAATTTTAATAGAATTGCCCACTTATTCAGCCTGAATTATACCATAAGCAACTAGAGAACGGGCGACAGGCTGGTCAGTGAATCATATATGCCACTGGTCGGACCACCGATCGAGTCCATCGGCGGTTGAGTCAGGTAAAGCTCGGGACTGAAGTTGAAGATCTCGCCGGCACAGTCGCCAAAGGTGGTATTGCCGCTATCGCCGCACGCTTTGTTGCTTCCCTTCTGGTAATACTCACCGCTCGAGCTGTTGCGCAGTGAGCCGAACGACCGGTCGAGGTAGGCCTGCCAGGCCACGAAGGCGCCGTTGACCACAAGCTGGCTATGGCAATTACCGAGCATCTGGGCGTAGCTGAAACGGCTGGTGCCGTTGGCGCAGGTGTAGATGCCGCCGCCGCGGTTGGTGTTCGGCTCCGGCTGGGCCACATAGATGCCATCTAACTGGTTGACGCCCGGGTCGATGTAGACATTACCGCTATTAACCGCGGGAGTGCTGTCGGGTGCGGCAATGATATATAGCGATGGAATATGCTCCAGGCCGCCCCACCCATTGAGCGTATCGGCGTTAGCATAGGTAATCGGTGCGGTGATGCGCACGTTCCCGCTGACATAAATCACCAGGTTCGTATCGTTGTTGATGGTACCGCCATTAATCACCAGGGTTCTGCTGGCCGGCGTGTAATACTTAGTGCCACTCATACCGGTTAGACTTATAGGACCGTTACTGCTGTCGGCCGTTATGCCGGTCTTGGGCTTGGTTGAGAAATAGTCAGGTACACAGTGCGTGCCTGCCAGGTTGCCACCCAAAGTCGGGTTGGGCAGTGACCCACCGCCCACGTTAGCCGTATTGGCAAAACTCAGGCCGGTTGAACCGGTCGGTGACGAACCACGCAACTGGGCACTGTTAAAGCCCTCGATTGGCCCGATCGACAAAGCGCCGATTTGCACGCCGGATCCTACTGGGGGGGCGCCGCTACCACCACCGTTAAAGCCAACGTCGCGAGTATAGGTCTTGATAGAACCCGCGGGGGAAACGGTAGTACAACTACCCGCGGCCACGGGCAGTCCGGTTGGTCCGGTTGTTGCGGTTGAAGTCTTAAAGCCCCCGCCGGCCGACACGTCACTGCCCAGAAAGTGGGCGTAGGGCTCATTAACAACAGTGAAACAGCCTGCGGTATCGGTACCCGGAGCAGGACTCAGGATAGTACCGTTCGGACCAAGCCACCCGGTGGAGTTGGTAATCGTTACCGTTGAACAGTACTTGACTCCGGGCGTAGCCGGTCCGGATGCATAGGACCACGTATTGGTCGGGCCGTCCGCCGTACCATAGACTTGCTGGGTGTGGTGTGGCCCGTCAGCATCTTGGGTCGCTCCGCCGACGGGTTTTTTGGTCAGCTTTGTGTCAGCCGTGGCTGAAACACTGGGCCCTTCGGTGTTATGACTGATGTTTTTGTAGGTTATTGTGCCCGGATCCTGGCTGTCACCACTTGTGCTGAGCGTAGTTTGAGGCGTAATCGTAAAGTGCTGGTAGGTGCGAACTGTTCCTGAACAAGCCGGCACCGCACTAATTGAACCCCAACCTTCGTAATCGACATAGTACTGCAGATTAGTATATGTATTGATCGAGTTGGGCGCAGTGTGATGGATAGTAACCACTGCTGACTGGCCTATGGGAATGTCTTGGTTGGCCTCATGATGCTGGTAACTCGAACTATCATTAAAGTCAGTATTTGGCTGTTGCGTAGCAGATAGGCTATGGGAATTGCCATTCTGCTCAGGAGCACTCGACCATAAAGTTCCGGGCCCGGTATTGTTGATGGTTACTTGTTCTGTGAAGTCTTGCCCAGCTATGACATCACCATCACCCCCGCCCGGCACATTGCCGATCACTCTGAGGCTACAAGTCGCCTGGTAACACGATCCCGGTTCTGAGGGTGGGACGGGGTAAGTCTTAGAAACTCCCTGCCCTGGCCAGGCCTGTGCGGCCCCGCCCGGCAATGCGTTATCCACGTTAACAGTCACTATCCAACCCTTATTAAGGACAGCTTTTGGCAGTGCTACATCAAATAACTGGGCATCTGGCCCAGACTCGTTAAGTTTCACCCATTTGTACAGCACGCCCGGCCAGTCACCACCCTGCCCATCCCAGTTAGCGGGGCTCGCGGATACCGTATAGGTGAGCGAGCCGGTGGAATTATCATCTTGCATATATATATGCGCCACGTCGCAGTCACTGCTAAGTAGCACATTTGGCGGCGGGTCGGGATTACTACAATCCCTGGCAACGCTTAGGCCGTCAACAGTCGTCCAACCCGAGTCGGTCGTGCCATACGGAGTGACATTCTTAGTTTGTAGATAATATGTATAGTTATTTGTAAGGTAATGCGATAGATCTATGTTGTCGACTTTAAAGCTGTGGTTGTCGTGCCCCGGAACACCGTCAATATCAGCAGTGCCAGATGCTATCGTAGTGCTGTTACGCAATATTCTATATTGCACTGCGTCAGTTGTATCTGGATCGGCAACCCATCCCTTAATGTATGAACACTGAAGAGAATATATACCTCCTGCGGGCGGATGCTCGCACCTTATATCATTAGAATAGCTGTTTTGACTAAAAGGTACGTATACTTGCATGGCGTTAGCATCCACGTTCGACCACGTCCATTCATAATCGTAGTTTGTGTCTATTGAAATGGGGTCACTATACCGAATTTGATTAGAAAAATCGTAGGTCCTGCCGTTAACTTGATTATTGCCATCGTTCCTTCCAGGAGGGTAACTATTATCGGCACCTCCGATTGCACGTTGTGCGTTTGGCGGGTTAGAACTAGATAGCATGTCAGTACCGTCCATTGACCACACCACTTTGTGAATTGAGTGGTCACTTCTGTTCAGCTCTAGGAGTGCGGTGTGTAGATCGTTGTGCTGAATTAGGCCATTTACATCATAAAGGTTGACGTCAGCATCTTTCCATTTTAGATAAAAGGTTTGCCCATCGCTTACATCGCAACTCGGTCTAAAGAAGAACTTTGTGCTACCTTGCATCCATATGCCTAAGGAGCTATTGTCATTAAAAGTTTGGTGCGCGTAATCGCTATCGTCCAGGTATGAAACTTCAATATTTGAACTTTGGTCAGCGGTCGCACTTACATGGAATTGATGGTGGCCTTCACCGTTAATTTTATCCACTCTCAGGTAAAGCGTCTTAAGCTTCTGGTCATATTTATCTGGAGTAGGTAAGCCTCTTGCGCTGACATCGCTCAGAGTTAAGTCGTTGTCTCCTGGATTACAGCTAGCGGTACTATCACTTGCTAGCGTTGATCCTGACCCTGGATTTATCAGAGTAGCTTTGAGACCAAAAGCTCCCGCGCTCCTATAGCTACACGCTCCCGTGAGGCTAACGCTGATGGTGCCGTTATATGTTGCTAGAGTGGTGATCTGAAAGTAGGAAGTCGGTGCTGATATGCCTGAATGTGGTCCGTATATAGCTACGTCTGCAACAGCGCCGGTTGGGTAGGTTGAAGTTGTGTTAATCGCGTGAATTGTTCCAGTGAAATGCCAAAAAATACCCGTCAACAAGGCTAGCCTCAGGCTGTTTACGATAATGGATCTGGTGACTTTACGATAGCTCATGAATTAATCGTTAGTTTTACTTGCAGATGTTGCACTAGTTCTATGATATTGCATCTCTTTGGGATATTGCATGGTGTTTTTAACTGTAGTGATAGCCGTGTTTACTATGGCAACTGAATTACTGTCGCCTTTTTTTATATAGTAGCTCTTTAAAAGGCCATAAGATTTAAGGGCCTTGTCATAGCGGGCCAAATGACGAAAACATTCGGCCCTGTAGCTTTCAATGGCGATTTGGCTGTCAAGGCTCTTGCTAACCGCCGAGTTGTTGTCGGTAGCTTTAATGCCTTTGCTACAATCTCCAGTGTTGATCAAGCTGGTTAGGTCTGTAGAACTAATATTTTTATGGGTATGCTGTTTGTAAATAATAAGAGAAGCCAGTGATAAAGGAGCAATTATAACAATTGTAGCAATAACAATCTTAAGCCACGGCTTTCTACCAGAAAATAAACGTAGCTCTTTGTTGGCCTTGGCTGGAGGCATATATTTTCCCTTTCAGCCTGAAGTATATCGTGCTTAAGCTATAGAAGTAAAGATCGTTGATTTAGCAAACAGCTTTGGAAGAGCTGTAATATACATGATGTCCTGCGCGCATGCCCGTTGAGGAGCCAGTAGCACTGCCTGCATGCTGGTAAGTCTGGCCTCGGAAGGGTGTAAATTTGTCGGCGACTTTTATTCTTAGTTCAGCCCCCGCGTACTTTCTGCATACATTTCCAAGCCCGGCTATAGTAACCACTTGTCTTTGATTAGGTGCTGATTCTCCACCGCTGTAGTCGCCATAAAGAACATTTTTAAGCCCGTTGATATGAACTACTTGTTTTCCTACTTCCTTATAGGTAGATGAGTTTTTGGACTTTGCTTGAACGCTCACTTGCTCAGTGTTTTGGCCCACGAGATAGCAGTAAGACTCGTAGTACTCAGGGTAGAAACTTGCTTTTGCGGTTTGGCCACTATACTTAAAAGAGGGATTTGCGGGAAATTTATTAGGCTGATCGGGGCAGGTGTTGAAAACATCCACAACAGATGTATCCCCGGCCCATTTTTTGAAGTTATTGTTATCACTTAAGAAACGGCTTAAGGCACGCTTATAGCGAGGGGCTTGTAGGTTGACTGGGTTTTCTACGGTAGAGATATTTTGGGCGTCGCAATAACTCCAGCTAGCGGAGTTATTCGGCGAGACAGTAATCTTTTTTGGCGAAGTCGCCGCACGCAAAGTACTGGGCTTGGGGCAAAAGAAAGTAGCATTTATGCCTGACTTTGAAACTGATATACTTTTGTCTTTTACATCCATGCTATGACCAGGAATGCTCGAGACAATATGGCCTCCTATCAAGTTCAGTTCTTTTTGATAAGGTGTTTGTGTACTTGAACCTGTGGTACTGGGGTCGGTTTCTTGCTGGCCGTCGCACATAACTTTTTCAATTTTGTCCGGACCGCTGTGTATGGTGCGAATCGTGGTGCCCTGGTCGCACGAACCTTGAGCATCTATGGTACTGGCGCTTAGGACAATTGCGTCAGCGTTGATGCTCTCGCCCGGAAGCAGGTCTGCCTGCATAGAATGCATAACATCACCAGGGTTCGCAGAAGTGTACAAATGACCGATAGTCTTTGGTACGGCCCGACTTGATTCGTGAGCTCTGCCGGCCAGAGCGGTTCCGGGACCCATGAAGGTAAATAACATACCGCCTAAAGCCGCGGCTTTGTTAAATACCCGGCCGGGGCTAAAGCCCTGTTCTATAGCTGGTTGACCTGTAAACATAGTGTTTCCCAACCCGTTAAGTGGATTAGATTAACAATTCTATCATATTAATGACATAAATGCAAGTGCTTGTGCTGCACTGGCTATTCTTACTATACCACTTTTAAGGGCTGGTTACAGGTATCGCGCCGGGTGCTGTTCTAGTCTTTAGGCCAAGGGGCGTCGAGTTTGAATTGGCGGTGTTGCCTATCAGACAGCCGGGGTGGGCTTTGATCCAGGCGTAGATGGCGTAGGCGGCGCGGTCCAGCCGGCCCTTGCGATCGACCATCGAGCTGTCCCAGTGGTCGCCGTTGGCCTGGACGCTCTTGGGCGTCTGGATCAGCCCGTAAAAAGAAACCGAGGCGGCCTTGATTCTGCCACATAGACGGTCGAGCAGGTTGGTGTCACGGTGGGCGGCATCGTCTTGGGATATATTCCGGTCGCGCATACTGCCGGTGGCCCGCACCATCTGGCCGGCTTCGTCGTAATAAAGCCGCGGTTCCTGCTTACTGCCGTGCGGCATAACAATCTGGCCGTTGGTAAAAACCCGGTCAACCGTCTTTTCAATGACCGGAATGGCGTAACCGCTGACAATCCTGGAAGTCGGGCTGACTTGCCCCTTTCTGGCGGCTTTGCGCCAGTCCCATATGTGATAAGCGATGCCGTCGGCGATAATGGGATGGCCCTTCTTTTCGCCGGGTAATCTTTTTAGGGCCTTGTTGAGGAAAACCAGCGGGTATTGCAGGGAGCTTAGCTCGCCGAACAGGATTTTGGCATTGGTGTTAAAGCGGCGCAGGATCGGGTAGGCTTTTTCGTACATAAAATGATAGGTTTGGGCCAGTGTTTTGTGTGGCATGGCCTTAAGCCAGCCTTTCAGGTTGGGTTCGTTGCAAACACCGATCGTTTGGACCTTGTTGGCGAAGTATTTGGCGATGGAGGTAACGTGTTTTACCCACTTGTCGGGCGTCCAGGTGGTTTTGTCGCAAGACAGTGTTAGTTGGACGTCTTCGCCACAGGCTTCAGCCGAGTTAACCGCCGCGCCCAGGGCTTCGCGACGTTTTTTAAAGCGCCATTTGTTGGCCCAGACTATAAAGCGTTCCTGTTGGAAATCGATGGCTTTGGTGAGGGCAAAGTCGGCGATGGCATGGTCTTGGTTATTGTTTACTTCGCCACCATCCTCTTCGCTACCGACTTCCAGGTGCGGTATTAGGGTGGCCGGATTAATTTCTTCGGCCCGGCTCGAAGCGGCTATAGCCATGCCCGCCCAACGTTTTTGGGGTTGGTATTGGTCGTGTTGGAGTTCGACTTGCACCGGTGGCGGCAAGCAGGCTTCCGGTATTTGCCCGCCCTCGCAAACGGCGGCCGGGCCGGAGAATAAATCGAACGGGCATTCGGCTGCGGCCACGGCCGGCGGTAATGTGCCCGGCGTTGAAGTTTCGGCGAAAGCTACGGCCGTGCCGCCCAGAGCTAAAACCGATCCGGCGAGGGCCAGAAAGCGCCTCCCGATTAATTCAGAGGGGAAACTACGAAAACTGTGTGAGGTTGGATCTTGGTTGTGCCCGCGCATGCCGGCCGTTTCCGCCCACCGTTAGTTTATGGCGTCGCTGTAATGAAAATACGCCTGCTATCGACGGAAATCAATAGTGGTTTTAGATCTGGCTGAGATTTAAGCCATGGCGGCGGCGTGGCTGGGGTCGCTGGTTGCGGGCTGGTTGCGAATGACCAGCAGACCGATCAGCGAGGCGGTAAGAGCGAAGCAGGAAGCGATCAGGTAGCCGTCGTGGAAGCCGTGGACAGTGGCCGCGGCCAGCTGGTGATGGGTCGGCGCGGAGTGCAGATGCAGATTGGTTATGTAGCGGCTGCTGGCCGAGACGGCGATGCCCGTTAGCACGGCCAGGCCGGTGGCGCCGCCTATTTGTTGGGCGGTGTTCAAAATGCCCGAAGCCAAGCCGGACTCGTGGTGCGGCACGCCCGAGGTGGCCGCGATGGTCACGCTAACAAAAGTCGCGCCCATGCCCAGGGCCATGACCATCATGCCGGGGGCCACATTGCCCCAGAAGGTGCCGTCGACCGGAATATGCGACAGCCAGAACAGTCCGGACGAAACAATTAGCGGGGCCACCACCAGGATCGGTTTATAGCCGATCTTCTGAATGAGCCGCGGGATGTTGGTGGCCGTAACGCCGATGATGGCAGGTAACACCAGGAAGCTAAAGCCGGTTTTAACCGGCGTGAAGCCCAGCACCTGCTGTAGGTAAAGCGTGGTGAAGAAAAAGACCGAGAACATGCCGGCGGTCATAAAGAACATCAGGCTGTCGGCACCCGACAGGTTGCGGATCTTGAAAATATGCAATGGCATTAAGGGGTGCTTAGCACGCTTTTCGTTGACTATGAAACCGATCAGGGCGGCGGCGCTGATGGCGAAGTAAAGCAGTGTGCTGTGGGCCGTCCAGCCGTGCGAGGGAGCCTTAACCAGGGCGTAAACCAGCATCATCAGGCCGCCGGTACCCAGCACGGCGCCCGGCAGGTCGAGGTTATTATGCTCGATAGTCGATTCGTGCCGGCCGAGAATGCGCAAGGCGGTGACAATTACGGCGATGCCCACCGGTATGTTCACAAAGAAGTTCCAGCGCCAGTTAAGGTACTGGGTCAGGATGCCTCCGGCCAGCACACCCACGGCCGCGCCGCCGGCTGCCACCGCGCCCCACACACTCAGCGCAACGTTGCGCTCGTGCCCTTCTTTATATGTAACCAGAATAATCGACAATGCCGCCGGTGACATAAAGGCGCCGGCCAGGCCTTGTAAGGCCCGGAAAAGAATAATCATGCCACCAGATTGGCTAAGGCCGGTGCCCAGCGAGGCGATGGTGAAAAGCGTAATGCCGGCCAGGAAAATCTTGCGCCGTCCGAACAGATCGGCGGCCCGGCCACCCAGCAATAAGAAGCCGCCGAACGCCAGCGTGTAGATGGTAACGATCCACTGCAGGTTGGTCTGCGTCATATTAAAAGCCCGCTGGATCGATGGCAGAGCCACGTTAACGATTGAAATGTCTAGCACCACCATGAACTGCGCCAGGGCGACCAGTATCAAAATTAGCCAATGATTAGTTTCTTTTTTAGCCCCCGCGTTTGCTTTCGCCATATACCCTCCGTTTGTTATAAGACTCACTGAACTCTTAACTATACATTGTAAAGTGTGACTGCCGTCGCTGTCAAATGCAGTCCTCTGTTAAAATAGGGGTGATGAGTTTATCTATCGGGATTGTCGGTCTGCCGAACGTCGGTAAGTCCACTTTATTCAACGCCCTGACCGGCAGTAACATTTTGGCAGCCAACTACCCTTTCGCGACTATCGAGCCTAACACCGGCATCGTGCCGGTGCCCGACCCGCGCCTGGCCAAGCTTGCCGAGCTTTATAACACCGATAAAATCGTGCCCGCCACCGTAACTTTCGTGGATATAGCCGGCCTGGTGGCCGGCGCCAGCCAGGGCGAAGGCCTGGGCAACCAGTTCCTGGCACATATTCGAACATGCAACGCCATCGTGCAGGTAGTGCGGGCCTTCGACGACCCGAACGTCACCCATGTTGACGAGGCCCATGATCCAAAAAAAGACATCGATGTCATCAATACCGAGCTGGTGCTGGCCGACCTGCAGACCGTCAATAACCACCTGCCAAAATTCGCCAAAGAAGCCCGCGCCAACCCCAAATTACAGCCGGTTTTAAACGCTTACGAGCAGGTGCATAAAATTTTAGACGGTGGCCAACCGCTATGGAATCACTCTGATATCGACGCCTTGGCCATCGCCGATCTACAGCTGTTAACTATGAAGCCCGTAATCTATTTGTTCAACCTGGACGAAGCCGGGCTGGACGACGCAAAGCGGCAGACCGAATTGCGCGAATTGGTAGCCCCCGCCACCGCCCTGTTCGTCTGCGCCAAGCTGGAAAGTGAACTCAAAGACCTCGACGAATCCGAGGCCGTCGAGCTGTTGGATAGTTATGGCCAATCGGAATCAGGCCTGCTCCAGCTGATTCACGCCGCCTACGGCCGCCTGGGCCTGCAGAGCTACCTGACGGCCGGCGAAAAAGAGGTCCGGGCCTGGACGATTCCTAAAGGTGCCACCGCGCCGCAAGCCGCAGGTGTGATTCACGGCGACTTTGAGCGTGGCTTCATTGCCGCCGACATCGTAGCCTACCATGATCTTATAGAGGCCGGTTCCCTGCACTCTGCCAAGGCGGCCGGCAATGTGCGCACCGAAGGTAAAACCTACGTTATGCAGTCCGACGACGTGGTCGAGTTCAAATTCAACGTCAGTAAGTAGCGGTTAAAATTCAGCTGGAGCCGCGGGCACGGCCGTCGGCTGTTGACTGTGAGCGTGCAGTGACGGCCTGCCGAATTTACGGTTCCTAAGGGCCATGGGCAGTTTGGAATAGGCCACGCGCATGGCGTTAATCTCGAGGCCACGGTGGTCGGGTTGCGCCTGCGTGATGGCCTGCGGCTTACTGCCGAAAATCTCCTGCAAACCATCTTCGTACAGATCCCTCAGCTGTGGGTTAGCCGCCTGGGCCGCGGCGGTTTCACTGACCGGCTGGGGCGTGGCAGGCTGGACGTACTGGCTGAGCCGGTTAATCGTAGCCGGTTGCAACGACGGATGGGTTACACCGGTTTCTGCCTGATGCTGGGCCAGCAAACTTTGGGCGTATAGGTAGTCTGACAGTTCGTGCCCCGGTTTGGGCGGCGGGCCGGGCGCCTGGGCCATGCCTGCCTGTTGCATTTGTTGCATCTGCAACTGGTACTGGTTTTGGGCCATCAGGTAGGTTTGCAGTTGCTGGTTAATCTGCTCCAGGTGCGTGTTCTGGTCCTGTTGGTGTGAGGACTGCTGTTTTTTAGCCTCGGCCATGGAGTGTTGGACGTGGCCGATAAGCTTACGCAGGCGTTGCTGGTTGTAACTGCGGAATTTCAGATCTTTGTTACCGGTAGCCACATTAATTTGGGCGCCCAGCAGGCGGTGACTGTAGTCAATCTCGTTAATCATGTCGAAGCGCAGGTCTTCGACCGTCAGGTAGTTCAGCGGCTTCTTATCCACCAATAGCACCCGTACGTCAGTGGCCAGCAATAAGGCGAAACCGCCCTCGTAAATGCCGTTCACGACCTCATAGATCTCTTCGCCGGGCAATATAATATTGTGCAGTT
>CAYRPQ010000012.1:0-1672 GCA_964426315.1 uncultured Candidatus Saccharibacteria bacterium
TGGTGCCGGCCATTGGCGGGGGCAGGGTAGCCGCCGCCGAAATCCTGATAGCCAATCCGGCCGTGCGCAACATTATCCGCGAAGGCAAAACCCACCAGTTAGAGGCCGTGATTCAGACCGGCGCCGAGTCGGGTATGCAATCCATGGACAAACAGCTGGTGACCTTGATTCACGCCGGCACTATCAGCTACGACGAAGCCCGCAACGTGGCCGTTGACATTGAAGAGCTAGACAGGCTGATGAGAGGCTAGCCAATGCTCAATTTTAACTACGAAGCCCGCAACGCCTCGACCGGCCAAAAGGTCAAAGCCCAGGTCCAGGCCGACAACGAGCAAACGGCCGCTAAGCTGATTCGCGACCAGGGCCTGACGCCGCTGAGCATCAAGCTCGAAAAAAGCGCCACCGGCGGCCGCTTGCACCGCATAAAAACCAAGGACAAAGTGCTGTTCAGCCGCCAGCTTTCAACTCTTATTAATGCCGGCCTGCCATTGGTACAGAGCTTGCGTAGCGTGGCCCAGCAAACCACCAACAAGTCTTTCAAAGCGATTCTTAACCAGGTCATTAATGATGTGGAGGCCGGCTCTGCGTTCAGCGCGGCCCTCGAAAAATACCCGCAGGTTTTTAACCGGGTTTTTGTAAGCCTGGTCGCCGCCGGTGAAGCTTCCGGTACCCTGGACGCGACCCTGGAACGCCTGGCCAACCAACAAGAAAAAGACGCCGATATCCTCAGTAAAGTGCGCGGCGCCATGATTTATCCGGCTATCGTGCTGTTGGTGATGTTAGCGGTGGTTACTTTTATGATCGTTAAGGTTCTGCCGCAGGTGCAGAGCATCTACGCCGGCATCAAAGGCGCGTCACTACCGCTGGTAACCCGCGTGCTACTCAGCGTGTCGCACTTTGTGACGCATTTCTGGTGGCTGGTGCTTATTCTTATAGCGCTAGCGATCGTTTTAGGTTCGCGCTGGGCCCGAACCCTCGGTGGCCGCAGTATAATCGACCGGGCAAAGATGAGTACCTGGCCCATCGGTACGCTATACATGAAAATGTATATGGCGCGTTTCGCCCGAACCGGCACTACGCTGGTCGCCAGCGGCGTGCCATTGCTACAAGTCATGGATATCACGGCTGATGCCGTCGACAACGTGCACATTGCCAAATCACTGCACAATGCCGCCGAAAAAGTGAAGGGCGGCAAGGCCTTGTCCGAAACAATTACCGGTGATCCTAACTTCCTGGAACTGGTGCCGAACATGTTGAGAATTGGCGAACAGTCCGGCGCCATGGAAACCATGCTTGAAAAAGTGGCCGACTATTACGAAAAAGAGGTAGACAACGAGATCAAGAGTATCAGCACCATTATCGAACCGGTAATGATGATAATCATGGGAATCATGGCTATCACCATCGTCGCCGCCATTCTATTGCCGATCTACGGCCTTGTAAACCAATCAGGTTTCGGAGGCACTTAAAAATACTTGCTTTTTATAAGGGAACTATCTATTATCTAACCATAACCACTACATGGTAATGCAAAGGGGGCATTTGCAATGTTAAACAAACTGAAACTAAGTAAATCGAAAACCGAAAAATCGAACCAGGGCTTCACCATCATCGAAGTCATGATCGTGCTGGCCATCGCCGGCTTGATAATGCTGATCGTCTTCCTGGCGGT
>CAYRPQ010000012.1:1772-15194 GCA_964426315.1 uncultured Candidatus Saccharibacteria bacterium
TCATGATCGTGCTGGCCATCGCCGGCTTGATAATGCTGATCGTCTTCCTGGCGGTTCCGGCTCTGCAGCGCAATGGCCGCAACACCCAGCGTAAGGCCGACGCCGGTAATATTTCCAGTGCCGTCGCCTCGTTTTTAAGTAATAACAACGGAACTCTACCTATAGGCATCGGCAACGGTACAGCCGGTTCTGTTGACGTATGTGCCGCAGGCGGCACATCTTCAGGCGCTCTTGGCGCTGCTTGCACCGCCGGCACTAACACCGAATCGTCAAAAGTCGGCTTTTACCCGCAAGCACAGGTGTATATAAACAGCGCGTCGACCTCCGCAACGCCTCAAACGGTCGCGATTGCGGCAGTCGGTAGTGAAAGCACCACTGCGGTGTCAGTCCAAAGCATCGACGTTGTATTGAATGCACGTTGTGGTCTAAGCGCCACACCGGGAACTACTGCTTACAGCGCCCGCTCGGTTGCGATCATCTACGCTACCGAAGCCGCTACAGGCAACGGTAGCCTCCAGTGCACAGGCAGTTAAGCTAGTCCGGAAAAGAGTACAAGTGGAAACAGGCCCATATCGGGCCTGTTTTCGTGTGCTACTATAAAAGCTAATGATTATCGCCATACTGGTAGTTTTAGGGCTCTGTTTGGGAAGTTTTGCTAATGCGCTGGTTTGGCGCGTGCATGAGCAGGAGGCCGAGGCCAAGCAAAAGACGCCCAATAAGAAGTACTTAAAACAGCTATCAATAGGCAAAGGGCGCTCGATGTGCCCGCACTGCCAGCATGTGCTGGCCACCAAAGACCTTTTGCCGGTATTTAGCTGGCTGAGCCTGGGAGGCAAGTGCCGGTACTGCCATAAGCCGATCTCGGCGCAATACCCTATTGTGGAGCTGGCTATGGCCGGCTTGTTCGTGGCTTCGTATGAATGGTGGCCAACGGCGTTCTCGACATCCCAGAAAGCAATTTTCGCCTTGTGGCTGGTCCTGCTGGTTGGTTTGTTGGCCATGTTGGTTTATGATTTGCGCTGGTTAATACTGCCCGACAGGATTACGAGGCCCTTGCGCGTCGTAGCGCTGGCTTTCGCGATTATTGGAGTGGCGGCGGCCAGCAATTCGCTGAGATCTTTGCTCGACGTTGTGCTGGCCGTGGCGGTTGGCGGCGGTGTTTTCTATCTCTTATTCCAAGTTTCGGGTGGCAAGTGGATTGGCGGCGGTGACGTTAAGCTGGGCGCCTTGCTGGGGCTTATTGTTGGCACGCCGGCCCGAGCCTTGCTGTTGCTTTTTCTGGCTTCCTTGCTCGGTAGCGCGGTTAGCCTGCCGTTATTAGCCACCAAGCACCTGAAACCGAAGAGCGTTATACCTTTCGGCCCGTTCCTGATAATTGCTGTCATTATAGTCCAGCTGTTCGGGCATGCCATGCTGTCGTGGTACCAGCGGCGGTTCCTACCATTTACAGTTTAATCACCCCTTAAAGCTTATGCTATACTTTTACCATGCGCGCCGGCACCGATTCTCGGGGTTATACGATTCTGGAAGTAATGATTTTTCTGGCTATCTCGGGTTTCATGTTCGTCCTGGCCGCCGGTTTCGTTTCGGGCAAGCAATCAAGGAGTGAATTCAGGCAGGGCATGAATGACATCAACACCCAGGTCCAGCAGGTTATCAACGACGTCAGCAACGGCTTTTACCCGTCAAACAACACCTTTACCTGTAAAGATATCGGTGCCGGCTCAGCGCCCCAGCTCAGCGCCGGCAGTAGCGGTACGCAAGGCTCCAACCAGGGCTGTATCTTTTTGGGTAAAGTGATTCAGTTCGGTGTCAGCGGTAGCAACGGGCTAGACTACAATACTTTCACCGTAGCCGGTCGCCAATATAAAATCAGCTCCAGTGACGGTACTCTGGTCACTCTATTGGCAGAGGCTAAACCAACAGCGGTTTGCGGCGTAACCCCGGCTACTTGCCCGGACGCGTCCTTCGATCTAACAGATAGAAAAACCCTGCAATGGGGCACCCGGGTGACCAAAATCTTCAGCGCTTCGATACCCGCTATCAGCGCTGTTGGCTTCTTTGGTAGCCTGGGTTCGTATAACAATACTAGCGGTGAGTTGCAATCGGGTAGCCAGAATGTCGCGGTCGTGCCGCTGGACGGGGCTCTCAACCAGACCGAAGCCCAGCTGGCCCAAAAGATCGCCACAATCACCGATGCCAGCATCGACAATAACCCGAATATTACGATTTGCCTTGAAGGCGGGGGAAGCCAGTTTGGCACGCTTAACATCGGCGGCGGTAACGGCCAGCGCCTGACCACCAGTATTAATATCAGTAACACTAAGGCGACGGGGTGCTAACTATGATAAAGCGCCCTCGCATTCTTGGCTCGGCCGGCGATACCATCGTCGAGGTAATGATCGTGCTGGCCGTGCTGGGACTGGCTTTCTCCATCTCATATGCCACGGCAACGCGCGGACTGGCCCAGTCTCGTAACGCCGAGGAGCACTCCCAGGCTTTGGGGATACTTAGCAGTCAAGTCGAGCTGGTTAGGGCACAGATTGACCAAGGCGGCGATGTTTTCCGCGCCAACCCGTATTGCCTGACAGGTTCCACCCAAACGCCTACTAATCTTGGTTACGCGGCAGTGCCTTCTTCGGTCGAAAGCGATGATTGGTCAAAATATACCGGCTGTACGTCTGGTCTATACCACGAAAGCGTAACATACGATTCTTCTACAGGACTTTTCGACTTAAAGGTGCGCTGGGACGGCAACGGTGGCCTAAAACGACAGCAGGTTGAACTGACCTACCGCGTTTATTCGCTATCACCCACATCAAACGCCGGCGTTCCCTTATCTAACTCGGCACCGCAGGTTAGGGCTCAGGTTTTTAAAATTCCGCCCAGGGACGCAGGTGGAGGTAAGATTGCACCACCGGCTTGCTCGGACAGCGGCCGCGTGGCATTGCCGAATGCCACCGTAAAGCTGAACCAGACCGGCGAGACACACATCACCGATAACACCGGTAGCTTCACGTTTACCACGGGTATTTCACAGGACGCCACCTATACCGTTACGGTTACGCCTCCAGCCGCCGGGTCGCCACCGGCCGGCTATTCATCAGCGACAACGGCGCCACCAGGTAGTTACGCGGTATGTGCTCCAAATTCTACCAGCCCGCCTAGTGCCACTTCGGCCACACCGACAAACACCAATGCCTCGCCATCAATACCGACGATCTATCTGCCCGGTTGCTGGCAAGTAACGATTACCGACCCCGACACCGGCGGCGACCCCATTTACGGCCCGGACGTGCCCGTCTATGTTACCGACCCCGACACCGGCGGTAACCCCATTTATGGTAGCGTGTACTATGTTCCTGGCGCTCAACGGCCGGATCGTTCCGGGCGATACTACAACCCACATCTAACCGATCAAACTTATACCCACTGGCTTAACCCGTTTGTGTCGGGTGAATATCTCTATCTCGATAAAGCCGCCGCATCGAAAGATCTCAAGCAACCCGATTCCTCGGGCGGCTATTATTACAATGCCTGGAATTCGGTCGCGACGCAGGACATCATCGGCTACACACCAATAGTCCACCACAGCCACATCGATCACTACGTACAAGGGCCGATCATCGGCTACACGCCGATAGTGCACCACTCACACCTTGAGTGGCGCTGTACTCCCTAAGACCGCTATTTAGCGATTGACTTAACGATAAGCGAGACGCTCGACCCGCCATCCTGGTGAGCCGTGAGCTTGAAAGTGGCAGTGATCGTCACCGGATTTGACCGGGAAGTATCGCCACTGGTAGGGAAATACTTATTCATGCCTCCGGATAGCTTTGAAATGTCCAGTAGAAAACTTTTGGGTGCTGAGCTTGAGGCGTCGGTAATTATATAACTGCTACCGTTTTTAACGATCACACCGCGCAGTTTAACCTGTTTGTTGGCATAACTATCGTGATTACGGTCCAGGTCGCTGGGTGTAATCTCGCCTGGGGGGAGACCCTTGGTTGAGGATGGAACACCGACCAGCTCGTGGTTAGGACTGCCACCGTTCAAAATAGTAACAACTGCAATTACCCCAACCACGGCCACCAACACGATTATTCGGGAAGTACGTGATTTGGGGACGGGTAGTTTCATGGTTAGTGTCATCATATCATAAGCAATATAAGCTATTCAAAAACGGTAATCCGGCCCCAGGGCCTTTACTTGCCCCTGGCAGGTCAATACTATAAAGTAATGGTAATGCTTATAACTGTTAGCCCGGCTTATAATCGGCATGCAGGGTGAGGCGTGGGTTAAAAAGAAAGCGATGAAGATCAAAAAGTCAGCGAACCAGCGGGGCTTCACTATTATCGAACTGATGATAGCCCTTACCGTGCTATCGACGCTGTTGCTGATGAGCACAGTTATATTGATACAGATTGGCGCCTTGTATATGAAAGGGGTCAATAGCGCTAACCTACAAAACGCCTCTCGAACCATACTCGCCGACGTGTCATCTTCCCTGCAATTCACGGGCAACGATATATCCTACGGCACGCCCCAGAACTACCCGGGCGGTCTGACAGTCAATGCCGTTTGTATCGGCAGTACGCGCTACAGTTACGTGCAGAACAGGGAGCTGGGCACAGATTTTGATAGTACGTTGACCAATCACGTCTTGTGGCGTGACACCTTGCCAAATGCCGGGGCTTGTAGCCCACTCGATATTTCCGCCGCATCGGTCGATATGACCACCAAAGGCTACGAAATGGTGCCGCAACACATGAGATTGGTGAATTTTACGATTAGCCAGGATTCGACCGACCCGACTGTGTTTACAGTCACGGTGTGGATGGCCTACGGCGATACCGATTTGCTCGGCGCCGGATACACCACCTGTAAGGGTGGATCGGGCCAACAATTCTGCGGCACGACCCAATTGAGCACTACCGTGAAGCGAAGGATAACCCAATAGGGTACAATAATGCTTATGAAAACTTTGAGGCCGACACTCAGGAATGACCAGTCAGGCTTTTCGGCCATAGTCATAGCCTTGGTATTGATTTTAGTGTTGAGCTTAACCACCGTCGGCTTCGCCCAGCTAATGCGCCGCGAACAGCGTAGCGCCCTTGATAAACAGCTTAGTAGGCAGGCCTATTACGCCGCCGAAACCGGCATCAACGACGCCGCCAAAGCTATAAATGCCGGCTTCGCTGTCGCGAAAACCGGCTGTAAGCAGTATTCGGACGCCGACATTTCCGCCCTGCCGGATTCTTCCAAGGCCGGCGCCGCCTTTTTGAAGAACAGCGCCGTTAGCGGCCAAACCGCCACCAGCTACCCCTGCTTGACCATAGACCCGAATCCTAAGTTTTTACAGTATGACTCGGTAAATACCGATCAATCCAAGGCGGTGCAGTTTGGCGGCGCCGACCCGACAGACCCGACGATACCCAGGAATATTTATTCATTACTTATAAGTTGGGAAGACAACCCGACATCGGATTCTTACCGCGGCACCGGCCTTAAAACGTTTACCCCGTCGGGCCAATGGACTTACGCGCCGGTCCTAAGGGTTGGCCTGACCCCGCTGGCCGCCGGCTCGATTGATCGAAACTCCTTGATTAACAGCACCATGGCGGCCTTTTTATACCCGGACCAGGCCGGTTCGGCCCAGACTACTTTCGCTAACTACAACCAGTATTCAGCAGGTAGTTACAGTGGTAAGGGTTTCGCCGGAGGCATTTTTAGCGGCCTTAACGGCAACTGCAATAAGGACAGCCATCCGCGGCGCTGTAACGTGCTAATAACCGGCCTTAACCAGACACACTACCTGCTCGATATGCGTTCGATTTACAAGCCTTCGGCAGTTACGGTCACAGCCTATGATTCCAATAATGTCCAGCTCCGCCTGAGCAACGCTCAAGTAGTTATCGATTCCACCGGCAAGGCGCAAGACGTTCTGCGTCGCGTGCAGGCCC
This sequence comes from uncultured Candidatus Saccharibacteria bacterium, assembly GCA_964426315.1. GTDB lineage: Bacteria > Patescibacteriota > Saccharimonadia > Saccharimonadales > UBA4665 > UBA5150. The sequence goes on from CAYRPQ010000012.1 coordinate 7,736, forward strand.
GTATCCCGGCCCACAACACCTATGACCGCCCCGATTTCAGTCTCGAAACCACCGGCAATATCTGCAAACAGCTTCAACTGGCGCCAGACACCACGGACGACAGCGGCAACACTATAAACGTCAGCAAGAGCGACTGCAACCCCTAGAGCAGGCTGTAGAGGGTTCGCTTTGCCTGCAGGGGCACGCTTACTTGGATGAGCCCGGTATGACCACCGGAGTTAACCAGCATCTTTCCGTCACTTGATATCACATAGGATTCACCGCTGTAGGCCGACTGCACGAATGGCCGGGCATTGGAAATAGCGTGGAAGCGATTCTGGTAAAGTTCCTGTACATGATAGAGGGTAGACGGTGCGAGCAGATTGAGGGAAGCGCTATTCGTGAGAACGTTCGCGCCCTCGTGGGCCAACCGCCGGTACTCATCCAGGTTCAAAACGCCGGAACAGGCCAGCCCACCTATTGTTATGCCGTTAGACCGGATCGGCCTCTCCGGTTGGTCGCCCGGACGAACCTGGGCACTCAACCTGAAACTATCCATAACCGACTGTTGGCCGGTGGCATTGAGTAGGCTTACACCGGTGTAAGGCATATATTCGCCAAAAGGTGCCAGGAATGTTTTGGGCTGGATACTTATTATGCCGCCATGATTAGAGTAATAAACCAGCTCGTTGGTTTTAGGTATGCCGGCGCCGGACCTGCTGGTGACGACCGTGGTTTTATCGCCAAAGTTCGCACGCGCGAACTGCGCGAAGCGTGGATTATCGAAGAAAAGCGAGTATTCCGGTAGCACCAACACGTTCGTATTTTTAGAGGGAAGGGCGATATGGCCCCAGTCTTTAAGTGAGTCCTGGTCGGTGTTAAGGGTAACGGCCGCCAGGCTAACCATCTGGCCGTGCCCGGGGCGGTAAATATCCCAGGCCGCCAGATTCAATAATAAAATAACCAAGGTAATCGCCAGGGCGCTTTTGCGCTTCTTAACAATCGCCAGATAGACCGCCAGGTTAACGAACACCGCCACCATAGTCAGTCCGTAAAGTCCGACGAACCGGCTTAAGTAGGCCAGGGGTGTCGAGGCTACTGCCAACCCAAGACTGCCGAAATTCCAGTTAGGGCTCAGGCTGCTGCCCGGGCCGAGCGTAAACAGGGCTAAACTATAGCTGCGCGCTAACTCACCGAGGGCCCAGGCAAAAGGCAGTAAGGCTAGCATGCGGGCCGTTTGGTGCCTGGTCTTTCCAATAAAAAAACCTATAACCAGTCCAAAACCAAGGCCCGAAACTAATCCCATAACCAGCCACTCAACCGTTTTCAGGACTACCGCCGTACTGCCGTGAACGTCAATCCACAGGGATGGCACGGTCTGAAGAATCCAGACCAGGCAAATCAGCGAATAAACTACTGCCGCCAGGCAACAGTCCACCATGATCTGCCGGTACAATAACTTTCCGGCGTGAGCGGCGTACCAGATGAAGGGTACCAATCCGACCAGAACCAATCCGCCCAGGTGATCACTCAGGAATGCCAGCCCCGTCAATAAACCGGATACCACCGGAAACCAACGTATGTTAAATTCAGGTACCTTCATGCTCATACTTATTTGTGCCTATGAAACTTTTCGTGCACCGACTTTAGGTGCGGGTCGGTGACGTGCGTATAAATTTGGGTGGTGGCGATGTTGCTGTGGCCGAGCATGGCTTGCACAGAGCGCAGGTCGGCGCCGTTCATTAACAGATCGGTGGCGAACGAATGGCGCAGAGTGTGCGGGCTTACATGCTTGGTAATACCGGCCAGCAGGGCATAACGCGCCACCAGCCGCTGGATACTACGGGCCGTCAGCCGCTGGAAGTTTCCGGATAAATCGGCCTGCTTACTGCCGCTGTAACGCACAAATAATGGCCGCGAATTGTCGGCGCGCTTAGCCAAATATTGTTCAACCCAGCCGGCAGCTTCTTCGCTAATAAAGATCGGGCGGTCCTTCTGGCCCTTGCCGCGTACCATGAACTCGCGCCGCTTAAGGTTGATATGGTCGCGATCCAGCCCGACCAACTCGCTGACGCGCAGGCCCGAGCTGAATAGTAGCTCAAGAATGGCCCGGTCACGTAAACCGGCGACACTGTTAGTGTCGGTCTGAGCAAACATTCTCTCCAATTCCTCCTCGTTCAAGAAAGTGACCTGTTTGCGCTTGGTGCGGGCCAGCTCGACCTTGTCGGCCGTCAGGGCGGGGATGTCACGCTTGGCGCAGTACTTTAAGAAGCTACGCAGGGCGATCAGGTGGTAATTCTGGGTGGCCTTGCCCAGCTCGTCGGAGGTGTTGGTGCCTAGGCGGTTCAGCCACAAGCGCCATTTTCTAATCAGTTCGACATCAATATCAGTGACTTTGATATCACCGGCAAAGTCGACCAGGCGAGTCAGGTAGTGGTCGTAATTCTCGATGGTTTTCTGGCTGCGGTTCTGTTCCAGCTCCAGGTATTCCAGGAAGTCGGTCTTGGCTTTGGCAAATAGCATAAGTACATTGTACGACATATTGGATAGGCCCACCATCTCTGTTATAATTGTGCTAATGGAAAGAACTTTGATCATTGCCAAACCCGACGCCGTCCAGCGCGGCCTGATCGGCACCATTATTACCCGGCTGGAACAAAAAGGCCTTAAGCTGATCGGCCTCAAAATGGCCAGCCTAGACGAGGCCATGTTGCGCGACCACTACGCCGAGCACGTCGACAAAGACTTTTACGCCGGCCTTGAACAATTTATGAAGAGCTCACCGGTGGTGCTAATGGCCTGGGAAGGCTTTCAGTGTGTCGAATCGGTGCGCAACCTGGTTGGCGCCACCAATCCGCGCGAGGCGGCGCCTGGCAGTATCAGGGGTGACCTGGCTATCGGCACCGGCCGCAACCTGATCCACGCCTCCGATTCCACCCAGAGCGGCCAGGCCGAGGTCGCCAGCTTCTTCAAAGACGACGAATTGTTCGACTACGACAAATCCGAATACGTTCATATATACGAAGCCGGCGAACGCGAGTAGCCGACCGCCACCACGAAGTTTTGATCGGCATCCACACTGTGGCCACATCGTGGATGCTTTGTGGACATACCCCATAAACAGTACAATATTCATTGAGTCCCCATAGTTCAATGGATAGAATAACTCCGTCCTAAGGAGCAGATAGCGGTTCGAATCCGTTTGGGGATACCAGAGTGATACAATGTGCTTATGGCTGAGAAAGAAAAACAGTCGGATAAATACTTCGAAGATCAGCTGGACGGCGAAAACGTGCTTTTCGTTTTTCGCAAACACCCCATAGTTATGCGCCTAGGCCTGGTACTGGGCATGCTCGGACCACTGATAGGCGTACTACCGGCCGCTATTAAGCCCGACCTGGGTTTCGGCTTTTTCTTCGGCGGCCTGGCCGCTGGGTGTGTGCTCGGAGCCCTGGTATTACTGCCGAGCTGGATCAGCTGGTACTTCAGCGTTTTTATCGTCACTGACCAGCGGTTCATCCAAATAACCCAGAAGCGACTATTCCACCGGGCAGTTGCCGACCTGGGCCTGGCCCAGATCCAAGCCGTCAATTATGAAGTTTCGGGACTGCAGGAAACACTGCTCGGATTTGGTACAATAAAGATGCAGACATATGTGGGAGACCTGATAATTCATGACCTGCACCATCCGGCGCGGATACAGAAAAGGATCCTCAGCATTCTGCACGACGAAGACATAACCACCAGCCCGTATCCGTCCGGATCGGCCAGGAACCAGAGCAAAGACGAGAATGAAGAAACCCAAGCTCAAGAAATTCAAGAAGCCTAAACTACCCAAAAGCGTGCCGTCACCCTTCGAGAAAGCGAAGTCGGCCGAGGAGCGGGTCAGCGAAGCCCTCAGCAACGTGCCGCGCATCACCAACGAGACCGTCGGTGAACACCGCGAGGAAGTGCTGAGTAGCGCCCGCAAGCACATTTACCCCTTACAGCACTCCAAGCGCAGTGTGGTTCGCATTTCGCTGGCCCTGCTGGCCACGGTTATTATCGGCTTTTTCGCGCTGACGGGACTGGCTCTTTATAAATTCCAGAGCACTTCGACCTTTATGTACGACGTCACGCGTATCATTCCATTCCCGGTCGCCAAAACCGGCGGGCACTGGATCAGGTACGAATCTTACCTGTTTGAACTGCGCCGCAACATGCATTATTACCACACCCAGCAACAAACCAACTTCGGTACCAAAGATGGCAAAGTCCAGCTGGCTCACCTGAAACAACAGGCTATGAACCAGGTGGTGCTGAATAGCTACGTCAGCCAATTGGCGGCCCAGAACCACGTGTCGGTCAGCGGCCGGGCCGTCAGCGACGAAGTCAAACTGGTGCGTAGCCAGAACCGCCTTGGCGGCACAGACCGCGTTTTCAAGGAAGTTCTAAACGAGTTCTGGGGTTGGAGCGAAGCCGACTTTAAGCGCGAGCTCAAACAGCAGATGCTCCAGCAAGCCGTCGTGGCCAAGCTAGACACCGTAACCCAGCGCAGGGCGCAATCCGTCTTACCCCAGCTGAAGGGCGGGTCAGACTTCGCCGCCGTGGCCGCCCAGGTTTCGGATGACCCATCCACCAAAGGCACCGGCGGCCAATACCCGGCTCCTATTACAGCTAACAGCCGCGACATCCCGCCGCAGTTGACCGCCGAAATCCTCAAGCTAAAGGCCGGCCAAATCTCGGGCATCATCAACACCGGCTACACCGTGGATATTGTAAAAGTCCTCGACGCCACCGCCGCCGGCAACCACGCCGCCCACATCCAGTTCAATTTCAAGCCCATCACTGTCTACACCGGCCCCCTCCAGGCCCAACATCCCGCCCACCACTACATAAAGGTTTGATTTATAACGGGGGAGTTGGTATGATTACCCCTGTTATAGGTAAGGGCTCGTAGTGAAGAGGCCTATCACGCCTCCCTGTCACGGAGGAGATCGCCGGTTCGAATCCGGTCGGGCCCGCCAATTGACTTTGCGACTGAATTAGTTTATATTAGCGATTATGCCTGTTGTTGATCTTGTGGAACTGCCGCGCCCGGAAGCTAACCTTGACCTGTCGCGCCAAGCCGCCGAACTTATACTCGAGATCGGTAACTATAAAGCTACCCGCGACATTGGTATGGTGCTGGATGAAATGGTAAGCAGGACAACCGTTGTTGCCCTGGACGGCTACGAACAGGTAATCGGTACCGCCGGTCTCCGCATCGTAGCGGCCGGCTTGGGAACCCTGGAAGACGTGGTTTCGGACCCTCGAAAAAGAGGCTTGGGTATAGGCAGGAAGGTAGTGGGTGCCGTCGAGGACCTGGCATTAAGAGAAGGGGTCCTACAGCTAAACCTGGGCTCCTCCTTGTCGGCGATGTCTTTTTATTCTCATCTGGGCTACGAAAAACTGGGCGAGCGTACATTCAGGAAGTACCTATGAGTGATCCTGGCGAGCAAATACATATTACGCCTCTAGAGCGTGCCATCGTGGCCGCTGATAAAATTCTCGAACATCTTGGAACGGCTGATGCCGCCTTAGGCTTAATGACCGCGAAAGTCCCGCTGGACTATACAGAGCTGGTTGACGATCCGGACGTTGTTATACCCGTGCTGGAAATCAGCCGGCTCATGGGAATGTTGGGCAGTCTGCCCTGGTCTCATGAAATAGCCTATCTTATGGATTCTGGCGAGACTTCGCGCCACATTTTTATACACCCCGACCCCGACAAGGTACCTTACGCCCGTATTTCGAGCCGCGACGTTTCGATTGATCCCGATGAAGAAGATCGCGGCCCCTCCCTTAAAAACCGACAAACCACCCCGAGGGAAGACGAAATTATAGCCGACGATCTGACTCGCGTAGCGGGCTAAGCTTACAGATATTTAGTAAAGGCCGCCGGAGCTTGAGCCCGAACTGCCGGTTTTGCGGATGAAGAGCAGGTAAATAAGGCCGTAAACGACTATGGCGACGACCAGGTAGATGACCAGCCATTGCCACTTCGGGCGTTTGCCGTAGCCTTTGGTTGGTTTTTGGGTTGGTTGAGAATTTTCCGGTTCCATAGACAGCTCCCTCATTAATGATAAGTATTATACGCCTGTGGGCCACCGGCGGCTGTCGGACTGTTATAATACTTCGGTGTTGGGCCACCTTAGCTCAGTTGGCTAGAGCGCCGCTTTCGTAAAGCGGAGGTCCGGGGTTCGAATCCCCGAGGTGGCTCCACGCCTGCCGCCGCGGGTATCGTATAGTGGCTAATATGCAACCTTCCCAAGGTTGAGAGGAGAGTTCGATTCTCTCTACCCGCACCACACTACCTAGTATGACTGTAAGGCGTACGAGCAAACTCCAGATACTCGCTTTTGGTAACGATCTTCGGGTTAAGGAAAACTATTAATTTTTCCCTTAAATGACTAACCAAGTCGGTGTTGTCGGCAATGTATTCTTGATAAGACAAACCGTTTTTTGCACTCGATATTGCAATCCCGACACTGTTGCAAAGATCTTCTTGACCAATATCAGCTCGCAAACTTTGGGGCTTTTCCTTAGGAAAAGCGGACTTAACAAAAGTAGTAAAAGCAATTATGTCGTATGTGGGAGCGCTGTATGCTTGTGTGGTGGCCTGACAAGCTTCTGTGCCCACGCCCTCTTCCGCCACCGTTGAGCGGGGGTCTGAGTCCGCCCCCTTAACAGCACCTAAGACGCTCAAAGTGAATTTACGTCGAGGAGTAAAGTAAGTGGTAAAGGCTGGATTTTCATTATCAAAAGCTTTGGTGGCGATAAAATAGTGTTTCTTCTCGGGAGTTGGCGCGAAGTCATAGGTCAAAGAAAGTTTATCGCCTTTGTTAGTGCGTATAGAAAAAGTCACTTCCTTGCTTGTCGTGGCAAAATTTTCGGCAGCGGCAACTGTATTCTCAAAGTCTTGAAGTCCCAATGCCGGCAAATGTTTGTTGGCCGAGATAACCACATCGTTGCTGTGTGCCGTTGCGAAGCGTCCGATGGAGTGAACCTCCGAACCGATTATTGGGCTGTTATCGCCACTTAAAATACTAATATTGTCCATCTCACCCCGGGAAAGCTTACGATTAGGTAGTTCTTTGATGGGGTTAGCCGCCCAAACAGGGTGCGCTGGGCTGACTGGGGTAATCGGTGTTGGGGCGGGGGCGGGCTTGCCAGCTTCTCCGCAACCGACGGCAAGTCCGCCGGCGAAACCAAGAGCGCCATAACACAACAAAGCGACACTATTGCGCTCAATTGACCCTAAGATACCCGGCTGATACATGTTTGCTCCTGCTCTGATTTCCCACCTATAAAACAAGGTTTAACGCACTTTACAATAAAATAATAAAAATAGCAAGCGTGAATCGAGCCATTAAACTTACTAAAGTGGTACAATTATCTCTAACGTATGGCCAATCCTAAGAAGTATTTTCACGACCACCTGGTACTTTTGCTGTTAAGC
>CAYRPQ010000013.1:0-15032 GCA_964426315.1 uncultured Candidatus Saccharibacteria bacterium
GGTTGTACGATAATTGTGGTGAACATAATTTACATCTACTATATCAGGATTTTGGCCAACAGCCCCTGAACAAGCTCTGCCAGCTTGGGCGCTTCCATTTCGGCTAGCTGGTCGCTGTAGACCGTGAAGACCAGGTCGGTGCCGGGCTTAATGGTTTCGCCGGCCAGGCGAACTTGTTCGTAAATACGGCGGCGGATACGGTTGCGGACAACGGCCGATTTGTTCACCTTGCGGCTGACAACTACGGCCACCCGGTAGGGCCGGCCGCCGGGGCGGCTAGTGAATTTGAGGCTCACAAGCTGGCCCCGGACGTTCTGGCCGCGCTGGTAAACGCCTTTCAGGCTGTTATAGCCGTGAAAGCGGTGGCTTTTGCCCAGCATAGCTCAGGCCGATATTTTAGCGCGGCCTTTTAGGCGGCGGCGTTTCAGGACGTTGCGGCCGGCTTTGCTGGCCATGCGCTTCATAAAGCCGTGTTCCCGCGCGCGGGATCGCTTCTTTGGCTGGTGTGTTCTCTTTGGCATAGGTGTTAATTATAGCTGGCTTACCCCTGTTTGTAAACAGGCCGCCCCGGCGGTTCCCGAACTGTCAAACGATTTGTGTTTTTGACAATGCTTGTTCGCTATTTGCCGTCGGTTATCCACGAGGGCTTGGCTTTTATCCACAAGCGCTTCAGGGGTGACAGCCAACTGTGTACAAAGTGACCTCGGTGCCGGCCAATTAGACTTTTTCGCCTGCAGTAAAAAATAAAACATGTGGAAAACTATTGGCCGGTCGGGTATAGTTAGGTTCTACTAGAGGGGACAAATGCAGCAGGACAGGATATGGCAGGCGGTTTTGGGAGAGATTGAAGTTTCGCTGTCGCGGGGCAATTTTATAACCTATTTTAAGAACACTTCCCTCATCAAAAACGAAGACGGCTTGCTGGTTATCGGCGTCACCAACCCCTTTATTAAGCAACACCTCGAGAAAAAATACGGCGACCTGGTGGTTTCGACACTCAAGAAACATGGCGTGGAGGTTAGTACGGTCGAATACCGCATGTTAACGTCTTCTCAGCGCCGCGGCGCCGAACCGGCGGTGCGCGTCGACGCCCCTTCCGCCGAGGCCGGCCAGACGGCCCAGCTCGGCGTGAGCCATACCACGCCCGGCTACGACGGCGTTGATCACAGTCTGCGCCAAGGCCTGAACGAGCGTTACACCCTCGATAACTTCGTGGTCGGCGACGGCAACGAGGTGGCCTTCGCGGCCTGCCAGGCGATTGTCGAAAATCCGGGCACCAAATATAACTTCAATCCGCTTTACCTGCACGGCGGCGTCGGTATCGGTAAAACTCACCTTATACAAGGCGTCGGTAACGCTATTAAGGCCCGCAACCCCGACGCCAACGTTTTATATATCGCCACTGAGCAGTTCGTTCGCGAGTTCGTCCAGGCCCTACGGGCCCGCAGTACCGCCAAATTCGCCAATTATTACCGTTCGGCTGACGTGCTGATAGTCGACGATGTCCAGTTCATCGCCGGCAAAGACAAAATGCAGGAAGAGTTCTTCCACACCTTCAATTCCCTGCACCAGGTTAATAGGCAGATTATCCTGAGTTCCGACAAGCCCCCCAAAGAAATCGCCATGCTCGAGGCCCGCCTGCAGTCACGTTTCACAGGCGGCATGATGATCGATATGCAAGTGCCGGACTTTGAGACCCGTTGCGCCATTATCCAAACCAAAGCCGAGAGTCATAACCACGAGCTCGACCCCGAAGTAGTGGAATACCTGGCCGGCAGTGGCCAGACCAACATCCGTGAGCTGGAAGGGGCCTTGAACCAATTGTTGGCCTGGTGCGACGTCCGCGGCCTGGTGCCCACGGTGGCTATAGCGGCCAGTCTTTTGAACGTTAATAAGAGCCGGCCCAAGCATTTGAGCGCCAAGCAGATTATCGAACGCACCGCCCGCCACTTCCAGATACCACTAGAAGATATGTTAGGCCCTAAGCGCGACAAAGATATTGTTGTGCCACGCCAGGTGGCCATGTATATGTTGCATGAGGAGCTAAGGCTTAGTTATCCCAAGATCGCCCGTGAGCTGGGCCGTAAGGACCACACCACAGCCATGCACTCAGTTCGCAAGATTGCCCACGAAAGCCAACTCGACGCCAATTTACGTAGCGCCATTACTGAAATCAAGGAGCATCTTTATGCCTAGTGGCCCGTGGACAACTTGTGGGTGGGTTGTGGAGATTATGGGGCAAAGCTGTGCGCAAACAGCCGGTTTATTCACACGTGCCGGTCGTTGTAAATTCCAGGTGTCTATAAACCGGGTTGTTTGTACAAGTTTTAGCCGGTTCTTTTCCACGGCTATTTTAGGTGTTTTTAATCAGTTGTTGCCAAAGTTATCCCCGGCTTCCACAGCCCCTATAACAAGTACTAAGTTAATTAATTCTTTTGTTATTAGTTAGGAGTTCGAGATGAAACTACAAGTTACCCAGGAAAACCTAAACAAAGCCCTTAACTCAGTGGCCCGGGTGGCTAACAGCCGCGGTACCCTACCAATACTGGCCAATGTGTTGGTTAAAACCAGCAATAACCGGCTCAGTCTATCAGCCACCAACCTAGACATTGCCATCACACACTACATCGGCGCCAAGGTTGGTGAAGAAGGTTCCATCACTGTGCCCGCACGCCTAATGCAGGACTTTGTTGGTAGCCTCCCCGAAGGCATTATCAAACTAGATCTCAAAGAAACCAAACTGCACGTTAACACTGACCAGTACCAATCCGTGGTTAACGGTATTTTAGCCGACGACTTCCCAGCCATGCCCGCCATAACCAAAGGCAAAAGCTGGACCGTCGGTGGCGGGTTGTTCAAAAAAGCCCTCCAGCAAGTGGTTTTCGCGGCCTCGGCGGACGAAACCCGGCCGGTTTTAACAGGGGTTTTATTGCAAACAACCGGCGGTAAACTACACATGGCCGCCACCGATAGCTACCGCCTGGCCGAAAAAGAACTGGGGTCTAATAAAGAGGACGTAAATTTACTAATCCCGGCCTCCGCCATGCACGATCTACTCCGCGTTTTAGGAGATGCTGACGACGAAGTTAAGGTAACCCACGACGAACAACAGGTTCTCTTCCAGGTCGGCGACATCGAGCTGGTAACCCGCCTGGTAGACGGTAAATATCCCGATTACAAAAAACTGATTCCCGAAAACTTTACCACCAAGGCTACCCTAAAACGCGCCGACCTGCTCAACATCACCAAAGTTTCCAGCCTGTTCGCCCGCGAAAGCGCCGGCAGTGTGACCATAGAAGTTGACGGCACCGAAGGCAAAATGAGCATTCGTTCAGTGGCCTCGCAGTTGGGCGAAAACACCGCTACCGCCACCGCCAAAATTGAGGGCAGTGGCAGTATCACCGTGAATTCCCGCTACTTGCTCGACGCGCTGGGCGTCATGTCGGGCGAAAACGTTGCCTTTGGCTTCAACGGCAAGCTGGAACCGACCCTACTGAGCGATCCGGCCTCCCCCGACTACCGCCATGTCATCATGCCCCTGAAGAGCTAATGATCACCGACCTTAGACTACAAAACTTTCGTTCCTATAAAGATGCGTCGTTTGAGCTGAGTCCGGGCGTTAATATTATTGTGGGGCCTAATGCCAGCGGCAAAACCAATCTATTAGAGGCCGTACTGGTACTGGCGCGAGGCGGCTCCTACAAGGTTAAAGATAACGAACTGATCCGTTTTGGCCAGCCGTGGGCCCGCCTGGACGGTCATACCAGCGACAACAGCCAAAGAACCGTCAAAATAGTTGCCGAGCCACAACCCTCCAAAACATTCGAGCTCGACGGCAAGCTAATTAAAAGGCTGGGCCTTAGGCACCAGGTACCGGCGGTGTTATTTGAGCCCAATCACCTTAGATTGCTAACGGCCAGCCCCGAAGCCCGCCGTGACTACCTCGACGACTTGCTAGAGCAGACCGTGGCTGGCTATGGTACCGTCAGGCGCCAGTACCGGCGGGCCCTGGCCCAGCGAAACGCCCTGCTGAAACACCCCCACGAATCTTCGCGCCAAAAAGTTTTTCCGTGGGATGTTCGCCTCAGCCAGTTGGCCGGCCAGATAGTTCGGGCCAGGCAGGAGCTTACCGGCCAAATTAATTCCGAGATCACCGGCCTTTACAAACAACTGTCGCAGACCAAAACCAAAGTTAACCTGGCCTACGATTGCCGCTGGCCGGTAGATAGCTACGAGAGCCAACTGCTCAAAAAACTGGAGCACGGTTTTGCCGACGACCGCCTGCGCGGCTTCACCAGTAGTGGACCGCACCGCGAAGACCTGGTGGTGACTTTTGACGGTCATCCGGCCGGGGCGGCAGCCTCCCGCGGTGAGCTACGCACCGCCGTACTGGCCCTTAAGATCTGCGAGCTAAAAATCATTGAGGCCAATCGTGATGCCACACCCCTATTACTCCTGGACGACGTCTTCAGCGAACTTGACGGCAAGCGTCGCCACGCCCTGACCGACTACCTTGCCCCCTACCAAACTTTCATTACTACAACCGACGCCGACCTGGTAGTCAAAAACTTCGCCAAAAAAGCCAATGTCATACCTCTGGACTAGTCGTCTAAAGTACCCAAGGGCCTAATCAACACTCGTTACCACTGGCCCGATAAAGAAATTAAGCTTGGATGTGTCTATTTGGTCGTCTTGCAGGTTTGACCGGGCCGCCTGTTCGCAACCCCCGGCGGTAACCTGGCTAAAGGGCGAAAGAACAATCGTAGGCTGTGAGAAGTTCGTGAAGCCAACCAGGCATTGGTCTAGGCTAACCGGCAGGAACACAGCCAGTTTATACACAAAAGCTGGCGCTGACTGCCCCTTAAGGCCTACTCGATCAATCTCGCCACCCGCCGGCGTATCGGAGGTTAGGTAGGCGTATGACCTGGTCGTGTCTGGCACAACCTCCCTTATTGTACGGTCCGGCGTGAGAGTGGCAATAACCGTGGACCGTCCGGACCTCACGTCGTGTGACCAAAGTAAATTAGCGACGCCGTAAAGCAAAACATCGTTATTTAGCCAAGCCAGCTGACTGATATTATCCGTTGACAACTCCTGCACGAAGCCTAGGTTATTGTCAAAAACCGAAGCGCCACCGTCGTAGTCCGCTACGGCCAGCCTGGATCCGTCCGGGGACCAACTTACCAGGCCGGCTTCCCCGCTGAGCGTTTTAACAAACTTACCGGAGGTACCAACAAGGGTAATAAAAGGCTTACTACTGGAGCCATTTGCCGGCGAGTAAACCAGGGCTACTCGCTGGCGAGAGGCGGCCAGCTCGGTCGGCGCCAAGGCCGCGGTGTAGATCTTCTTGAAGCCGCCCGATGGATTGCCGGCGTAGATCCTCGTCCCGAAAGCCAAGTATATTTGCCGGTCCGGAGCAATTGAATAGCTAACCGGGTTGGAGCTCCCCGGGACCTCCGGGGTAGCTAAGTCCGCGAGCGTATCCCCATCTATTACGTAAAGCCGCCCGGCGGCGTCCTGGCCCACGCCGTAATTACTATCGGCCCACTTTACCGACCCTAAAGGGGTCTGGCCGATTTGGGCAATGCTACCGGTGGTTGTGATAAACGAAGGCAACTGACCCTGGGAGTCGAGATAGCTAAGTCGGTCAACACCAACAGATAAGAAACTGGCTTTTATGCTGGCCACCGGTTCGGGCACGGCGGCCACCGCGGGTCTCAGGTCGTAGCGTAGGGTTTTGTGCGATAACAGAGCGGCCGTTTGTTCGATCGAAACAGTCCTGTCCTTAACCCGGATCGCATAGTTCCCGAAAGGCACCACCACCGATAATTTACCGGTTCCATGCCAGGAATGGGGCTTGTTAAGGGCGTGGCCCGGGTCTTTAAGAGAGGTTATGGTGATGGAGTTTGAAGAATCGGACGTGACCACGATCTTGCCGGTATGGTAAAAACGCCAGATGCCCATCCCCACAAACAACAATACCAGCGCCGTAAAGACCAAGATTAGCCAGGCCCGCAAGCGGGTTTGGGCACTCATGTCAGCAGGATAATTCATTATAGCTCCACCATATCAGTTACACGTCCATTTCGGCCAATCGGAAGGCAAAGTTCCATACACGGTCGTGGTGTCGCGACTATGTGACGTGGTGTCGCCCAGGCACTTCATTAGCTCTGAAAAGTTGACCCCAAAAGCGGTTACGTAGCCCTCCTTATAAACACTATAGGCCATGGCTATGGTGCCGTTGCTGGGCGACTGGGCCCAGCCCGTTTCAATATGCGGGGAGGCGTCCACCATGTCACAAATAATCTTATCCGAGCCGGTCCATTTATCTGTCGATGAGACCTTTGGCGTGCAGTTTTCGGCCACGTAGACATACTTGTCTTTTGCCGGTCCGTCATCCAGTTGGTAAACGATAAAGACGCCGGTCAACCAGTCACCACTGTTGATATTAACGATGTGCCCGGAGCCTATGGCATGAACCGGACCGCTACCGCCATAGTCAACGCCTTCGTCGATTCGATTACCGGCCAGGTTAGGGATGTCCCTAAAAGGATTTTTATAGGCGCTTATACTACTGGTATCAGTAGTGCTAGTGCTGGCACCGGCACAGCTATTGTCGCCCGCGTTGCCGGAATCGGCGCTGGCGCCTGCCGGGGTACTCAGTGCGCTACTACCGGCACTGCCGTAACCGCTCACATCGGTCTTTGAAACCGGCACGTTAGGAGGCAAAGGCGTGTTTTTAGTAGCCAGGTTGTAATAGGCCCGGGCGTATGAGCCACGGGTTCCGGAATCGGCGGTTGTCTGTGGGCGCTCGTACTTGGCCTCAAAGAGTGTTGCCGCGTCTTCTGGCGTCGAAGCGCCTTTAAAGGCGTCAAAGGCCGCCTTTTCGTTGCTCTGGAAGCTATTCCATAGAAAATCAAGCTGGTAAGACAGGGTGTCAATCTTGCTATAAGGCACGTTCTTATCGCGCGAGACCGTTACAATTTTTTCGGGCGGGGTAAACTGGGCAACCCCCCACCCCAGATTACTATCGGTTAGCTCGGCCGGGGTAAGGCTTTGGGAAGTGTGGTAACCGGTAAAATCACCTTGTTTGCGCTGTGGCTCAACGCCCACCGATTCGGCCGCCAGGTTACCGATAATGCCGGAGGCCACCTCTTTACTCAGGCCTCTGCCAACAAAGTAATTAATAGCCCTCAAGCCGTTATTGTCGCCACTCAGCACCGAAGAACCGCCGCTCCCACAGCAGGTATTCGAGGTGCTGGCCGAGGTAGTATCGCTCGTCACGGCGTCTGCCACAAGGCTTGCCAAAGCTTTGCTACCCGCCGGCGTCGGGTGAACGCCGAGCCCGTCGCTATTATCTATGTAGTTGTTGGGGTCTTGCTCGTGCGTGGCCGGGTGTTGCGGGTTGCCCTTAGGGTCGACAGTGCTGAACCACGAAATAACGGTGTAGTTTTGCTTGCCGCTGGTAGTTTCCTGGCCGTAAATAGCCTGGTTGCCCTTGGCCATTATGGAATCGTCAGACCGGCCAACGGCGATAGTATCCACCCAGTAGATTGTTTTACCGGGTCCGATGGCGCTAATGACGCTGTCGATATTCGCTGGCGTGTTATCGCCATTGGTGCCCAGTGCCACGACTACCGCCGAAGCGGACTGGATTTCCGACTTGTCCTGGGCAATGGCCTCCATGCCACTAAGTTTGTTGCCGTCCGTACCCTTGGCACTTATACTCCGGCTGGAAGACCCGTCGACAACAGCCGAATAATGCTTGTCCCTAAAGGCCTGCTCGTAGGCTCCCTGTGACCGCACGGCTATGGAGTCGCCCAGAATATACACCGAGTTGCTCGCGCCTCCCGAGGTACCGGTTCCGCCGGCGGCCTGCACGGCCTTATCATCATCGGCCTGGGCGACGCCCATGACGTCGATGTGCACGTGGGTCGGGTGATCGGCAAATGACGAAAAGGTCTTGCCGGCAATTTGCTTGGTGCCGAAAGGGTTGTCGCCCATGCCGAAACGAGCGCCAGCAGGTAGCACCTCGGCGGCCGAATTGATAATTTTATTGGCAACGTCATCCGAGCCGTTGGTGTGGCTACCATCAAATATGTTGATGTCTGCGGCTTTGCCTGAACCGTGCGGATTGGTGGGCGCGGTGTGCGAACTGCCGTCCGTCAAAGCGCTTACATTAACTTTGTGGCCTTGAGCCATATGTAAAATAGTCACCAGGATAATCGGTTCGACGTCGACCTCGCGGCCATCGTCGGTCTGGGCTTTCTGGCCCTGGGACAGACGCGTAAACTGGGTTCCCGTAGGACCGGTCTTGCCATAGTCGAAGCTTATATTAGGATTGTCTAAAATCTGCTGGGCCAAGCTCTTCAGGTCACCGCTTATAATGTTTCCGCCGGGCGCTACTGTGCCTTCGACGGAGCAGGCGTTAGGATCGTACAAAGCGCAGTCGCCGCTGGTTATACAGTAAGTGTTATAGTCCTTAACAACGGCTTGAACGGCCGGCAGAAAGCCAACCACCGCTATTAACAAAAAGCCAACCGACGCTTTAAAGACCTGCCGCAGAAAACTAGTTGCCATAAGCGTCTTCGCCCTTATAGCCGTATTGCGCGCCCATACCCCCCCTGACGGAGTTGTCAAACAAGGCGCAGTTCCAAACCTTTTTGGCCAGGTCTTCATTGCCGCCAACTTTGGCGTACAGCGCGTCATACCACTTTTCTTTGTTGACCATGAGATCCCAGGTGAGCTCGTCGGGCGTGAAAATGCCGAGCTCGTCGGCGTTGGTGGAGCTTTGCGGCGTCATATCCAGGGGATCGGCGTTAAGGCACTCCGGAGGCATGTCATAGGTGTTGTCTTGGATGCCGGCAAACCTGGCGGCCGCGTAACCGTCATCGCCTTGAGCGTGCGCCGGCTGGGCGAATAACGACGACAGGGTATGTGAAAAAGTGCTACCAAATAGGCCGGTACCAAGACTGCCCAGCATGCTGATACGGAAACTGCTCAGCGCGAAAAGCTGTCGCGACACCAATGACTGGGGATTGGAAGTTGATAGATAGCGATCCACCAAACCGGCGTGCGCCTGGTCGTTCTCGTAAGCCAGGACGTTTTTGTCGGCTAGCGCGGCGCTGGTGGTAGTAGTACTGGCGCCGCCCTGCTGTCGCATAGTGGCCTCTCCTAGGGCCGAACCCCCTTCTATTACCTGCATGGCTACCTGGCCGTCGGGAGTGTTATTGTCTATGCCCGAGTCGGCGCCGCCATATTTCAGGGCCTGCTCGGCGACTCCCGAGACAGCGTTTTCAATAGTGCCGGTAAGGCCCAGCAAGTCGGTGACGGCACCGGTGACGGCACCGACGACGCTGTTAAAAATGTCAAATAGGCCACCGGTTGCGGCGTGGAAAGCCTTAAGAATGGGGTGCAGTACCACGCCCGGGCCATTATTCCAGGCGTTTTCCAGGGCCGAGGCATTATTACTACCACCCAGCTGGTCTTGCGGGCAGAGGTACTGGAATTCGTTCTGGGCCTGCTGGTGGTTCTGGGGCTGTTCAATTTCGGCCTGGTGCTTGGCTGAGCAATACTCCTGCTTGTTCTTAGAAGGCGTGAAGCCTAACGAAGCCGCCGAAGCCGTGCCAGAAGCCGAAGAGGGATCAATTACGGTGGTCCAGCCCTCGTTGTTGGTGACGTGCGAAAACTGGTTCATAAAGTCGGACACGTCCTGGCTACTGGTTTCGCCGGTGGTAAGTTGGTCGGCGGCGACGGCGAAGGCCGTGTAAAGACCGATAGCCTGGGCGCTTTTGGCTTGAGTAACCAGCTTAGACAGGCTGTTATTGTTCAATGCCTGGTCAAAGCGCGACAGCGAGTCGAGCATTGAAACTACGCCGGCCTTAGACACCACGCGCGACACTATCTTATTGAGACGCTCGCCGGCCGCACCGGCGGCGTCTTTTAGCACAGGTTCAGCGCTACCATCGCCGACGGGGACCGGATTGCCGTTGGCATCGGTTACCGTTTTGTCACCTTCCTTTTGGGTGGCGCCGGCCGGCAGTTCCCTGGCATCGGGGCTCGCCGGGTCGGACGAGGCCTTGCAGTCGGTGATGCCGAACAGGCACTGAACGAATCGGCCAGCCGCGTTGCTATCTGGCGCCGCTTTGGCTATCAGGCGGTTGCGCACGGAACTCTTTTTTTCGCTAACGGCATTACGCGTATCTTCGAAAAATCGCCAACTGCGTACGCCTATCATGTTCTGTATGTCGTGCCGCAGATGAAACCGCTTGACGGCTTTCCACCACTGTGGATACTCCTGCCCAAGAACCGCTTTAAGGGCGGCCCTGGCATCTTTATCGCTGTTGAACGTCTCTACCTCGACGAACTTCCTCAACTCGCCGTTAAAAACGTTGGGGTCGCCTTTGACAATGGCGTCAAAAACCTGCGGGCTGGGATCAAAAGTCAGGCTCTCGTGAGTGTTAACGAAAGTTATTTTGCCGGCCCTTTGCTTGATAACATTACCTTCTTTGTGGGCCACGCTGGTGAACTTAATGCCGTATTTGTCTAAAAGGTCTTGCTCAAAATTGGAGGCGCGCATCGTACGGTACCAATCCGTTAGATACTTATTGCTGTCGACCCGGTTAGAGCGGAAGAGCAGGTTTTCCCTGTCTTTGGGCGCAATGTTGGGATCATCAATTTCGCCAAGCCGCAACTCCATGTAAGCTTGTAGCCACTTGCTGGAGCGACCTCTCAGGTCAACCTGGTAGCGGATAAACCCTTTGGCTTCAACATTTTTCATGAAATTATTCAGGCTGAACGAGCCGAAGAATAAAAAACTGCCTAAAGATATCGTGCCGGTTGCCAGTACCACCGCAATTAGCGAATTGCGCCGTCGGCGACTTAGGAAACCGCCGGAGCCGTTTTGGTTCCGGCGCCGGCCTGACCTGCCCTGATCAGCCGTGTCGTTGTACAGCCCCCCGCCCTCTTCGGAATCTTTTAAGCTTCCCGGACTGGCTGATCCCGACTGGCCATCAGACGGATTATAAAGACCGCCCGACTCCTCGGCATTGCGCAAGCCGTCTCGCGGATCGGCGGCATCACCGGCGGCAGAGTTTTCGCTACGAGGATCCGAAGACTTACCGGCCGGCCGGTCATGGCCCGGACCGAGGTCCGGTGCGCCGCCGGCTTGTTGGTCCGCTTTGCGATCATAAGGCTCGTTCGCCATGTTTGTATCAACCTAAAACCATTACTGGTTTAATTATACGCTACCGGGGTAAAGCCGGTTGTCCAAGTCGATGGTACCGGCCGGTTGGTTAAAATCACCGGCCTCTTCGGCGGCTTCGATCTGTTGTACCTGCTCGGGATTGGTGGTAATCAGGCCCATTTCGGTCGGGCTGGCGATGACCTGCAGGTGAACGTGGCTCTGGCCGGCGAAGAACAGGCCTTGCCCGACCGGGAACTGGCTAAGCCGCTTTTTCTCTTCGCTGGTCAGCTTAAAGATGTCGGCCAGCACGTCAACGGCACTGGGCGATTGCTTGAGCAAGAACTGCATGCTGGAGTTGGCCACGATAGCCCTGCCCATACGAGAGCCCATAAAGTCCTCGACGTCTTGGCTGATAGTACAAATGCCCAAGTTGTATTTACGGGCCCGCTTGGCCAGGCTGAACATAAAGTTAGCCGAGTCCTCATACTTCATCAACTGCCAGGCCTCGTCGACGATCAGCAAGCGGCGCTTCTGGTCGGTTTTGGTCTTGTTCCAGATGTAGTTCAGGACTATGTACATGGCGACCGGCCGTAATTCGTCTTCCAGGTCGCGCAGGTTGAAGACCACCAAGGGGTTGTTGATATCGACGTTGCTCTGCTGGCTGAAGATGCCGGCGAAGGTGCCGGTGGTGTACTTGCGCAGGCGTTGCGCCAGCTGGGGGCCGGTGCCGCCCATGTGCAGGAGCGTGTCGTACAGGTCGGCGATGGTTGGCGGCGTGCCGGTGTGCGTCAGCGGGTCGTTGGTGATGCCGGCCTTGGCGTAAGTTTCGATCAGCCCGGCGTCCAGGTCGGCTTCCTCGCTCGGCGCCAGCGCCGGCATACTAACACCGGTCTGGCCCTGCATCTGGATCTGGGCGCCACCCATCATCAGGCGCAGTAGGCCGTGCAGGGTAATCAGGTTACTGCGCAGGGCGTTATCGGCCTCCTCGGCATCGACAACTTTAGGCAGGTCGAAAGGATTGATACGCGTGGCCGAATTGAGGCTCAGCCGCACGTAGGCGCCACCAACGGCTTCGCTCATGCGCTCGTACTCGTTTTCGGGGTCGATGATGAAGATCTCGGTGCCGAACATCATACTGCGCAGGGCTTCCAGTTTAACCGAAAAAGATTTGCCGGCGCCGGACTTGGCGAAGACCACCGAGTTACCATTCTCCAGGCTAAAACGGTCAAAAATGACCAGGCCGGAGTTGTGCATGTTAATGCCGTAAAGAATCCCGTTATCTTGCGTAAGGTCGGCGCTAGTGAAAGGAAAACTGGTACTCAGGGCGCCGGTGCTCATATTGCGGCGGATCTGTAGCTGGTCGACCAGCTGGGGCACGGTGCTGTTCAGCCCCTGCTCTTGCTGGCTGGTGGCCGGTTTGCTGTAAACCAGTTGTTGGCCGAGCATCGACTCGACCTTGTGACTGATAAACTCCAGTTCCTCCAGCGAGCCAGCATAAATCGTGAAGTACAGGCCAAAGCGGAAGAAACGCTCCTCGCCGACCTGCAATTTATCGCGGATTTCCTCGGCGTCTAAAATAGCGGCCTGCTTGCCCGGGTCGCGCACCCGGCCCTTTTCGGCGTCGATCTGAATGCCGGCCTCGAGCTGGGTGACTTTTTTGCGCAGGTTTTCCAACACAACCTGGCTTTCCACCGGGTAGATGAACATGCTCAGGTCGATAACTTCGTCGAGGTTAACCATGCTACTCAGCCAGCCGGTGTAAACCTGCCGCGGGTAGCCGTAAACATAATAGGTGCGGGCGTAGCGGGTGCCGAGCTGGAAGTGCGTATTGCTGAACTCCAGCGAGCTGGGAGCCACGAAGTCGCGCAGTGCCGTGATGCCCTTCTGGAAGGCGCTCTGGACCTCTTGTTCTTCGCGGGCCCGTTGGGCCTGGGCGATGGCTACCGGGTCGAGCGGCGCCTGTTTTTTACGGCCGAACATTACTGTAATTCCCTCTGCAAGTGGGCTTGCGGCGCGCTACCGTCACCCTTGGTAATAACATCGGCCGTCAGGCCACTGAAGTCTTTAATTTCCTGGCGGGTGGCGGTATCGGGGTTGTAGGTATCATAGTAAAGCTCGATCAGCTCCTGGGTATCGAGCGGCAGGCCCTGGATGCCGCACTGCAGTAAGCCGGCCAGCACCGCCTGGACGCGATTGCGCAGTTCGGTTTTGGCGTTTTCCAGGTCGGCCTCGTTAATAATGACGTGCTGTTCTTTGGGCCGCAGTAACCCGCCCAGTCCGGTAATGAAGTTCTTGCTCTGCTCGATGCCCTTTTGGACGTCGACGGCCGGGAAGAACGGTATGACCACGTAGAACTTCTTATCCATGATGTTGGTTTGCTGGCTGAGCGCGTCTATATAGCCTATGTAATCTTCCATGAGTAGCGCCAGCAACATGTTGTCGTGCTCGGTGCGGATCTTATCTAGCCTTTCGACGTAAGGCCGAAGGTCGACTTTCGCCGAACGCAAGAAAATCTGGATTGGGAAATACAAGGAGTTCAAAAACCCCTGGTAAGCGTACTCCACGGACTCCTGTTCCTGGGGACTCATCAAGTCAAAGTTAATGCTTTTGACCATAACTACCGAACGGAACGTGCCGTCGTTCATAATAACGATGCCGTCGCGTACTTCGGCAATCTGAAGCGAGTTTTGGGTACTATTGGGCTTGGCTGTTGGTTTGGCGGCAGGCTGGTTGGGGTCGCCGACGGTTAGCGGTTGAGCGCCACCGACGGGCGGAATGGACTGGCCGGGGATCAGCGGCGCCTGGTTGGGCGCGTAGGTTTGGGGCGGAGGCGGTAAAGGCAGGGGCTGGCCGTCGTACGCCGGCGCCGGTACGCCGACAGGTGTTACAGCCGGGTTATCGCCTGGTTGGTATGGTGCCGAAGGATCCATTTAAATAGCCCACCTTTGTTTCATAATCGGAAGCCCGGAAGAGCTTTAGTGTAACGGAATGACAACTTCGCCTCCGGACTCATCGCCCTTGGCCTTGCGAGCCTCGCGGGCCAACGTCGACACGTTGAGATCGTCGTTGTTTGCCAAGGATAGTATAGCAGGGTCAGTAGGTGCTGTCACCGCTGGTGCGGGCGGCTGAATTGGCGCTGGCGGCCCAGCCAACGGTTGCATGGTGCGCATGTTGTCGTAAGGGGTGGGGCCGGTCTTTTGGGCCCTGAGCTGGGCAGCCAGCGCGGCTTCACCGGCAGTGTCTTCATCGGTGGGCAGTGGCATGGTGCGGGCCGAGGGCTGGAGGCGGGGTGCCGCGGGCGCAACCGTTACGGGTGGCAGAGCATTGCCTGTAGTGGGCGAAGAGTTCATAAACCAATAATCCGGCTTTGCCGGGGCGGCCTGCCCGGCCCGGACGCCATTAAGCCTTTCAATCAACTCTTCGCGGTGCGATTTGGTCGAACGGTTTATCATACTGTCGAACTGTTGGGCTAGCGGGTTGGCGCGAGCGTCCATAATGTCGTCGGCCGGCGTGGCTTCGCCTTCTGGCACCGGCGTCGGTAAAGTGTCAATTTCTAGCAAGCGCTCACTACTGCCCTCACGCTCGCCGGGCGGTATATAGGTATCCGTGCCGACATTCTTAACGGCCCAGCCACGCGTGTCTAGCGTATTAGCCAGTGCCTGCAGGCGGCTCTTAACTTCGGTCTGGCTAAGCCCGTTGCTCAACACCCGCTCGACTTTTTTGGGCACCGTAATGGTCACCATTTCTTTAACGCCACTCTGGTTCCAAATTCTCTGCCGCGGTTTAAAGTAGTAGCGGATTTTGGCCAGAGCCCAAATCTCGGTCGGCTGGTCACGCCCGAACGGCA
>CAYRPQ010000014.1:0-14375 GCA_964426315.1 uncultured Candidatus Saccharibacteria bacterium
CCTATGACCTCCCTGAAAGACTATCAGGTTGATAGGCGCAAGGTGTAAGCATGGCGACATGTGTAGCCGAAGCGTACTAATAGAGGCATTGACTTTTTACGACCATGGATTCAGGCCGTTTACGGCTTTGGATCCGTGGTGGTGCATTGACTGGTTATTGGTGCTCATGGCACCATTAATTCCGTTTGTCTAAACTAGATCTTGTCGAATAATGATCCGTGCGCCGCTTGGACATCAATTAGGCGTTTCCTTACGAGGAAGCGGCCTCATTGGTGCCCATAGCGCGAGGGCAACACCTGTTCCCATGCCGAACACAGTAGTTAAGCCTCGCAGCGGTTACAATACTTGGGTTTTAACCCTGGGAAAATAGCACGGTGCCAAATTATAACAAGGGAACCCGAAAGGGTTCCCTTGTTTCTTTTTGTACGCAGTACAAAAAATCCCCGAGGCTTCCTTTCGGGGAGGCTCTTTTCTTTTATAGGATATCTTACAGTGACGCTTAAGCTTTGCTTGCTATGATTATATCTCTTTCAAGTGACAGGAGGTTCATATGGCAGGAACAGCAAAGGGCGGCCGTTTGGCGGCCGAGCAGAACAAGAAGCGCTACGGCGCCGATTTCTACAGGGTGATAGGTACCAAGGGTGGCCGGCAGGGCCGGACGGGCGGTTTCGCCGCCGGCGAGGCCGGTCGCAAGCGCGCCAGCTACTGGGGTTCCGTGGGTGGTTCCCGCAGTCGACGCAACTAAGTACAAGCTTATTGACACGTAAACAATAGCGTGATACTATAAGCAGGATTTCGAAAGAAATAAGAGGGTTTTCCCGCTCCGGCGGGGAAGCCCTTTTACTATCTCTCCGAAAGAAACTTAATTGGGAGGCCTCACAATGGCAGGAACTAAAGCTGGCGGCCAAGCCGCCGCCGCAACCAACAAGACCAAGTACGGTGCCGACTTTTACGCCAAAATCGGCGCTAAGGGTGGCAAACTGGGCAAGACCGGTGGCTTTTACGCCAACCGCGAACTGGCCCGCCAGGCCGGTGCCAAGGGTGGCCGCATCAGCCGGCGCACCAAAAAAGTAGCCTAATAGTACTAGTTTACTTCTTAGGATCCCCGCTTAGGCGGGGATTTTTTGTGTCACGTTTTTGGTGCTACGGTAGGCCCGGCAGAAGCGGTTGGCAGTGACTTTCCAAACCGTATGGCAGTTAAAGCAACGGTAATGAACGTAGTCGCCTTGCTGTAGCGATTTCGTGCCACATTCCGGGCAGATACTGCGCTTATAGAGCCAGTCGCGGTAGGTATCGAGGCAGTTTTGGATGTGGTTGTTATCTATTTTGACGCCTAAATCATTGGCCAACTGGCTGGCCCTTTCCCAGGCGTCGACTTCCAGCCTGAGCAACTCAATATCGGCCTTGTAACTGTGGTGATCGAGCAGGGCATGGCCGGTTTCGTGCAGTAGCGACCAGACGGCTTTTTGGCCGGCGGCACCGTCTTTATAGACAATCTCGCCGGTTTCGGGCGACCAACTGAACTGCGGGCCGGCCGTGAAGCGCAGGTCAGGGAAGCGGTTCTCCAGCTCAGCCAGCAGTGACTGCATGCGAATACCTCTGTTTAGCGAGCTCGTAACAGCCGTAAATAACGGCTGATTCGGGCCGCTGGGCCTTACGTAGGGGCGGGATGGCCACTAGCGGTAGTTTATAACGATCCAGTTCGCTGGCCAGCGCTTCGCCATACTTTTCGAAGTGGTTGCCGACACTGCCACCGATGACGATGACATCCGGTTCGGTCTCGACGATCAGCTCGATAAAGATCTTAGACATGTCGCGGACAATTTTTTGCCAAGTGGCCCTGTCGTCTATATCCGTAACCCGCTTGCCCCAGCGTTCGACTATGGCCCGGCCGGAGATAAAGTCGTCCCAGCTGGTCCTTTTGCCACGGTGTTCTATGTAACGGGCGGCGCCGCCCAGGTCGGCCAGGTTTGTGTCGATGGCGTGGTCGGCTATCAGGGCAATGCCAACACCGGTGCTAATCGTCACGTAGAGGACTTTGGAATGGCTTTCACCTACCAATAGGGCTTCCGAAAAGCCGGCCATTTTGGCGTCGTTCTCGATTACTACCGGGCAGTCCAGGATGTGTTCCAGGTCGTGCTGGACGTTGACGTTGCGCCAGGGCAGGTTGCCAAACCTCAGGCCGCGGCCGTGGCGGCGATCGATCTGGCCGGGCAAGCCAACGCCGCCGGCCTTAAATTCCCGGTTCTCGAAGTGCGCCAGGACGTGCCTTAATTCCAACAGCCAGTGTTCGTAGTTCTTAGGGGTGGGGAACTTGGCTTGCTCGACAATCTCGCCATGACCGTCAAAGACCGCCACGAGCGTTTTTGTGCCGCCAACATCAACCCCCACGTACATATCTTGAGTTTATCACGCCCGTCGGATATAATTAAAGTAATCTACAGTTATCAATTTAATTGGTGTGCTGGGGAAATACATTCGAAGGAGGCATGTAAAACATGTCAAAAGTACTAACTATGGACGACCTGCTGGCGGGCACCAGCGTCGACGCTTTGGCTACCGGCGAGGTAGTCGAGGGCACCGTCACATCGGTGCAAAAGAACGAGGTCTGGATCGACCTGGGCGCCAGGGGTGTCGGCGTGGTCATGCGCCGCGAAATCGGCTACGGTCAGAAGCTGGAACCCGAGCAGGCCATTACGGTCAGCGTTATCGACCCCGAAATGGACGAGGGCTACGCCCTGCTCAGCATGAAACGGGCCGCCAAGGACCGTGGCTGGGACGAACTCCAGCGCATCCACGAAGCCAACGAAATCGTCGATGTTATGCCTTACGACGCCAACCGGGGCGGCCTGCTGGTCGAGCTGGAAGGCATCCGCGGCTTCCTGCCGGTGTCACAACTGGCCGCCGGGCACTACCCAAGGGTTTCAGGAGCAGATAAAGACGAAATCCTGCAAAAGCTACACGCTCTTACCAACAAACCGCTAAGGGTGCGGGTGCTCGACGTCAGCCGCAAAGACAACAAGCTGATTTTTAGCGAAAAAGAAGCCGTTAAGGACGACATGCAGGCCCGCTTCAGCGAGCTGAAGGTCGGCGATGTCGTCGAAGGTGTGGTCACCGGTGTTATCGACTTCGGCGCTTTCGTCAACGTTGACGGCATTGAGGGCCTGATCCACATCTCCGAAATCTCCTGGGAACGCGTCGACAATCCGCGCAATTACATAAAGGTTGGCGAAACCGTCAAAGCCAAGATCATCGCTATCGACAAAGACCGCCTCAGCCTAAGCCTCAAGCAAATGACCGAAGACCCCTGGCTGGAGCAAGTCAAAGCCTTTAAAAAAGGCGACGTCGTGGAGGGTAAGGTGACGCGCATCACGCCGTTCGGCGCCTTCGTGCAGATCAGCCCCAGCGTCGAGGCCCTGGTGCACGTTAGTGAAATGAGCGACGAAGAAACCGTCGACCCCGAACAACTCTTCAAGCTAAACGAAAAGAAGCAGTTCAAAGTGCTCGAAATCGATACTGAGAACCGCAAGATCGCCCTGTCGTTAAAAGAGGCTAAGGCCGCCAAGGCCAAGCCCAAGACTAAAGCCGCGAAGTAGCTATGAGTAAGTAAATAACGGCCGATTGGCCAGAAAGGAGTGCACGATGGCAGAAGAAATCCAAGAGCAAGAGACTACCACAATCGAAATCGAAGATATGATCACCGTCGGCACTCTGGCCGAGCGGCTGTCTATCCCCGTGTCACGACTGATCGGGGAGCTGATGAAGAACGGCATCATGGCTACCGTTAACGAAAGAATTGACTTCGACACCGCACAGATCATCGTTGAGGAGCTCGATCTTGGCTTAAAATTGGCCAAGCGTAAAAGCGATGAGTCGGCCGGACCGGTACACGCTAAGCCCGAGGCCAGCGCCAAAGCGACAGCCCGACCGCCGGTGGTGGCCGTGATGGGGCATGTAGACCACGGTAAAACCAGCCTGCTCGACGCCATCCGCGGCGCCGACGTCGTTAAAGGAGAAGCCGGCGGCATCACCCAGCACATTTCGGCCTACCAGATCGACCATAACGGCCGCAGTATCACTTTTCTGGACACGCCGGGCCATGAGGCTTTCGCGGCCATCCGCGAGCACGGCGCCCTGTTAACCGACATCGTTATCCTGGTAGTGGCGGCCGACGACGGCGTCAAGCCACAAACCGTCGAGGCCATCCGTTTCGCCAAAAAAGCCGGCGTTAAGATCCTAGTAGCCGCCAATAAGATAGACAAAGAAGGCGTCGACATCAACCGCCTCAAGCAGGAACTGTCAGAGCACGACTTATTAACAGAGGAGTGGGGCGGCGATACTATAGTCATGCCGGTATCTGCCAAAACCAAGCAGGGCGTGCCCGAACTGCTCGATATGTTACTGCTGGTGACCGATGTTGAAGAGCTTAAAGCCGACACCGACGTGCCGGCTCGCGGCCTGGTTATAGAGGCTCACGTCCAGCAGGGCCGCGGACCAGTGGCCACGGCGCTGGTCGAGGCCGGCGTCCTCAAAACCGGCCAGTTCATCGTCGCCGGCGGCACTTACGCCAAGATCCGCAACCTAGAAACCACCGACGGCAAGCCGATCAAGCAGGCCGGCCCCTCGACGCCGGCCGTGGTAACCGGCTTTAAAACCCTACCCGAATTCGGCGATGAATTTATGGTCGTAACCAGCGAAAAAGAGGCTCGCGCCCAGTCCGCCACCGCTTTCACCGACCGCCGGGCCGACGCCAGTCGCACCGACATCGGTAGTTCCGAGCTGATCCGCCTGATCAACCGCGACCGCAAACTGGAAGAGCTGAACATTATCGTCAAAGCCGACGTACAGGGCTCTCTGACCTCTGTTATAGACAGCCTGAAAGCCCTCGATACCGAGGAAGTTTCGGTGCGCATTGTTGGTTCCGGCGTCGGCCCGGTCAGCGAAAATGACCTGCACCTGGCGCATTCCAGCGGCGCTATCGTTTACGGCTTCAACATTGAACTGCCCACCAGCAGTCGCCAGCAGGCCAGCCGCGACAAAATCTCGGTGCGGCTTTATAAAGTTATCTACGAGCTTATAGACGACGTTAAAACCGAACTTACCAAACTGCTGAGGCCCGAAATCGTCGAAACCGAGCTAGGCCGTTTGATAGTCAAGGGCATCTTCAAAACCACCAAAACCGAAGTTATTTGCGGCGGGGAAGTCACCAAAGGCAAACTAACGGCGCCGGCTCTGGCGCGTGTCAGCCGTGGCGACGAAGAGCTGATGGAAGTCGAGGTCACAGGCCTGAAACGCGGTCCGGCCGACGTTAAGGAAGTCGTCGAAGGCGAGATGTGCGGCATGAGCCTGGCCACCCCGAAGCGCCTGACACTCGAGGAAGGCGACCACATCGATCTGTTCACCCGGGAGGCCGTCAAACGCGAACTTTAAAAATGATACAATATTCTTATGCTCAAAATAGATAACAGTTTACTCGAAGAAGTCGGCCTGGGGCCCCTGCCGGACGCCGAGAAAAACAGCTTCTTAAAGCACGTCTACGAAACGCTCGAAATGCGCGTCGGTATCCGGTTGGCAGACCAAATGAGCAACCAACAGCTCGACGAATTCGAGAAGTACTTCGAGGCCAAAGACGACGCCGGCGCTTTCAAGTGGCTGGAAACCAACTTTCCCAATTATAAAGAGATCGTCCAGGAAGAATTTGACAAGCTAAAAGGTGAAATAACCCAGCAGGCGCCACAGATTCTGGCCGGCAGTCAGGCCGCCCAAGCCCAGGCCCCGGTGGCTCAAGGCCAGGTTGTTCCTGCGCCGGCACCTCAACCGACGTATCAGCCACCACAACCAACCCAGCCACTCCAACCGCCGGTTCCGGCTCAACCGCAGGCTCCACCACCGCCTCTGCCAATGCCAGCCCAGCCGCCCGCACCGTACGCTCCTCCGCAACCACCGACACCCCAGCCACCCCAACCTTTTGTCGACCCAACACCGCCGCCTCCGCCAGCGCCACCGATGCCGCCGCAACCGGATTTCCCGGCCCAACAGCCTCCGGCCGGCCCCCAGCAGTAACTTATTTCGGACGATAGCCGGCTAGGAAAGCAATGGCCGGCATTTCTTTTTTACCGGCCGGAATCAGCGAGTCGATAATCAAGGTGCCTTTAGAGGTATAAACGCCCAGTTCCTTGTTCTCAATACGCAGGCTACCGGGGGTGCCGTCGCCCGCGGCGGTGTGGGCTTTGGTGATGACCACCGGCGTACTACCGAGAGTGGTACGACTACGCGGCCATCCCTGGTAGGCGCGAATCTCACGCTCCAACTCGGCGGCCGGTTTCTGCCATTCAATCACGCCGTCCTGCTTGGTCAATTTGCGCGAGTAGGTCACTGTGCCACCGGTTTGGGGCTGGGGTTTTAGTCGTCCACCAAGATATTGCGGCAGGTTTTCTGCCAGCAACTGGTGACTTAGCTCAACCAGCTCGTCAGTGAGTTCAGGAGTCGTGACGCCCGGGCGTAGGGGCAGGGCTTTTTGGGCCAATAGCGGCCCTTCATCCAGTTTTTCAACGATCAGCATCAGGCTGACACCGGTCTCTTCATCGCCGTTTAAGATAGCGAAGCTGATCGGATCGGCCCCGCGCCAGAGTGGTAACAGCGAAAAGTGGCTGTTAACTATGCCCAGCGGAAAATAGTCTATAACCGGCTGGGGAATAAGAATTCCGTAGTCAATTACCACGCCCAGCCGGCTTTTGAGCGGCCGGCCAGCAAAAAGCTTTGTTAATTCTTTTTGGTCGGCGGTAGTGAGCGTTTTCAAGCCGAGCTGTTCGGCCAGTTCCAGGACCGGAAAGGCGTATTTATGGTGGGTCGGACGAGGTTTGGTGACCACGGCCTCAATCTCAAAGTCCCGCGCCAGGCGCCGCAGGCTTTCGGCGGCTACCGGGCCGCTACCAAAGAATACGATTGTCTCGGACGTCTTTTTCATAGTCCAGGGGCTCCAATTTACCGTCCTCGGCCAACTCGTAGAAGGCCTCGGGCCGGTCCTTAATGTGGTCAATGAAAACGATGCCGTTGGTGTGGTCGATCTCGTGCTGGAAAATGCGCGCCAAGAAGTTCTCGGCGGTCACGCGGAAGACTTTGCCATTCAAATCCAACGCTTTAACTTTGACTTTGGTGTGGCGGGGAACCTTGCCGTAAACATTGGGTACGCTCAAACAACCCTCGAAATCCTCCTTGACCTCACCCTCGCGTTTGACGACCTCGGGATTGATGAAAACCGTGAAAGTATGGTCATCTTTGTTGTCAAAATTATTACGGATTACGACGATTTTGTAGAGCTTGTCGATCTGCACGGCCGCAAGTGCCACCCCGACCTCATGGTCGCGGCTTACGTCCCAGCTAATGGTCGCCTTCTCCATATCATCGACGATTTGCCGGATTTCATCTGTAACCAGGCCCACTTTTTTCGATTTTTGCCTCAGGTGCGAGTGCGGCAGGGCGATAATGTCGTCTTTGGTCATTGCCCAAAAGTATAACAGATACTGAGTACCTTGACGCAGATTGACATAAGTGGTATAATGTTGTCTTATGACCGAGAGACTGCCACAAGGCTATGAGTTTGTCAGCGACCTCGAAATAGGTACCGACGAACTGCTTGATTTGTTTAAGGATGTGGCCGATGAAAGCCCCGATGCCAAACACGGCGTCCGCCAGAAGGCCAATCGCGAACTCGAAATTGACTTTACTCTTGATCCCGAAGAACTTCTGCCAATGGCGTTGGGGGTGCGTAACGTAGCCGGCAAGTTAATCGGCTATAGCTCGGCCAGCATCGACGAGCGAAGCGGCCGCCACGCTATGGTCAACTATATGCTGATCCATCCGGCTGAAGCCGGCTTTGGTGTCGGCAAGGCCCTGGCCGACGAAGGCCTCCAGATGCTCGATAAAGAGGCCGTCAAAAGCATTAGCTTTATTCCGGTGGGTGAGTCACGCAAACTGGTGCCTTACCTGACTTCTATCCAGGGCTTTGTGTACGACGCGCTGAACCAAGAGTACATTAGCAACCGCTCTATGGTGCGCTGGCACGACGACAAGGCTGAGACTGAAAAGCCGGCCTTGCCGGTACTGGCCGAAGACGAAACTTTATCGCACCCGGTCACCCAGAAAGAAATGAAAGCTTTCCAGGCACGGGTTACCAAACTCGTCAAAGCTACCCTAAACTACGTCCGCCTAACCGATACACCGGTATTGGCACGGGGCTCTAAGGAATGTTTCTTCATTTTCGACCTGGCAGGCAGGGATATAAGCGTTTATCAACAGCTGACCGACGACTATAACTCCTGGCGGGTTGGTGAATCGGCTAGCGCCGAATTGGTAGCCTCTCCGCAGGGCCTGGTTATGTCCACCGATCGTATATACGGCTTAGAGGAAATAGCCAGTGACTCAAAACTTAAGCCTGTATATGAGGAAAGCTTGGAGATAAAGGGTCCTGACGGCGCTATGAGACCTTTTAACACCGAGGAAGACGGCGGTGGTTTCACGAGGGCCCGATACGAAAAAGTCATGTCCATACTAAGCAAGTTGGGCCCAGAACACCTTATCCCTATCGAAGAAACCTGGGACGACTAGAGAAGGTCGAGGGGGTCGATGTCGAAGGACCAGCCGGAGGGCAGGGCGGCGATTATTTTTAGGAGTTCGTCGCGGTTTTTGGATTTAACGATCAACTGCCATTGGTA
This sequence comes from uncultured Candidatus Saccharibacteria bacterium, assembly GCA_964426315.1. Taxonomy (GTDB): domain Bacteria; phylum Patescibacteriota; class Saccharimonadia; order Saccharimonadales; family UBA4665; genus UBA5150. The sequence continues at coordinate 8,715 of CAYRPQ010000014.1, forward strand.
TTTGTTCTGGAAACGTTCGTAAAAAGAGGGGGCGGGGCCCTCAACACCGACTTTGTAGTGGCCTTCGATCTCGGCTTTGAGTTTTTCGGCGGCGGCTTCGGCCGATTTTATACTGGCCCGCCGCACCGATAGCTTCAGCAGGTAGCAAAAGGGCGGGAACATGAACTGCTTGCGAGAGGCTAATTCGCTATTATAAAAATCTTCGTAATTGCTGGAAATGGCATCAAGCAGGGCAGGGTGTTCTGGGTGATATGTCTGGATAATAGCTCGGCCGGCGACGTGGCCGCGGCCGATCCGGCCCAGCACCTGGCTAACCAGCTGGAAGGTTCGCTCCTGGGCCGAAAAGTCGGGTAGGTATAGGCTGGTATCGGCTAAAACGATTCCCAGAGTGCTCAGTTTTGGCAGGTCCAAGCCCTTGGCTAGCAGTTGGGTGCCTACCAGGATGTCGACCCCGCCGGCTTTAATAGCGTCGTAGTGCTGTTCGAAACGCTCGGCGCGCAGGTTATCGGTATCAAAGCGGGCAACCCGGGCATTCGGGAATAGCCGTTCGGCTTCACTCACCAGGGCCTTGGTGCCGCCGGTTTTGAAAATAATGTCGGCGTGGCCGCAATTGGGGCAGGCGGAGGGCACCGGAGCGTGGTAGTCACAGCTGTGACAGCGTAGTTGGTGCTTATCGCCGTGGTAGGTTAGCGGAATATCGTCGCGCGGGCAAACGGCCTGCCAGCCACAGTTCTCGCACAGCACCAGGCGGGCCGTGCCGCGGCGGTTCAGGTACAAAAGTGACTGCTCGCCGCGGGCTAAAGCGCCCTCGACGGCCTTAATTAGCTCCTGGCTGAGCAGGGGTGATCGGTTGAAGAGCTCGTGGTCCTTGCGATCCACCAGGGTGACTTTGGCGTCGGGGTGCTCGTCGGGCCGGGCCAGCTTGGTGAGCTTGATAATCGGCTTCTTTTTCTGCTCGGCCAGGTAATAATCATTGACCGAGGGCGTGGCCGAGCCCAGCACCAGCGAAGATCGTGTCAGTTGTGCTAAGTAAGCGGCCACCCGGCCGGTCTGGTATTGTGGCGCCTGCTCCTGCTTGTAGGCGCTCTCATGGGCCTCGTCCAGGATAATCAAGCCGGGCTTGGCGACGGGGCTGAACAGCGCACTGCGGGGGCCGATGATAATGACCGGCTGTTTGGCCCGCAGGGCATTCAGCCAGGCCTGCTGGCGCTCGCCCGGCGCCTGCTGGGAGTGCATGACTATAACGCGCTCGCCAAAAATCTGCCGGAAAGAGTTAGCCAGCTGACTGGTCAGGCTGATCTCGGGTGTCAGGACTATGGCCGACCGGTCCTCGTTAATGGCCTGGGCCACCAGCTCTATATATAAACGAGTCTTGCCGCTACCCGTGATGCCGTGCAATAGGTAGGTATCGAGATCACTCATCCGTTCCAGGGCTTGGGATTGCTCGGCGGTCAGCGGCGGCAGGCTATCAAGCTTGGGAGTGGCAAACTGAAGCGTTTCAGGCTCCACTAGTCGCTTCTCGGACAGGTTGGCGGGTAGTAGCTGTTGGCTGATAATCCCCACGGGCGCCGGGTAGTAGTCTTTCAGCCATTCGGCCAGTTTTAACAGATGGGCCGGCAGGGCAGGCAGGTCGTAAACGCGGCTGACCGGCTTGGTCTTAAAGCGCGGCGGGCCGGCCGGGCCGCTGATCATTCCCAAAACCGGCTCGTTCTGCAGTTCTACCTGCACGATACTGCCGGTGGGCAGACGTTTAGCACTGCTATAGGTCAGCGCACCAACGCCGTGATAGCGATTGCTCCGCACCCACACGAAGTAGTAATTCATATTCTTAAGTATAAGCTAACGGAATTTTAGATTCGGTCTTGCCAAAGCCAAAAGCGGCGATTATACTGATACTAACGTTGTTCACATAACAATAGAGGCAGAAGAGGAGCCGCAATGCTAGACGTGTTTATAACATCCCGGGTGCGCCGCAAGATCATAGTCATCTATGCCAAGTATCCTGATTTTAAAACGCACGTCCGCGGCCTGGCCAAGCTTATCAAAGAAGACGCCGGCAATATCCAGCGCGAACTGAAGCGTCTCGAAAAGGTCGGTTTCCTAACCAGCGAGCGACAGGGCAATACCAAGGTCTATTCCACTAATAAGCAATTCCCAATCTTCCGCGAACTACAAAGTATAGTGTTGAAATCACAACGCGCTAACCAGCAAAAGCGCATTACAAGCTAGGCGCTTGCAAAAATAACCCCTGTTGTGTACAATAATTCCCGATGATACAAGTAACCCGCAAAGATTCCAAAGAGTCGACCGAGAACCTGCTCAGGCGCTTTAACCGCAAAGTTCAGCAGTCCGGCGCTATTGCCGTGGTTAAGCAAAACCAGTTTTTTCAGAAAGATATCAGCAAAACCGAACGGCGTCGCAAGGCGATTATCCGCCAACAGCGCAAAGCCGTGAAGCTTAAGAAAATCAAGCTCGGCCTGCGCTAAACAGGAGACATACCTATGTTAGAAGAGCGGCTCGAACAGGATATTAAGACTGCCTTACTGGCCGGCGACAAGGTTAAGGCCACGACCTTGCGCGGCCTTAAAGCCACCTTATTGAACGTTAAAGTAGCCGAAGGCAAGCGCGATTCGGGCTTAAGCGATGATGAGGTTGTGCAGGTGCTGGTCAAGCAGGCCAAACAGCGCCAGGAAAGCGCCGATCTTTACGTGCAGGGTGGCAACCAAGAGAAGGCCGACGCCGAGCTGGCCGAAAAGGCCATCATAGAGGCTTACTTGCCCGAGCAGATGAACTCAGCAGACCTGGCAAAACTTATAGATGAAGTCATAGCCCAGACCGGCGCCAGCGGCCCCCAAGCTATGGGCCAGGTGATCGGCCAGGTCCGGGCTAAGGCCGGCGCCACAGCCGACGGCGCAGTGATCGCCCGCCTGGTCAAGGAAAAACTGGCATGATCCTATTAATGGGCATCGCCGGTTCGGGCAAGGGCACCCAGGGTAAAATGCTGGCCGACGCCCGCGGCTATCACCTGTTATCAATGGGTGAGGTACTGAGGATGTACGTTACCGGCGAACAGCGTGAGCGTATGCTGGCCGGCGAACTACTGCCCGACCAGGCGATTATAAAAATCGTCGAGCAGGTCCTTAACAGTCTGCCCGACGCCGAGCAGGTCTTAATGGACGGCTTCCCACGCAGTATCACCCAGGCCGAATGGTTGATGGGGCAGGTTAAGGCCGGCCGTTTCAAGCTAGACACGGCCATCCACCTGACAGCCTCGCGCGAGGCGGTTAAGAATCGCCTGCTGGGCCGGGCCCGCATAGATGATAAAGACGGCGCCATCGAAAAACGCTTCGACGAGTACGAAAAATCCACCAGGCCACTGCTCGATTGGCTGAAGCAAAACGGCGTTAAGGTCATCGACATCGATGCCGAGCGTACGCCGGAAGAAGTCAACGCCGACATCGTCAAAAACCTGGATCAATAATGGTTACGCGCGTTAAAACTGCCCGCCAAATCACCGCCATGCGCGAAGGCGGCCGCATGCTGGCCACGGTTTTAGAAGTTTTACGGGCCGAGCTTAAACCCGGCATGAGCACCAAAGACCTCGACGACATCGCCGTAGAAGAACTCAAAAAACTGGGCGGCGAACCGGCTTTTAAGGGCTACCAGGGCTTCCCGGCGGCGCTTTGCGTATCTGTTAATGAGGAAGTCGTCCACGGCATTCCCCGGGCCGACCATATTATTGAAGAAGGCGATATTGTCGGGCTGGACTTTGGCGTGCTCTGGAAGGGCATGATCACCGACGCCGCCATCAGTGTCATTGCCGGCCGCCCCAAAACGCGTGGTCACATTCAATTGCTGGAAGACACCGAAAACGCCCTGGCCATCGGTATCGCCGCCGTCCACGACCGCGTCCGCACCGGCGACATAGGTTCAGCCATCGAGGAATCGCTCAAACACCGCCGTTACGGCATAGTCCGCGACCTGGTAGGCCACGGGGTAGGGCACGAGGTGCACGAAGATCCCAACATCCCCAATTATGGTCGCCCCAACACCGGCCCCTGGCTGGATAAGAACATGACCATCGCCATCGAACCGATGGTCACGTTGGGTACCGACAAAGTCTATATTGCCGCCGACGGCTGGACGGTGCTGACCCGCGACGGCTCCTGGTCGGCCCACTTCGAGCACACCGTGCTGGTCACGGCCGACGGTGCTGAAATCCTGACCTTGCCCTCGGGGAAGCTATAGCGGTATACTGAAGGCCAGATGAAACCCGAACATTTTGTAGGCCTTGATATCGGCACCAGCATGGTGCGCTGTGTGGTCGGCACCTTCGATCCCAACGGCAGTAACGCCCCCTCGATCATCGGCCACGGCCAGGCGCCTAACCAGGGTATGCGGCGCGGCGCCGTGGTTCATATAGATGAAGTCGCCGACGCTATCGTTCACGCCGTTACCGAGGCTGAACGCATCTCAGGCATGTCTATTAAGCAGGCCACGGTCAACGTTAACGGTTCCAGCGTCAGTGGCATGGACTCGGAAGGCGTTATCGCCATAAGCGCCGCCAACCGCGAAATTACCCATGAAGACCGCCTGCGCGTCGAAGAGGCCGCCACCATCGTCAACCTGCCGCCCAACCGCGAAATCGTCCAGTTCTTCGCCAAGAGCTACAGCCTGGACGGCCAGCGCAACATTAAAGACCCGGTCGGCATGCACGGCGTTCGCCTCGAGGTAGACGCCCACATCGTGACCGCCGCTTCTCCTAATTTACGTAACCTGGATATGGCCCTGGATAAGGCCGAAATAACCGCCACCCACCACACTGTCTCCGGGCTGGCGGCCGCCGAAGCCGTTCTGACCCGCCAGCAAAAGGAAGCCGGCACGGCCCTGGTCGACATCGGTGCTGGTACCACCAACATCATCGTTTTCGAAGACGGGGAAGTCCAGCACATTGCCATTCTGCCTGTCGGCGGCCAGCACGTCACCAACGACCTGGCCATCGGCCTGAAAACCGACCTAGACGTTGCCGAAGCCGTTAAGCTACAGCACGCCACCCTTAAAACACCTAAGGGCGGTGGCGTGACCGCTAAAGTCGGCGATAAAACCCATAGTTTCGACTCCGAGGAAATCGCCATGATCGTTGAAGCCCGTGTCGACGAGCTGTTGGAGTATGTAGATAAAGAATTGGCCAAGATCAAGCGTTCGCGCAAACTGCCCGGCGGTATCGTCCTTACCGGCGGCACCTCCAAAATTCCCGGCCTCGACGAATTCGCCCGCGAGAAAATGCAACTGCCGGCCCGTATCGGCAAGCTCCATAACATCGGCGGCCTGGTCGACACTGTCGAAGACCAAAGTTATATAACCGTCGTCGGCCTGATGCTTTTGGACATGCTGTTACTGCCCAGCCTCCCGCCCAGCGGCGCTCGCACTACCGAGAGCGCCAAAGCCCTGCTCGGCGGCCTGTGGCAACGCTTTAAAAAGTAGCTACGAACACGAAATTAAAACGACTGTATAAATATTTGGCAGGCTACGGCGCCGCCGCCGTGTGCGCCAAAGCCGGCGCATAACTTTATTGAACTTAGCGGACTACTTAGTTATACTGACAACATACAATTAGAGTTTTTGAGGGGATTTTATGCCAGAGGTTGTTGAGCCAGCTAT
>CAYRPQ010000015.1:0-12927 GCA_964426315.1 uncultured Candidatus Saccharibacteria bacterium
CAGACTTTCTTGTTCATCAAAATGGCGGCGTCGACGCCATACATGTCGTCGCGGTCTTCCACAAAGGTCTTCCACCACAGGTTCATAACGTTACGCTTGAGGGCCACGCCCAGTGGGCCGTAGTCCCAGGTGCCGGCCAGGCCGCCGTAGATTTCACTGCCCTGATAAATAAAGCCGCGGCGCTTGCACAGGCTGACGATGTCTTCGAGTTTTACTTTGCTCATATATAGTCGGAATTATACCCGAATGTGAGAAGTGAGCATAGTGCGCATGAGGGGTTGAAGGTCGGCCAGCAGAGCGTTGAGGCCATCGACCTTGTTAAGGGTTTTGGGTGAGTTGTTGCTAAATAGCAGGCGCAAGGCTTTGATGTGGTCGGCTTTGAGGCGGCCGTTTAGTGTGGGCGTGAAGGCCATGGCCTCGAAATCGAAGCTGTACTTGGTTTTGGCGTCGAGTTCCTTGTCGGCGGTATCGGTGAGCAGGTTCGGCGAGTGGCCGGCTTGTTTGAGGAGCTGGGCCTGGAACCAAGCGAGGATCAAATCGTTGCTGACGGGCGGGTCATTCAGGGATTCAAAAGCCGTTTGCAATAGGCTGAAGTATTCGGGTTCGGGGTGGTCCTCGGTGGTTTTGTTGGTCATTTTGATCAGTTCGTAGCCCAGCTGGACGCGGTCGATGTCTTTGACGATGTCGCCGTAGTGCGTTTTGAGACGGCTGGATATCATGGTGCCGATCTCGCCCCTGCCCTCTATGTAAGTGATGTCGCTGACGCTGAACAGCTCGATGCCGCCGGCCATTTTGGACTTCATGCGGCGCACGCCACGGACCATCAGACGCAGTTTGCCGCGGTCGGGGGTTAATAGCGTGACGATGCGGTCGGCCTCGCCGTAGTCGGTGCGGCTCAGCACGATGCCTTTGGCAATGATTTGTTTCACGCCGGCACCGCGAGCTGTTCGTTGACCGCCTCCACCAGCTCGGCCAGCGTGGTCTGGGGTTTGTATAGGTAGCTCACGACGCCCAGCTCGTCTTTTAAAAGCTGTTGGTTGGTGTCGAATTCGGTCGGCGGCACGTTGGTGTGCACCACCACTGGAATGTCCTGCCAGTCGGGGTAGGAACGAAATTCATAAAGGAATTCGATGCCTGAGTGCGAAGTCAGTTGCAATTCCAAAACCACCAGGTCGGGCCGGGTTTGGTCGGCCACCAGTACGCCGGCCTGGGCGCCGGCGCAAACGCCAACGCTGTGGCCCGCCCCTGCCAGCGCTTCCAGGTAGGTGTCGGCCAGCAGGCGGTCGGGTTCGATCAGCAGGATGTCGGCCATGCTATACCAGGTGCAGTTGGTTATTGGGCTGGAGGACGGTGCCGATGCCGTACAGCCGGTGGTGGCGCGAGGCCGTCAGCTTGAGGTCCATGGCGTGCAAGATGGCGTCGGCCACGAAGACGCCGGCGCCGTTGGTGTGGCTAAGGTCGGTCAGCGGCTGTCGGCTGTGCTTGAGCAGTTTACGGCCGCGCTTTAAGGCGTCGTTGCTGAGCTGTTTGGTATCGGCGTAAAGGCCGGCCACGATGCCGTAGCGGCTACGGTGGGTGGCCAACTGTAGTTTAAGCTGTGGGCTGTCCTGAGACGGCAAGGCTTCTATTAAAGCCGCGCCCAGGCTGACCAGCGCCGCCTGCAATCCTTCGCGGTGCGCCAGCACCGGGGCGTAGCGACCGGCAATGTTCATCTCCAGTTCCACGCCGTAGCTCTTGGCCAGCGCGTCAAGCTCGTGGCCTGTGTCATATAAAACCGACGAAACCGACACCGGCTCGATGGCCAAGTGGCCCTGCTCCAGGCTAAGTCGCACGCCCAAGGCGTAATTATCGATCAGTCTCAGGGCGCTGTCGGCGGTGGCTTGCATACTTTGCAGGTCGGCCCGGCCGCTCAAAAGGCCCTGCTCGCTCATACGGGCAATCTGTAATAAGGGCAGTTTTAGCTCTTCCGCGACGCTCAAAAGCAGGTCCTGCGACAATATAGGTGATCCACCGCGAGCGCCCGCCATATGCTACCCTCTTAGCTGTTCTTAGTATAGAACAAACGCGCCCTTAGGGCGAGAAACTGAAGTTGGGAACGATATAATTGTTGAAGTCATTTAGGTATTGGGTGCCCTCGGTCCAAATTTGGAGGGTTTGCGAACGCAAAGGCAGGACGATCATGGTGACCGACTTGCCTTCGGTGATTTCGCCGGTAACTTTGGCGCCGATCACTTTAGGCAGTTTGGGCAAGGCGTAGGCGGCGACGGCCAGCTTGCCGGCCTGCTGTTGGCTGGCGAAGGACTCCAGGGTGTCCGCGTAAGAAGTACTATTCACCTGCACCCGCAAGGCGAAGGTCGAGCTCTGGTCGGTGGCCGAGGGCACCACGCCGGGCGCGAAATAACCATCTAGCAGAGGGCTACTATTACCAGTGTCGGCCACGTAGCCGCTCCAGGTTTTCGGAAAAGCGATGTTCAGACTGCCGTAAGCCTCCGGCCCCTGATAGGTTTTGAGCGGACTTTTGGAATCTTCAGCGAATTGTTTATCCTTGGCAGTGCTTTCCTGTTGTTTGGCCACTGTCACCGCGGCGGCGACCTTTTTATCGGAGTTGTCTTTGTAATCCTGGCGACCGCTGATCGCCCAGCCGGCCACTCCCAGGGCGCCGATAAGCAGTAGGATGGTTATTACCAGCGAAACCGCCGCCGCGTTAACCGCTCCAACCTGGTTATGTTTGATCATAGGCTCAATCTTACTAAATCTATCGGTAAATGTATAGATAGACGCCGCTCTGGATGTCATCAGCCTGCTTATCGGGTATGGCGAAGGCGAAACTCACCAGATTGACCGGTTTTCGGGCATGTTGTATAACTTTTTTGTCCAGTTTGTCCATGTATTTCGGCAATAAGAAGGTAAAGATGGCTTCGGCCTTTGGCCAAGGCACGCGCCAGAAATCACCCCATATAACTCGCACCTGGTGGCGCCAGCGGCGGGTCCTCAGCCAGGCCAGCCCCGCCAGGAAAGGGTTTAGCTCGTAACCGGTGACAATCAGCCCCTGTTTGGCGGCGGCAATCAGCACCCGGCCGTCGCCGCACCCCAGTTCCAGCAGGCGATCGCCGGGTTCAAGGGCGGCCAGCTCCAGGGCGGCTTCGATTTGCGGCTTTAGGGTCGGCAAGTAAGGCGCTCCAAACAGTACTACGCCGCCAAAGGAGACAATCAGCGCGACCAGTAAAATGGCCAGCCACATCAGCTTGGCTTCTTAAAGGTGGCTTCAATTTCGCGCACCTTGTTTTCGGCCGTTTTCAGGTAATTTTCAAGCTGTTTGACCAGTTCCAGTCCGCGTTCGTAGTACTTCAGCGCCGCGTCGACGTCGAGGTCTTCACTTTGTAGCTTGAACATAATGTCATCGAGTTCTGCCTTTAAGGCCTGGTAGCTTACTTTGGCTTTAGGCATGCGGTTTCTCCCCTTCCAGCCGTTCGACGGCGGCCGTGAAACGGCCATTGGCCAGTTGCACCTTAACTATATCACCGCCGGAAAGCGTTTTGGTAGAGCGCAGTACCTTTTGGCCACTGCGGACGATGGCGTAACCACGCCGCAAGATGGCGTCGGGATTCAGGGCGGCCAACAGCTGGGAATAACCCCTTAGCGCCGTTCTGGCGCTTTGTAACACCTGTAGTAAGCTTTGCTCCATGCTTGAAACCTTTACTCCGAGATCGGCCCTGGCGTCGGTGATTTGGCGTTGTCCGGCCTGCCGTAGTTGGTCTGCAGTCGATTGTATCTCTGTTAGAGCGTGAGCCCGGTCTGGCACCAGAAGTTCGGCGGCGTTGCTCGGAGTGCTGGCCCGGCGGTCGGCCGCCAGCTCGGCCAGGCTTAGATCGACTTCGTGGCCAATGGCTACCAGCGTTGGCACTCGGCTGGCCGCCACCGCCCTGGTGACCTGTTCGGTGCTGAAGGCCGCCAGGTCTTCGGCGCTGCCGCCGCCCCTTATAATAACGATGGTTTCGGGCGGTTCAGCGGCAGAGTTGAACTGTTCGATGGCGGCGGTGATCTGTTCGGGCGCCGCTTCGCCCTGCACCTGGACGTCAATCAAGGCAATATCAAGGCCCTGCCAACGAGCCTTCAGAATCTTAATAAAGTCGGCATAGGCCGCCGACTGCTTAGAAGTTACCAGGCCGATCTTTGCGGGCGGGTACGGCAGTGGCCGCTTACGCGTCTCGTCAAATAGACCTTCGGCCGTAAGCTTGGCCTGCAATAGCTGGGCGGCCTTCTTAATACTGCCCTCGCCGGCCGGGCGCATAGACTGCACGTTAACGCTAAAGCCATATAAATTGTGTAGTCTAGGCTGGCCACGCACTTTCAACAGCATGCCGTCTTCCAGCGGCCCGGGCAACATGTAAACCGTGCCAAAAAACTTAACGCTGGCCTCTTCATCCTTCAGGTCAAAATAAACCCAGCGGTTCTTGCTGATCCTCAAATTGGCCAGCTCTCCGGTGATGGTAACGCTCGGGTAGGCGTATTCCAGCGTCTGGTTTAGCAAGGCTACGAACTCGCCGACGCTGAGTTCCAGGGGCTCTGCTTCAGGTAGTGACAACACCCGGTGCTCCCGGCGGCTGTTGGCCGCGCCTCAGTGTTTGCTGGTACAAATAATAGCCCGGCGGAATCTGGATCAGGGTGTTCACCACCCGGTACATCACGATCACCGGCAGGCTGACCCCGGCCGGCACGCCCGTACCAGCTAAAACCGCAGTCATCAATGCCTCATAAATGCCGACGCCGCCCGGCAAAACCGACACCAGCCCGGCAAAATTGGCGATGGCGTAGGCCAATATAACGGCGCCGATATTCACCACATGCCCGAAGGCTAGGAAGACCACGTAAACCGCCAGCACCTCCGTTACATTAGCCAGCGAGGCGTACCAGAAAGGCGCTTTGAGTCGTCGGTAACTTTTTTTGATCGCTTCGTAATTATCGTGAAAATCGTCAATAACTAGCCTTGCCCGTTCGATGTTGATCGTCTCGGGATGCTTGGGCCGCACCAGCCGAATCAGCCTGTTGAGGCCGAGAGTAACATTCCTAAAAAAGTTATTGATGCGCTCCCGGCTACCCAGCAGGTAGAAAAAGCCGGCCGTTCCCAGCAGTAATATGGTCGACAGCGAACCGGCCACCAGCATGATCAGGTTGTTCACCCGCCCCATCACGGCCAGCGCCAGCACGCCAAAAATAATCAGCCCTTCGAACGACAGGAACATCAGCACCAGTTTGGTGAAGTGCACCGAGGTCGCTTTGGCGCCGCTTAATTCGGTACCCTCGCGCATACGCAGGCTAAAATACGACAAGCCGGTCACGCCGCCGCTCGGAAAAACATGGTTCACGAAATTAAGTTCCAGCGACGCCCGGAACAAGTACTTATAATCCAGCTTGTTGCCGACAATCGCGAATAACCTCTGGTAAAGCTTCGCTTGGGCATGGTAGTTCAGGAACTCCACCGGCAATAGCAACAGCAAGGCCCAGGCGTGCACGTGCCCCAGATTATGAACGGTAGCGGCCAGCTGGTGCCGAATAGCATAGGCCACCAGTCCTAACGCCACTAGCGTCACCAAATTGAGCAACAGCTTCCACCGCCGCCTCAACCAGCTCGTCTCACTCATCTGATTATTATAGCCTAGTGATCGGCAATATAACGCACCGCTTCCAGCAAGTTATCGGCCACGTAAGTCGCGTTAGGAGCCTCAACATCTTTATGACCGCTCTTTACTAAAATCGTCTTGGTGCCGGCGTTTATACCGGTTTCCACGTCAGATAACCGATCGCCAATCATGTATGAAGATCCTAAATCTATATCGTATTCCCGGGCCGCGTCCTGTAACATTTTCGGTTTCGGCTTACGGCAATCGCAATCTTCATCCGGCCCGTGGGGGCATACGTAAGTCTTGATGATCTCAGCTCCACTCGACGCTATGACCCCCAGCACTTTTTTATTAATAACGTCGAAATCGGCTTTTGATATCACGCCTTCGGCTATGCCGGCTTGGTTGGTAACGAAGAAAACGCCATAGTCCAGCCCGGCCAGCAAGCGCAGAGCCTCCAGCGTATTGGGCAATAATTCGACCTTGTCGACACTATCGACTCTTTCATACTTTGGTATGCCTGCGTTGACTGTCCCATCCCTATCAAGAAATACCGCTTTCATGGGGATTATTATAGCTTAGTGACTGGCGATCCAGCGGATGGCGTCCAGCAAGTCGGTCGCAACATAAGTCGCCTCGTCCGAAGCCAAAACCGGAGGATCGCCGGTCTGGACAAGGATAGTTTTGGTACCGGCAGTGAGGCCAGCCCCTATATCGGTCATGCGGTCACCGATTGTATAGGACTGTGATAAGTCTATGTCATACTCCTTGGCAGCCTGGAGTATCATTCCCGGCTTGGGCTTATGGCATTCACAATTATCTTCCAGATTATGCGGACACATATAGGTTTTAGTAATGTCAACGCCGCTCGGCGCAATTGTTTGTAGAATGAAGCTGTTGACTTCCCAAAATCGCTCTTCATCGTACTTACCGAGAGCAATGCCCAACTGATTCGTCACAAAGAACACGCCGTAATCCAACTGAGCTAGTTCTTTGAGAGCTTCCATAGTATGCGGTAACAGTACAGCTCTCTCAGGGCTGTCGATTTTGCCTTCGCCGTATTCGATATTAACTGTGCCGTCGCGATCGAGGAAGACTGCTTTCATAAACTTAATCATACACTCCCCCTCGCGGAGGTTCTACATTTGTTTGTAAGCGTATATCTGCTAGATATCCAGCGTATATCCAGCGTATACCTGATGTATATACGCTGGATATACGCTGGATTTTTTATAAGTAGGGTCGCGGGTTAAACTGATAGGATGCAGAGTTTGATGATACTGGGTCGCCAGCCGGCGTTGGGGCTGGCCGAGCTGGAGAGTTTATATGGTGCCGATAGGCTGAAAAAAGTCGGCGAACAGGCTGTTATTGTTGATGTTGACCCCTGTTTTCTGGCCTTCGATAGGCTAGGTGGCAGTATCAAGTTTTGTAAGTTATTAACTATTCTGGAGACTACTTCTTGGCAGGAAATAGAGGATTTTTTGGTGAAGGTCTCGCCCGAGCACAGCCAGCGCATGCCGGAGGGCAAAATGCGCCTTGGCCTCAGCCTGTACGGTATTAATGAAAGCCTGAAGCGGATCGAGGCCACCGGCCTGACGCTCAAAAAAGCTATCCGCGCAACCGGCCGCTCGGTGCGCCTGGTTCCAAATAAATCTACTGAGCTGAACAGCGCCCAGATACTTCATAATCAACTGACCGGCCCAACCGGCTGGGAGTTGGTTTTCATTCGTGACGGCGATAAAACAGTGGTCGCCCAGACTGTCAAGGTCCAAGATATTGAGGCCTATACGCGTCGTGACCGCCAACGCCCAAAGCGCGACGCCAAGGTCGGCATGCTGCCGCCAAAACTGGCCCAGATTATCATCAACCTCGCGGCCGGCGAACTGCCCGAGGATAAACTGGAATCAATTTGCGACATTCCGGCCGGCGACATTATCCCCCGCCCTCATTTAGAACAGACCGTGCTCGATCCGTTCTGCGGCACCGGTGTTATTTTGCAGGAAGCCGTGCTGATGGGCTACCAAATTTACGGCACCGATCTGGAGCCACGCATGATTGATTACAGCCGGGAGAACCTGACTTGGCTGAATAATTTGTACGGTTTGAAGGTCTCGGACTATCGCTTCGAAGCCGGTGATGCCACCATTAATAAATGGAGCCCGCCGATCGACCTGGTGGCCAGCGAAGCTTACCTGGGCCGTCCCTTCACCACCCACCCAACGCCCGAAATCCTGGCCCAGACCGTCGCCGACTGCAATCTAATAATCAAGCGCTCCCTGCAGAACTTGCACGGCCAGCTCCAGCCGGGCACGCGCCTCTGCCTGGCGATTCCGGCCTGGCAGACCAAGCCCGGGCAGTTCAAGCACCTACCCCTTATTGACCAGATTGAGGATTTGGGCTATAATCGAGTCAGTTTCGAGCATGTTCGGGATGAAGATCTGCTCTACTATCGTAGCGATCAGATCGTCGGCCGACAGCTCCTGGTAATAACAAGGAAGTAGCTTTATGTCACATGTGAAGGCTGGCGGTACCGCCAAAAACGTTCATGATTCACCCGGCCAACGGCTGGGCGTTAAGCTGTTTGGCGGCGAAAAGGTCAAGGTTGGCCAGGTTATCGTCCGCCAGGTCGGTCTAACCAAGCGCGCCGGCAAAGGCACCAAGCTAAGTCGCAACTTCACCATCCACGCCGCCCGCGACGGCGTCGTCCGTTATCAAAAGCGCAAGGTGCGTCTCTTCACCGGTCGCTCGGTCTTCCGCACCGAAGTCACCGTCGAATAATAATTACAGCCCGGCGTGTCGGGTCGATGCTTCGGCCATTTCGTAGTGGGCCAATAGGTTCTTGAGATTGCCGGCAAGGTAGTTGCTGACCGTTAAGCCGCCGTTGGCTCTTACCATGCCTGCGAAATAAGGCATGACATCGGCCGCGTAATTCTCGATCATAGGGCGAAGGTGCGGCGTCTGCCGGACACTTACTCCACCTCCGCAAACACCTTCATGCAGGGAACGTGCCAGGCTGGTCTTGACGCGTTCCACGTCTTCGGCTTCCGGGCTATCGCCGGTCAGGGCGGCAATCCTGTGTCTGAGCGTAATAGTATCGGCCAGGCCAGGCAAAGGCAGGCCTTCAGCTTCTATACCATAGGTTATGCAACGACTGCCTAAGTCGGTAACGGTGTCCAGGAAAGTCTCCTCGGCTGGTGTAAGCTCCTTCTTACGGCTCAAGTCAATGATGCGTGTAGAGAAAGTATCGCCTAGGGCCACCGCCTGATCGGGCGTGAGTATAGCGCCGGAGTCGATCTCGCCGGTTTCAGGGTGTTTGGCCGCGAATAACTGGCTGTAGCCATCTAATTTCATTATACTAATATAGCATAAGAAGTGATAAAAGTCAATCTGTTAGGTGCCGAGGTGGTGGCGGATGCGTTCGATAACGTCAGCGATGACAACTTGTGATTTCACCAGGTAATCGTCGGCTCCCAGGGTTTTGGCCTTTTCCTTGTCGCTTTCCTGGCTGAGGGCGGTTAGCATGATAACTTTGAGCTTGGCCGTTTCGGGGGTGTTACGCAATATGTCCAGCACGTCGAAACCGCTGACTTTGGGCATCATAACGTCGAGTACTACCAAGTCGGGCTTGTAGCTCAGGGCGCTGGCCAGGGCGTCTTCGCCGTTGGCGACGCGGCGGACGTCGAAACCCTCGGCCTGCAGGCGGTTAACATAAACGCTGGCTAGCGAATCGTCGTCTTCTACAAGCAGTATGCGTTGGGCCATACGGCTTATGGTAACAGAGCTTTGACAAAGCCGTCAAACATGGGGTGCGGCCGGTTCGGGCGGCTTTTGAACTCGGGGTGGAACTGGCTGGCTAGCAGGAACGGATGGTCTATGGCCTCGATGACCTCGACCAGGTTATTGTCGGGATTTATGCCGCTGGCGCGGATGCCCCAGCTTTCATAAAGATCGCGGTAGGCGTTGTTGCACTCGCCGCGGTGGCGGTGGCGCTCGACTATATTATTGGTGCCGTAAACCTTGGCCGCCAGGCTACCCTTTTGCAGGTCGCAGTTGTAGTTACCCAGGCGCATGGTGCCGCCGGTTTGGGCCTTGCCGACTTGGTCGGCCATGGTAACGATCAGCTGGTCCGTGGAATCGGGATCGAGTTCGAAGGTAGTGGCACCTTTGAGGCCATTGTTGCGGGCGGCGGCGATCACGGCCATTTGCAAGCCCAGGCAAAGTCCCAGATACGGTAGCTTGGTTTTCAGGGCGTATTGGGCGGCTTTGATCTTGCCTTCCAGGCCACGCTGGCCGAAGCCGCCGGGCACCACGATGCCGTCGTAACCCTTCAAGGCTTCACTGATATCGCTACCCGGCTTGTCGTATTTGGAGGCGTCCACCCAATCAATATCTATAGAACAGCCGTTGTGCCAGGCGGCCGATTTTAAGGCTTCGAAGACCGACATGTAGGTGTCGGTATTATCTACGTACTTGGCCAGGAAAGCGATTTTAACGGTCTTGTCGTAATGCGTGGTGGCCATCTTGACCACCGCCCGCCAGTCTTTCAGATCGGGCTTTTTGGCCTTCAGGCCTAGGCGTTCCACCAATACGTCGGCGATGCCAGTATCCTCGAGCGTTAGGGGCACTTCGTAGATGCTTTTGGCGTTGGGCAATGGCGCGATGGCGTCGGGCGAAACACCGCTAAATAGGCTCAGTTTGTTAATCGAAGCCTCGTTGACGGGGTGCTGAGTGCGGGCTACCAAGACATCCGGTGTAATACCCAGGCCGCGCAGTTCGCGCACGCTGTTTTGGGCCGGCTTGGTCTTGGTTTCGTTGCTCGCTAACAGATACGGCAGGTAGACCACGTGCACGTAGGCGCAGTTTTCCAGGCCGACTTTCACGCCCATTTCACGGATGGCTTCCACGAACGATAGCGACTCGTAGTCACCCACCGTGCCGCCGATTTCAACGATGTGCACATCGTGCCCCTCGCCGGCTTTCACGATCCAGTCCTGGATGGCGCCGGTGAGGTGCGGAATAATCTGGACGTCGTCGCCGTCAAACTTACCTGCCCGCTCGTCCTGGATGAGTTTCAGCAGTACGCGGCCGGCCATCAGGCTGCTGCGGCCGGTCATTTCTTCATCCGTAAATCGTTCATAATGACCGAGGTCGAGGTCGGTTTCGGCGCCGTCGCAGGTCACAAAGCACTCGCCGTGTTCGCGGGGGTTCAGCAAGCCGGCGTCAACATTTAGATAAGGGTCGCATTTTTGGAGGTTGACCTTGAGGCCACGGGCTTTGAGGAGGTTGCCGATCGAGGCGGCGGTGATACCCTTTCCTAATCCGGAAAGCACGCCTCCTGTCACAAACACATACTTAGTCGCTTTGCCAGCCACTTACTTAACCTCAATTCTTAATCTCTTATGCTACCCTATTGCCACCCTGTTGGCAAGGGATTTACTCAATGTGCGGCCAGGTAGGCCTGGGCGGCCATCAGCTGGGTGTCGTTGCCGGCTTTGGCGTCGGCGTCGCTGATTTTAACTGTTTTATCGGGGGTGATGCCCTTGTGATTGATGTTTTCACCATCCGGGCGGTACCAGCTGGCCACGGTGACTTTAAGCTGTGAGCCATCGCCAAAATTGATCAGTTGTTGCACAACGCCCTTGCCGTAACTCTTTTCGCCGATCACATAGGCAGAGTGCTGGTCGTGCAAGGCGCCTGCCGTGATTTCACTGGCGCTGGCGCTACCGCTATTGATGAGCACTACGGTGGGAATGCCCTTCAGCTCGTCATTGCCCTGCGCGAAATCGGTGTTGACCACGGTACTGCCGCGTTTTTCCTGGAGCACGGTGCTACCCTGCGGCAACCAGAGGCTGGAAACGTTAACTGCCGCCGGCAGAAGCCCGCCCGGGTCGTCCCGCAAGTCTAAAATGATGCCCTTTACGTTCTGGCCCTTAAATTGGTCGGCGGCCTTTTTGGCCAGGTCGGTAGTGTCGTTGGCGAAAGTGCTGATCTGCATATAGCCGATATTGCCGTCGAGGATCTTGCTTTTAACGCTGGGCAGGTTGATATCTTGGCGGGTGATCGTGAAATCTAAAGATTGGGTGTGATTGCGCACCACCTGCAGGGTGACTTTCGTGCCGGCCGGGCCACGGATCTTGCTGACGGCTTCGTCTACCGACTGGCCGCTGGTACTGGTGCCGTTGATGGTGGCGATGATGTCTTTGGCCTTCAGGCCGGCTTTGTCGGCCGGCAAGCCATCGATAGGCGCGATCACTTCCAGGTTACCATCGCTGTCCTGCCCCAGCTGGGCGCCGATACCGCTAAAGCTATTATTAAGTTCATCGTTAAAATCTTTGGCCTCTTTGGCCGTGAAGTACACCGTGTACGGATCTTTGGTGGCGGTGGCCAGGCCGTGCTTTAAGCCGTCTTCCAGCTGTTGTTCACTGAGTTGGCCGTCGTAATTTTGCTTGATTGCCTGGTAGATCTGGTTGAGGCCGCTGTAATTGAGCTTGGCTGGCAGGTTGCCGGCCACCGACTTTGGTTTATGAAAGTCCAGCCGGCCGTTGCCGACGTTGACGCCGACCATAAAAATAGCCAGCAGGATCACGATGTTCAGCCCGCTCTTTAAAACGGTCTTAACCCCCACTTTTGGTTTTGCCCTCATTAACTTCAGTATATCAGATCTATGGGAAGTGGATGAAGGACAGGCCGGCCGGGCTCATGCCGCTACGGGTCGAGTATAGCCCGTTCAAGGAGGCGTTGTACTGGCTGATGTTGATGGTGCCGTCACCGTTGACGCTTTCGACGTACATGGCGTGGCCATAGGCGCCGGCGTTGCTGATAGCGACGTCGCCGGGTTGCGGGTTGCCGTCTACCGGGATGCCGTCGGCGCGAGCGTCGTCGTCCCACTGGTTGGCGTTGCCACGGCCGCCCCAGTAAGGCATGTAGCGGCCCGAGGCGGCCACCTTGAAGGCCGTGTAGCTGACGCATTCGCGGTTGTACATTCCCCAGTTGTCGAGCACCGAATCCTGCGGGGCGTTACACCAGTAACCCGGGTAGCCGCCGCCGCACGGAGTACCACCGCCACCACCGATAAAGCGGGAGTTGGCGGCGATTTGCTGGCGCCTTAGCTCTGCTATATGGCTGGAGTTGGCGCCGATCTGGGCGTTATAAGCGGCCTGTTGGCCTTCGTTGTAGTTAAGCATGGCCTGCTGTTGGTTTTGGTCGCTGGCCAGCTGGGCCTGCTGACTCTGCTCGGAGGCCACCAGCACGTCCAGCTCGGCCTTTTGCTTCTGCAATTGGGCCTGCAAGGCGGCGATCTCTTTAA
>CAYRPQ010000016.1:0-12740 GCA_964426315.1 uncultured Candidatus Saccharibacteria bacterium
TGAACAAGTCGCGCCTTGAGGCTGAGGCCATCGCCAAAGCCAAAGAGCAGGAAATTCTGACTATTTAATAGTGCGTGATAACGGTGGTACCGATTGGTGCCCAGTCGTAAACCCACTCGGCCTGGTCGTCGGGCAGTGAGACACAGCCGTGCGAGCTGTTGATGGCGCCGAACCAGCTTAGCGGCCGCCAATAGTTGCCGTGCACGGCGTAGCCGCCGGGCAAGAAGTAATTGATCCAGTGAACGTGCGGTTGAAGATATTTACTGCCGTCGGCGTTAAAACCTTTCATATCCTGGACTGTTAGTTTCTGGTAAATCTTGAATTGGCCTATTGGAGTGGGAGTAGCAGGGGCGCCGGCACTGATCGGGTAACTGCGCGTCAGTTGGCCGTTGTCATAAAGATACATCTGCTTGGTGACGACATCAACCTCGATCAGCTTAGCGATACTGGTGGCCGGCGTAGTGGCAAAAGCCTGGGTGCCGACGGGCATGGTTAACTGCATGCCTTTGCCGGTTAGGACGTTCTGAACAATTTGTTTAGCAAGAGGCGAGACATCGCCCAGGCTGGTACCGTTTCGGCCGGCGGAGATTATCATTGTGCTACCGTCGGGGTGTGTGACCGAAACCTGGTTAACCACGGGCTTTATAAACGGCGCGGCGGCATCGTTCAGCGACTTGGTAATGGCCGCCTCGTTAACGTGGATGTAAATCGCGCCTTGCTTGTGGCTGGACACGATCTGCAACCAGCCTTTAATGGTGTCGGAACTGACCGGCACCGACTGCGAACCGATACCGAGATTCAGGGGCTGGCCGGTAATCTTTTGGAGGGTGTCGCTAAGCTGGCTCTCGCTAATTACCAGGTTAGGGCCTTGCAAAGGCGCGGCCGGAATGTGGGTTTCCGCCGAGTTGGTAGCCAGGCTGATGTGAGCCGACTTATACATCGACACGACCTGAATGGCCGAAGCGCCGACAATCAGAAAGAGCAGGGCGAAAGCGCCGATGGCGTAACGATGCAGTAAGTCGTGCAGGCGCTTAAATTGAAAGCCGCCATGGGGTCGCTTTTTGAAGCCGGGCTCCAAATCATCCATTGCCGGCGGCGGTATGATAACGGGCTGTGGCGCGGTAGCCGGCGCGGCCGTCTCGAATGTTGGCTGCGCCAGCAGAAACTCATTACCCACCACTACTCTCGGCAAGTCAATATGACCCATTTGTCTTCTCTTTTTGTTAACTCTTTACATCTATCAGTATACACCGCATAAGCGTTTTGTAAAGAGAAAAACAGCCAGGGGTTTGCTACAATGAATAGCAATGTTTCTATTGATTTTGGGGATTGTCCTATTCATCGGACTGGTAGTGATCCACGAGTTTGGCCACTTTATCGTGGCCCGACGCAATGGCGTCGAAGTGGAAGAGTTCGGCATTTTCTTCCCGCCGCGTATCTATAAGCGTAAAACCAAGGCCGGCTGGATTTTCAGTATTAACGCTTTGCCGCTGGGCGGGTTTGTGCGGCTGAAAGGCGAGCACGATAGCGACACTAAGCCGGGCACTTTTGGTGCCGCCAGCCTGAACGCAAAGAGCAAGATCATGGCCGCCGGCGTATTTATGAACCTCGTAACGGCGCTGGTATTGTTCACGCTGATTTCGCTGGTCGGCATGCCCAAGCTGGTGGACAACCGGTTCACCATTAAAAGTGATAGCCAGCTAGTGTCTTCTAGATTGATGGCAGGCTTCATCGAGCCCGGTTCGCCCGCCGATAAGGCTGGTTTGCGACCGACTGATGAGCTAACGGACATCGCTAAGCCCGGCTATAGCCCGGTAGCCTTTGGCAGTAAGGACAAACTGCCGCAAATAACACGGAGTTTTGCCGGTCAAAAAGTAACGATTTTTTATGTGCGTGACGGCCAGCACCACCAAACCACGGCTGTTTTGCTTAGCGCCAAGGCCGTCACGGCTAGCCTTAAAACCGATAATCCCAAGGGCTACCTGGGTATTATTCCGGCCGAGTTCCAGTTGCGACGCTCAACCTGGTCGGCGCCGGTGGTGGCGGTAGGCCTAAGCGCCCAGCTGACAGGCCTGACTTTCCAGGGCCTGGGGCATGCTTTAGGCGGATTGGGGAGTACTCTTGCCGGCATTTTAACGGGTAATACTACCGCCCGGCAGAACGGCCAGGCAACCGCCTCGGCCGACGTGGCCGGGCCGGTCGGCATCTTCGAAATCCTGAAAAGCGGTAGCTTGTTAGGCTATCAATACATGCTGTTCATAATCGCCTACATATCACTGACGCTGGCCATTATGAACATTTTGCCAATTCCGGCGCTGGATGGCGGCCGATTGTGGATCACACTTATTAGCCGCGGTCTCAAACGTCCGCTATCGGCCCGCGCCGAGGAGGCCGTCAACGCCGCCGGCTTTTTCGTACTGATCGGCCTGATCATTCTAATAACCATTGTCGATGTTAAACGTTTCTTCTAAATTGCGCGACTACACGTTCAGTCCACAGGCGGGCGTGCTAGCTTTGGTGGAATTCCTGCTGGTCGGGTTATCCGGCCAGATAGCGGCGGCTCTTGCCAGGCGAGGCGCCCAGAGCACGGCGGCGTTATTCTATATCGTCAGCCTAACCAGCCTGCTATTTTTTATCATACACAGCGTTGTTGCCATCAAAAGACGGCGCTGGGAGCCATGGTTCAGCTTGCTGGCCGTAGTCGTGATTTTCTTCCTGGCCCAGTCACTGGCCGGCCTGCTGGTCAGCCTTTATCCGGCTTTGAAGGGCTGGTCACTGGCGCGTATTACGCTTTGGCTGGACAATTCGATTAAAGCTCAGTTCGCCTACCTGGTGTTTGCCGGCGGCCTGACCTTGGCCGCGGTGTACGGGTATATGCGAACTTTCGGTATTAAACTGGCGGCTATCGGTTTGCGACGCCCGCGCTGGAGCGACCTGGCTTACGGCCTGATCGCCGCCCCAATTTACTTCTTCATATACTTGCTGACGGTAGCCGTTATCAGTCATTTCGTGCCGACGCTCGACGTGAACCAGAGCCAGCAACTCGGCTTCGATAACGTACACGGCGCCTTCGCCTTAAGCCTGGCGTTTGTTAGCCTGGTTATCCTGCCGCCACTGACCGAAGAGATCCTGATGCGCGGTCTTTTATATACCAGCCTTAAAAAGGCCATGCCGGTAATCTACGCCGGTGTGCTAACCAGCGCTTTGTTCGCCGTGGCCCACCTGCCGGAAGGCGGTTCGGGCGGCCCGCTGTACATCGCCGCCATCGACACCTTCATACTCAGCCTGGCGTTGGTTTACTTGCGCGAAAAGACCGATGGCCTCTGGTCATCCATGACCCTGCACGCCGTTAAAAACGGCATCGCCTTCGTGGCTCTTTTTGTAGTCCACCTAAGGTAGGGTAAAATGACTTCAGCATGAGACTTTCCCAGTTATTTACCAAAACTACCAAGAACGTTCCGGCCGACGAGACGGCCCGTAACGCCCAGCTGTTGATCCAGGCCGGTTATATACATAAAGAAATGGCCGGCGTTTACGCCTACTTACCGCTCGGCAAAATGGTACTGCATAACATCTCGCAGATCGTCCGCGAGGAAATGAACGCTATCGGTGGCAATGAGGTTTGGATGACGGTATTACAGCCTAAAGATATCTGGGAGAAGACCGGCCGCTGGGACGATAAAAAAGTCGATAATTGGTTCAAAACCAAGCTGGCCAATGGTAGCGAATTGGGCGTGGGCCTGACGCACGAAGAACCAATCACTGACATGCTCCCCGAGTTCGTAAAGTCTTACAAAGACATGCCGGTTTACATTTACCAGATTGGTACCAAGTTCCGAAACGAGCTGAGAGCCAAGAGTGGCTTGATGCGCGGCCGCGAATTCTTAATGAAAGACCTTTACTCTTTTAGCCGTGACCAGAAGGAACACGATGAATTCTACGAAAAGTGCGCCGAGGCCTACATGAAAGTCTACAAACGACTGGGCATCGGTGACATTACTTATCGCACCTACGCCAGCGGCGGCATCTTCAGCCAGTTCAGCGATGAGTTCCAGACCCTCAGCCACGTCGGCGAAGACACGATTTATCTGGATGAAAAAAAGCGCATAGCTGTTAATAAAGAGGTTTACACCGACGAAATCCTCGAGCAATTAGGCCTCAAGAAGGATGAACTGGTCGAAAAACGCGGCGTAGAGGTGGGCAACATTTTTCCGCTAGCTAGTAAGTTCTCGGATGACCTGGGCGTTTATTACACCGACGCCGATGGCAAGCAGAAGTCGATGATTATGGGTTGCTACGGTATTGGTATCAGCCGGCTAATGGGCCTGCTGGCCGAGCACTTCGCTGATGATAAAGGCCTGGTGTGGCCGGCTAACGTGGCTCCCGCCTTGGTTTACCTGGCCCGATTGGGCGATGGTACGCCCGTCGTCAAGCAGGCCGACGAGCTATACGATAACTTGACAGCCGCCGGCGTACAGGTATTATATGATGACCGCACGGACGTCCGGCCTGGCGAAAAATTCGCCGACGCCGACCTGCTGGGCATACCTTACAGGGTAGTTATTAGCGACAAGACCGTTTCGGCTAAGACATATGAGCTGAAAGCCCGCACCGAGGACACCGCCAAGCAGGTGAGCCCGGATGAATTACTTGCTATAATTAAGTGAACGAAACTATTTAAGGAGACGTGGCCGATGAAGAAGTTATTTCGATTGACCAAAGCCGGAGTAGATGAACTGCAGGCCGAGCTGGACACCCTGGTTTCGGCGCGTCCGGCTATTGCCGACGCTATCAAATCGGCCCGCGAGCTCGGCGACCTGGCCGAGAACGCCGAGTACCAGACGGCCCTGGCCGACAAAGAGCGCAACGAAGCCCGCGGCAAAGAGATCGAAAACATTCTTCAGAACGTCGAAATAATCAAGAAGCCCCGCGGTGACAGCAAGGTCCAGCTGGGCTCGGTGGTCAAGCTAAAAGGCAACGGCACCACCAAGGAGTTCCAGGTTGTCGGCACCGTCGAAGCCGATCCGCTGAACGGCAAAATTAGCGACGAATCACCAATTGGCCAGGCCCTTATCGGCAAAAAAGAAGGCGAATCGGTCGAAATCCAAACGCCTACCGAAACCACCGCTTACAAAATCGTCGCTATCGGCTAGTTCTGGCTGACAGAGGCAAACTCCGCTATACTTGAGCCATTATGAAGTGGCTGGACACGATTGCGGATGAGCTGATTGCTCGTCATCCCGAGGGTGAGATTCTGATTGAATCCGGTGGCTCGCCATCAGGTACGCACCACCTCGGTCACATGCGTGAACTTGTGACTGCCGACGCCATCATGCTTGAGCTAAACCGTCGCGGACGTGAGGCCAAACACATCTATTTCGTCGATGACCTAGACGCTTTGCGCAAAATACCGGTCGACGTGCCATCCGACTTTGAAAAATATCTTGGGTACCCGCTGTGTGATATCCCGGCACCCGGGGGCGGGGAAGGCTCATACGCCGATTATTTTTTGCAGGGTCTAATTGATGCTTCGAAAATCCTGGGTATAGAAGTGGAGTTTATACGCTCGCACGCAAAGTATCGTTCTGGCTTCTTCGTGCCATGTATTGAGCGTTGCCTGGAAAGGGTACCCCAAGCCAGGCGAGCCCTGGAAACTATCTCTGGCCACAAGCTCGATAAGCACTGGACGCCGATCCAGGTGCTGGAAGACGGCCGCCTCAAAAACCGGCCTTTCGTCAGTATCGATAAAGATACCAAAAGCCTGAAGTACAAAGACGCCGATGACAAAACCCAAACAGTTGACTACTCAAAAGGGGAGGTGAAGCTGGATTGGCGGCTGGATTGGCCGGGCCGATGGTGGTTGCTCAAAGTTCATTGCGAACCGTCGGGTCGTGACCACATGACCAAAGGCAGTTCCTATGATACGGGCGTGCAGATTATGAAGGACGTTTACGAGGCAGAACCACCTTATCCGGTCAGCTACGACTTTATTAACATGGCCGGCGATAACAAAAAGATGAGTGCCAGCAAAGGAACAGGCCTCGACGTCCTGGAAGCCGCTCAACTAATGCCACCCGAAGTCATGCGCTTTTTCATTCTGCGTTCACCGCCTCTCAAGCGCCTATACTTTGATCCCGTTGGTGGCATAGTTCGCCTGATGGACGAATTCGCCGCTTTTGCCGCTAAAACTGATCGCACCGAAAGTGAAGAGCAATTGCTTAATATCTGCACCCGAGGTATAGATAAGAAAACGGTCAGTCGCGTGCCTTTTTCGCTACTTGTCGACAGCTATCAGACCGGTCTAAGGGATCCAAAAAGGGCCATTGAGATAATCAGCCGTACAGAGTACGGTGAGGCCGCCCGGGAGGACGCTGACATTATTGTTAACGAACTGAGTTTTATAGACGTTTGGCTAGACAAAAGGGCGCCCGAAGAAGTTAAGTTTTCATTAGTTGAAAAGGCTGACGCCTCGCGATTTTCCGATGGCCAGAAGGCTTTTATGACCGCCTTGGCCGATAAGGTCGAAGCCGCCCCCAAAGACGCCGACGGCGCCTGGTTCCACCAGGCCATTTATGATCTTAAAGACACCAGCGGGCTAGCGCCAAAAGAGCTATTCACCACCCTTTACCAGGCGCTCATAGGCAAAGATTCCGGGCCGCGGGCCGGCTGGTTCATGAGCCTACTGCCACGCAACTGGCTGGTCAGGCGACTGCGGTTAGAGGCCTGAATGATCGAGGTCAGCGACGAAGAGTTCCAGCGGTTAATCGATAAAGCGCTAAGTGAATTACCGGGCGAGCACGCCAAAAACATTAAGAATGTCGCCATTTTATATGAAGACGAGCCTACGCCAGAGCAACGCCAAACCCTGGCCCTGCGCCACGACCAGACGCTATTAGGACTTTACGAGGGCGTGCCGCTCAGCCAGCGGCAGGGGATGACCCGTCTTCTGCCCGACAAGATCACGCTCTTTAGGAAGCCGCTACAGTGGCAGGCGAACACTTCAGACGAGCTCAAAGAACACATCAGACACACCCTGTGGCACGAAATCGCCCACTACTACGGTCTAGACCACGACCGCATTTATGACTTGGAGTAGCTGTCGCGGATCTGGAATAGCAGGTAGAAACCGATAGCCGAACCGATCACGGCGCTTACCAGGCGGCCGCCGCCGCTATAGTCGGTGAATACCGAAACTACGCCGTAAACCAGATTGAATAGCAGGCCGTAGAACAAGTAGTTCCAACCGGCTTTCTTACCGGCGCGCAAAGGCGCGAAGGCCAACAGGTACAGCACACCGCTTATTGCTAAGGTAGCAATGGCTAGCCAGACGGTGAGACCAAAGTGATTGACAACTTTAGTGCCTCCGTAGGCGGCACTGAGGTTGTTCACGAAGTCCACGGCCGCGTTAACGTAATGCGCGGTGTGATACAGGCTGTAGGCTACCCATACCGATAGCACGCCGGCTACCAAGCTGATCCACGGGAACCATTCCACGAGGTTTTTCTTACCGCCGGCCGACATCGCCGGAGCCTTCTTGCCAAAGACATCGTCCAGGCTATTTTCTAATGACTGTAATGCACTCATAACCCTTACTCCCTTATTTATATTTATAAATGTATGCCCTTTGTGTAAAGTTTGCAACAGAATTTATGCATGATTTCTGTCACACTGTTTAGAATGGAGGACAGCAACTGATGAAACACAGCCGACAGCAGGACATATGGGATCGCACCTGGAAAGACAAAAACGGCCACATAGTTATCTGGCAGACCCCCAACGCCTGGCTGATCGGTTGGGCCGTATTGACGGTTCTATCATTGTTGGTAAACGGCCGCACGGCCGACATTTTTTCGGTGATAGGCTCGGTGTCACTAATCGCCTGGGCCTCGCTGGAGGTTTTTAAGGGCGTCGACTATTTCCGCCGGGCCCTCGGCCTAGTCGTCCTTATATTCTCCATAGCGTCGTTGATCAAGAGCCTGTAAAATCATAACTATGCAGAAAGCCATTTTCGCCGCCGGCTGTTTTTGGGGAGTGCAGTATTATTTTGACCAGGTGCCGGGAGTGACCAAAACGACGGTGGGTTATACGGGCGGTCACACCGCCAATCCTACCTACGAAGAAGTCTGCACCCACACCACCGGGCACGCCGAAGCCGTTCTAATAGAATTTGATCCCGGGCAGATAAGTTACGAAATGCTGTGCCGGCAATTCTTCAGGATGCACGACCCGACCCAGCTTAACAGGCAGGGGCCGGACGTGGGCGACAGCTATCGCACGGCTATTTTTTACTTCGACGAAAACCAGAAAAAGACCGCAGAGAAAGTTAAGAAAGCCTCGCAAGTCAATTTTAAAGAGCCGATAGTAACCGAGATCAGCAAAGCCGGGCCTTTTTACGAAGCTGAAGATTACCACCAAAAATTTACCGAGCGTACCGGCCAGGGCGTGTGCCACATTCCTTACGAACCGATTAAAGAATAGACATGGCAGCTATTATTTTTGATTTTGACGGGACGCTGGCCGACAGCTTTGATTACGTTGCCGATTTTTTGGCCCACGAAGCCGGGCTGGAAAAGTTGAGCGACGAAGAGAGGCACGAACTAAGAGGCTTGTCTATTAACGGCATGGTACGCCGCTTAGGGTTTCGCTGGTGGGACGCCCCGCGGCTATACTTTAGGGGCCAAGCGCGCATGCGGCACGCCATCCGCCACCTCGATGCGTTCGAGGGCCTGCCACAGCTTATCCGCAAGCTACACGCCGAGGGCCACGAGCTATTCATACTGAGTACCAACTCAGTACGTAATATTCGCCACTTCCTGCATGTTAAGAAAATTTATAAGGACTTTCTGGAAATTTACGGCAATGTCGGCATGTTCGGCAAGGGGCCGGCCCTGCGGCAATTGTTGAGAGACCAGAACATAGAGGCGAAGCAGGCGGTTTATGTCTGCGACGAAGTCCGTGATATAGAGGCCGCTAAAGCAGCCGAACTGCGCAGTGTGGCCGTTAGCTGGGGCTTTGCCAGTCGCGAAGATCTGGCGACCGCAAAGCCCAGCAAACTGGTCGACACGCCTGCCGAATTAATGAGTATTTTGGAAGAATTTTAGCCGTCGGTTAATGCTTGTTATTAGGATTAGTGAGTTGTATAGTTAGGTTTAATTAAAAGGAGCTAGTTATATGGATCCCAACTCTTCGACCAACCTAACACCCCAGCCGGTGGTACAGGTGCTCAGCCCGCGCGGCGTGGAATATGTTTTTCTGACCATAGCCTTAATAACAGGTGCCATTGGCCTGATCAGTGGCTTAATCGAACTGGTAAATGGCAAAGCCAGTTTTAATGCCCTGGCTTTCCCGGCCGCCGTCTTGTTGGTGGCCGTGCCGGTTTTTGCCTGGCTCTTCCTGCGACTCAAAAAAGCCGAACTGGCCAATCCTAGCCTGGCGCTGGACGCTTCGAAACGCCGCAGTACACAACTCATCCAGATACTCAGTTTCCTAACCAGCTTTTTTACCCTAATAAGCTTTGTAGCAACTATTTTTGCCAAAATGAGTGGCAACTACAAGGGCTCGATGGTTAAAGTGGTTCTCGATGTCTTGGTCATCCTGGTGGTGGCCGGCGGCATTCTGGCTTACTACTGGCGTGACGAGCGTCGCTCTTAAAGAATCGGCAGACCTAATATGAATAAATCCCTACTCAAATACCAGCTGGGCCTGGCCATAATGATGGTCTTCAGCCTGGTTTTATTGGTTATAGTGCTAACGCAGGCCGGCAGTGCTAAGCAAGACGGTGAAACCTATGATAAAGCCACCAAGGTAGCCAACGCTCTCGATACTTACGCCGTAACTAATGGGCCGCCGGACTCATTAGCCGCCGCTAACATTAAGGACGTGCCGCCACAGGTTAGCTATACCAAGCTGGATTCCAGCCACTACCAATTCTGCGTCAACTACAAAAGCGACGGCAGCTCCATTGACGCCACAGCCATCGAGACTCAGATCCTGACCGGTGGCATGGCCTCAAAATTTTACAGCACCAGTGGCGGGGAAACGTCATTCCTATACCTAAACCCGTCCCATCACAAGGGCAACAACTGCCAGAAGGTAAAAGCTGTCAATTACAACGCTTCTGCCAACTATAACTTCGACACCACTTCCGCTACCAGCCAGAGCTACTAACCGGCGACCAATCAGCTATACTGTCAGTAATGGCATATTCAAGGGAACGGTACGCGCCCTACAAACCAGGGCAGAGCGAGCCTTTTAAGGTTTCTCGCTCTAAGATCGAGCTTTTCACGCAGTGCCCGCGCTGTTTTTGGCTCGACACGCGCCTAAAGATCAAGCGCCCCAGCTCGCCGCCCTTTAATATCAACAAAACCATCGATGAACTCTATAAGAAAGAGTTCGACGCCCACCGGGCCGCCGGCACGCCGCACCCCATCATGACTGCCAACGCCGTGCAGGCCATTCCATTCGCCCACAACGACTTAGACAAGTGGCGCTTCAACTTTACCGGTGTGACGGCGCTACACAAGCCGACCAACCTGCACGTTTTCGGCGCCATCGACGACGTTTGGGTCAACGACGACGGCGAACTGATTGTGGTGGACTACAAGGCGACCTCCAAAGCCAAAGAAGTGAGCATTGATTCCGACTGGCAGATCAGTTACAAGCGCCAGCTAGAGGTTTACCAATGGCTCCTGCGCCAAAACGGCTTCGAGGTCAGCAACACGGGCTACTTCGTTTATACCAACGCCCGTATCGACCTCGACGGCTTCGGCGATAAGCTGGAGTTTCGTACCAAGCTAATTCCTTATACCGGCAGTGACAGCTGGGTCGAGCCGACCCTCGCTAAGATGAAAGCAACAATGGAAAACGACGACATGCCGCCGGTCGGCGACGCCGCCATGGGCGGACCCTGCGAATTCTGCACCTACGCCCGCACCCGCACCGAACTGACCCTCAAAGCCATAAAGAAATAAACTAACGACCTAGCCAACTAATTACGAGATGGCCGCTAACTATACCGTCCACAACTGCAGAATAAATACGGTCATGCATCGCTTCAAGTTCTTGCCATGCATCCTCGCCTAGCGCAGATGCATCCATGAGATTCGGATCGGCGGACTCGCTATTGGGATACAGCGCCAGTTCGCGCTTGAATTCATCACTACTGACAGGCGAGACCCACGCGACCAGTTCCGGATTATCCACGCCGTCGAGTTCAGCCAAAGGTTCAAATACTCGTCGACGGGTTCTTAATTTAGACCCAAAGCCCGTAAACTCCATTGCCCGTTCGGCTATGCTAGCGGCAGTACCTTCATTGATATTGGGATGATTCGAGAAATCTTTGGCGCTCCATGAAACCAGCTCGCCCATATAAGCCACTTGCTCCCAGCCACGTTCAGCCAACTTCTTGGCTTCCGGTAAGCCGCGTACCTTATTAGGATCTACACTACTATTGAAGCGCGAAGGCAAAAGCTGTGAAGGCGGCCCAGCCGCGAACTCGGTCTTATAAAGCAGCTTTCTTAATTGAGCCCCGTAATCACCATTGGCAAAGCCGGGGTAAATGGTTCCAGCCTTTACGCCGTAACCTCGTACAATAGGCGTAGAAGTCACAGTACGTACCATATTCATAGCCAACAATATATAATAATAAAGTAAAGAAGTCAAATTCAGATATAATACCGATATGCTAGATATCCAGTTTATCCGCGACAATCCCGAGCTCGTGGCCGAAAAGTCCAAGCAAAAGGGCTATGAGGTGGACATTACGCAATTACTGGGCTTTGATACCGAGCGGCGCGAGCTATTACAGCAGGTCGAAGACCTGCGCCGCCAACGCAACGAACTATCCGCTACCGCAAAGGGTAAAAAGCCTTCTGAAGAGCAAGTAACGGCCGGCAAAGAGATTAAAGACAGGCTGTCTAAGCTTGAGCACCGGTTGGCGTCAATCGAAAAAGAGGCTGGCGTATTACTGGAGGCTGTTCCCAATATTATCCCAGACGATACGCCGGAGGGCGGGGAAGAGAATAATCGCGAAGAAAAAAAGTGGGGCGAGCCGCGGCAGGACGAGGTGGTTGATCATCTTACTTGGGGCGAGCAGAAGGGCCTGATAGATTTCGAAAGCGGCGCCAAAGTGGCCGGCGCCAAATTTTATTACCTGAAAGGCACGTTGGTTCAGCTGGAGCTGGCTATTTTCCAGTACGGCCTACAGCTAGCCGCTAAATACGGCTTCACGCCGGTTACCGTGCCGCATATGGTTAATGATCGCACCCTAAAAGGTGCCGGCTTTATGGCCAAAGGTGACGAGGACCAGATTTATAAAATTGAGGGCGAAGACCTGAACCTGATAGCCACGGCCGAAATTCCGCTAACCGGCATGCACGCCGACGATATCTTGTCAGCCGACAAACTGCCACTCCTATACGTCGGCCTTAGCCCGGCTTACCGCAAAGAGGCCGGCGCCTACGGCAAACATAGCCGCGGCCTTTTCCGTGTACACCAATTTAATAAACTGGAACTTTACATCTTTTGTAAGCCGGAAGAGAGCGAGCAATGGCACCAGAAACTGGTGGAGCTGGAAGAAGAGCTTTGCCAAAGCCTTGGCATTCCGTACCGCCTGGTGCGTATTGCCGCCGGCGATCTCGGCCAAGCGGCCTACAAAAAATTCGACATCGAATATTGGAGCCCGGTAGACAAGGCCTACCGCGAGCTGATGAGCTGTTCGAACGTTACCGACTATCAAGCGC
>CAYRPQ010000017.1:0-12725 GCA_964426315.1 uncultured Candidatus Saccharibacteria bacterium
CCAGCTTCAACAACTCCTGCTTTAACGGCGACTACCCGATCGACATCGGCCAGCGTGGCCACGAAATCGTCAATCTTAAACCCGGCCAAAAGCTGCCACATTCCAGCCACACGCCCGTCGAATTAGCCGCTACCAAAGCCAGATGAAGCCGCGCGTCGCCATCTTAGCTTCCGGGGGTGGAACCACCGCCGAGGCCTTCATAAGGGCCGGCCAAAACGGTGAAATAAACGTTAATGTTGGCCTGGTCATCTGTAGCCGCAAAAACGCTGGTATTTTCGAACGCGTCGAGAATCTTAATAAAGAATTTGATTTGCACATCGAGTGCGTGTTGATCAACCAACAGACCC
This sequence comes from uncultured Candidatus Saccharibacteria bacterium, assembly GCA_964426315.1. Lineage (GTDB taxonomy): Bacteria > Patescibacteriota > Saccharimonadia > Saccharimonadales > UBA4665 > UBA5150. The sequence continues at coordinate 348 of CAYRPQ010000017.1, forward strand.
ACCCGGCCGGTCATGGCGAACACGTTGGCCGCGGCGACCAGACGGCCGGCGAGGAAGCCGCCATCCTGGCCACCATTCTGGGCGGCAGTTACGACCTGGTGGCCCTAATGGGCTATATGAAACGTGTCGGCCCCAACCTTATCGAGGCCTTTGGCTGGCAACCCGACTACACCAGCCTGTTCCAGGCCAAAATGGTCAACACCCATCCCGGCCTTCTGCCCGACACCAAGGGCTTTTACGGACTGCACATCCAGGAATACGTACTCGAACACCACCTGCCCTACGGCGGCCAGACCCTGCACATCGTATCCGACGAGTACGACGAAGGCCCGATCGTGGCCGAGCACAAGGTGCCGGTCGAGCCCGGCGACACCCCCTCAGCACTCTTCGAGCGTGTACAAGCCGTCGAAAAACAATACCTGCCCCGCGACATTGAGGATTTTATTAAAGCCCGGATGGCTTATAATCAGGAAAACGGAGGCTCGTAGTGGCGCAAGTTCTGGTAATCGGCGGCGGCGGACGCGAACAGGCCCTGGCCTGGAAGCTGGCCCAATCGCCGTCAGTCGATAAAGTTTACGTGGCGCCCGGCAACGGCGGTTCTAAAGGCAGCATCCACAACGTGGACGTCGCCTTTGACGACATAGACGGACTCCTGAAATTCGCTAAAGACAATTCCATCGACCTGACCGTCGTCGGCCAGGAAGCCGCCAGCGAGGCCGGCGTGGTCGACGCCTTCAAAGAGGCCGGCCTGACTATCTTTGGCCCTACCAAAGCCGCAGTTAAGATTGAATCATCCAAAGCCTTCTCTAAAGACCTGATGGCCGCCCAAAACATCCCGACCGCCGAATACAAGAACTTCACCGATGCAGAAGAGGCCCGTGCCTACGCCAAGAGCCGTTCGTTACCGATTGTCATCAAAGCCGACGGTCTGGCCACCGGTAAGGGCGTCATCATCGCCCAGGACGAAGCCGAAATCGACTCGGCCATCGACGAAATCATGGTCAACAAAGCCTTTGGCGACGCCGGCAATACGGTAGTGGTCGAAGACTTCCTGAAAGGCCAGGAAGCCTCCCTGCACGCCCTAACCGACGGCAAAACCTCGGTCATCTTCCCGCCCTCGCAAGACCACAAACAGATAAATGATGGTGACGAAGGCCCTAACACCGGCGGCATGGGCGTCATCGCCCCCGTTGAATGGGTGACTAGCGAACAGCTCAAATATATTAATGATCACGTCGTTCAGCCCGCGCTAACCGGTTTACGAGAGCAAAATGCTGCTTTTACCGGTTGTCTCTACCCCGGCGTCATGATCGATGGCGACGAAGTCAAAGTACTGGAGTTCAACGCCCGTTTCGGCGACCCGGAGGCCGAGGCTTACATGCGCCTGCTAGACGGCGACTTGTACGAGATCTTCAAAGCTTGTGCCGAGGGCAACCTGGATCCGGCCAGCGTAAAATGGTACGACGGCTTCGCCGTCACGGTAGTTCTGGCTTCCGGGGGTTACCCGGGCAGTTATCCCAAAGACCTGCCAGTCACCGGAATCGAAGAAGCCGAGAAAATGGATGATATTATAGTTTTTCACGCCGGCACCGCCGTCAAAGACGGCCAGCTGGTCACCGCCGGCGGCCGCGTCCTGAACGTCACTGCTACCGGAAAAACCCTGGACGAGGCTCTAGATAAAGCCTACTTGGCTGTCAACCTCATTCACTTTGAAGGCGTGCACTACCGCACCGACATCGGCCACCGCCCGAGTTGATATCAGTAACTAATGAAAATCTTTTTCGTAGTCGCCATGTTTAATTTGAGTCTTTCCGGATTTGTCACGATAAGTCAGTTCGTACGACTTCCCATCCCCAGAGACTCTATAGTCGTGCTCGGATAGATCATTGTATGCGTTGCTAACATTAGAGTCTCCACTCAGCACATCATTAATAACTACCGGATAACGACCCTGCTCCACATAATATTTATCCAATGCCGCACCGATTAAATCTGCTTCGTCTTTTTGGAGCTTCGTTTGAGCCTGATCCAAAGGAGTGCTGGTGGGGGCACGACTGATTACTGCAATGCCGACTCCTACTGCGATGACAATAGCTACGCTTATTAACCTAGCCACTTGTTGATTTTTACGCGCCCAGGCCAATAAGTCCTTCATATCAGTTCTTAGTTTGAAGGTTAGCGTCCTTTTCCAACACCGCGTCGTGCTGGGTTTTGACGAAGTCTTCGTATTTTTTGGCGACGTCTGGGTCACTGAGGGCTAGGATTCTAAGGGTCAGCAGAGCGGCGTTCTTGGCGCCGTTTTCGGGCATGGTGGCTAGGGGAATGCCGGGGGGCATGGCGACGTTGCTCCAGAGGGCTTCGTTGCCGTGGCCTTCCCGCTTGATCGGAATGGAAACGACCGGCAGATTGGTTTGGGCGGCGGTCACGCCGGCCAGGTGGGCCGAACCACCGGCGCCGGCGATAATAACTTTCAGGCCGCGATCGGCGGCGCTTTTGACATAGTCGCTGGTTTCTTCGGGCGTGCGGTGGGCCGATAAAACGCGTACCTCGTTAGCCACGCCGAATTCGTCCAAAACCTTGGCCGCCTGGCCCATAATGTCCAGGTCCGAATCAGATCCCATAATAATGCCGACTACCGGTTTGCTCATGCTACCTCCAAAATTACGCTAACCCTTTATTTATAGAACAATAATACCGTATAATGAGAGTAATGGATACAGGGGCTATCTCGACTACCGATTTTAAATTTCCCGGCCAAACGGCGCTGTATCACGGCAAAGTGCGCGATGTGTACTCTATAGGCGACAAAACGCTCTTAATGGTCGCCACCGACCGCATCTCGGCTTTCGACGTCATCCTGCCTCGGCCGATTCCTTACAAGGGCCAAGTATTAAACCAAATTGCTTCGCATTTCTTAGAAAAAACCGCTGATATTGTTCCTAACTGGTTGCAAGCCACGCCCGACCCATCTGTTAGCGTTGGTGTTAAAGCCGAACCGGTCATGATCGAAATGATTGTCCGCGGCTGTTTGGTCGGTTCGGCCTGGCGGTCGTACGAAGCCGGCGAACGTTCACTGTGCGGCGTCAAACTACCCGAAGGTATGCAGGAATATGACTCTTTCCCCGAGCCGATTGTCACCCCCACTACCAAAGCCGATGTAGGCCACGACGAAAACATCACCCCCGAAGAAATCGTCAAACAAGGCCTCGCCACCCAAGAAGAATGGGACCAGCTGGCAGATTACGCTCTTAAGTTATTCAAACGCGGTAATGAGATGGCCCGCGCCCAGGGGCTCGTGCTGGCCGACACCAAGTACGAATTTGGCCGTCTGGACGGCAAAATCATCCTAATAGACGAGATCCACACCCCCGATTCCTCGCGCTACTTCTACGCCGACAGCTACGACGCTTACGTCGGTGGTAAAAAAGATGCTATGCCCAAGCAATTATCCAAAGAATTCGTGCGCGAATGGCTGATGGAACGCGGTTTCAAGGGCGACAAGGGCCAGATGGTGCCAGAGATGACCGACGAGTTCGTGCAATCCATAACCGACCGCTACATAGAACTTTACGAGGAAGTAATCGGCGAGCTTTTCGTTAAGGCGCCGGCCGCCAATATTATTAAGCGCATCGAAGCCAACGTAAACGAATACCTGGAATCGTCGTCGTGAAACCGATAAACCTACCCGCGCCCGATCCCTCCGCCAACTACAGCTCGATCGACCCGCTGGATGGTCGCTACTACGATCCCGAAATTGCTAAGTATTTGTCGGAGCGTAGCCGCATTGCCTTCCAGGCCTACGTTGAGGGGGCCCTGGCTCGCGCCTTGGCCGAGTTCGAAGTTTGCTCAGCCGAGATAGCCAGCGAGATCGAAGCCGCCGCCGGCAAAGTTACTGCCGAGGCGGTCGCCGAGCAAGAAAAAACCACCAAGCACGACGTTAAGGCGCTGGTGAACGTTATAAAAGCCGATCTTTCCGACCAGGCCAAGCCCTACGTGCACTTCGGTGCTACATCATACGACATCGTGGCCACAGCTATGAGCCTGCAACTACGAACCGCCGTTACCGAACTTGTGATTCCCCGCTTGATTGAACTCGAGAAAACTTTACTTAAATTGACCAAAGACTACGCCGAAACCGTCCAGGTCGGCCGCACCCACGGCCAGCACGCCGTACCAATCACTTTTGGCTTCGCCATGGCAGAATACGTCGCCCGCCTCGGCGCCAGCATCAACTCGCTAAAAGTACTGAGCGGCAAACTGCCCGGCAAGTTCAGTGGCGCCGTCGGCGCCTACAATGCCCTCAGCCTGTTCGTTGGTGACCCGCCAAAGTTTGAAAAAACCGTGCTGGGCTACCTCGACCTAGAGCCCGCTCCTTATTCCACACAGATTATCCCGGCCGAATACTACGTGCGACTGCTGGCCGAGCTGACCATCGCCGCCGGCGTCATGGCCAACCTATCACACGACATGCGCCACCTCCAGCGATCAGAAATCGCCGAGGTTCGCGAGGCCTTCGAGCCCGGCCAGACCGGCTCTTCCACCATGGCCCACAAGCGCAACCCTTGGAATTTCGAGAACGTTATTAGTATGAGTAAACAGGTCAACGCCCAGTTTGTTAACGCCGAGCAGAACCTGGTTAGCGAGCACCAGCGTGATCTAACCGACTCGGCCTCGGCCCGCTTTTACGGCGTTACCCTGGCCGCGGTCGCCTCTATGGCACAACGGCTGAACCGGGTCATGGCCAAACTGGAAGTGGATGAAGATAACATGCAGAGAAACCTGCACATGAGCGGCGGGGCTATCGCCGCTGAACCGCTCTACTTGCTACTGGAAAAATACGGCCACACCACCGCCCACGAAATTTCCAAAGACTTAGCACACAAAGCTCTTGAACAAGGCAAAACCCTCTACGAGCTGGCCTCACACGACAAAGATATTGAGGAATACTTCAAGCAATTCAGCGACCCCGAAAAGAAAATCCTCCAAGAACCGGAGCGCCACTACACCGGCCTGGCCGCCCAAAAAGCCCTGGCCATCCACGACTTCTGGACCGAAAAACTTAATTAGTGCATGTAGAAGCCGCGGCCGAGTTTGTCGGGCAACATCAGGACGCCGGCTCCGGCGTCAGTAAGGGTTTTGATGACAGCTTCATCGCCGACCGAGCCGCTGGAAGTCAAAAAGGCTTTGATGCCGGCTTTGGCCAGTAGTTCCGGACCGTCGGGGAATGGGAAGAAGCTGTCGCTGTAGGCCGAGCCGCCGGCCAGCTTCTTTTTATTTAGTGTGACTTTAAGAATAAGATTATCGCCGTCTTCGCTAAGCTCGGGCATTTCATTATTGGTGCGGGTTAAGGCCAGCTGGCCGGCGCCGACGCGGTCTTGCTGGCCGACGCCGTTGCCTATCATCTGGCCGTCTTTCACCAGCGTAATGGTATTGCTGTTGCTGGTACAGCCGATGGCCCAGCCCAGAATCAGGTCGCGTTTTTGTTGGTCGGAAACCTCGCCGTGCTGTTGCATATAGTCAGCCTTGAGATCTATAACGAAATCATAGTTGGGTTGTTCCAACGCGCCGCCACGGACCGGGCGTTGCCGGCGGGAAGAATCGAGTGACTTATCGCTAAGGTCTTTTAGAGCCGGATTAACAACAACCCTTAATTTGTTGCGGCTTAATAATTCGAGGGCTTCGTCGGTTACCGAAGCGCCAATAACACCGTCCAATAGTCGCGGCCGGTCACCTTCCATGGCGTCGTGCATCAGGGCCTCTGCCACTTCCTTATCGATCTCGGCGTTGATCATAACCACGCCGCCGAAGATGGCGCGGGTGTCGCCCAGCAACATCTTTTGGACGGCCTCAACCGGCGAAGTGGCGACGGCAGCGCCGCAGGCGTTGCCATGTTTTACTCCTACCGCGATCGACGGCACATCCCCAAAGTTCTTATCGAAACCGGCGGCGATGTGTGTGACGGTCTGGAGCAAACGGTCAATATCGGTCATATTTATAAAACTGCGTTCCATGCCCTGCACGTGTTCGAACTGGTCAACTCCCAGGACGTCAACGGCCACACGATTGTCGGAGTAGAAAGCGGCAGTGGCCTGCTGGGGATTTTCGCCGTACTTCGTGGGAGTGGACAGGCGCGCCACCGAACCGCTGACGTTCGTGCCATTCAAATATTTGGCGGAGCTCAGAACATAACGGGCCACTTCATATTCGGCGCGGGCGCCTAATTCATCCAGGAAAGATTCTTCGTCAGGCTTGCCGGCCTTCAGCCATTCCAGCACCGGTTGGCGTTGCTCAGCATGTGATAAAACAATCCGCCGGCCTTTAGCCGCCGAGCGCAACATGGTCGGTCCGCCGATGTCGGTCTGGGCGATTACATCCCCGCCGTCGGCAATGGCCTCTTCCAGCGGGTACATGTCGACGCAAACCAAATCTATAATCGGTAGTTTAAGCGAAGCCAGCTCGTCCACATCTTCCTTATTGGATTTATCTGCTAGCAGGCCGGCCGAAATCTCACGAGACAAGGTTACTACCCGGTGGCCCAGAATAGCCGAGCCGCCTACCAGTTCGGACACGTCGGTGACCTTCACGCCGGCGTCGGCAATGGCCTTGGCCGTGCCGCCGGAAGCATAGATATCCCAACCAAGCTCGGCCAAGCCCTGTGCGAACTCGACGATACCTGTTTTGTCGTAAACCGAAAGCAAAGCGACTGGCTTCATTACCTCTATAGTAACGGCTTTTTGGCCAATCACCAAAGTTATCCACATAAGCGGTTTGACAAAAGCGCACGCCGGGTGGATGATAAGCTTGTCAACTTAAGGAGGGTGTTCATTATGAGCGCAGCGAGTGTCACCAAAAACAACTGGTGGGCTTTAGTCCTAGGGGGTGTGGCAACATTAATATTTGGCGTGGCGGCGGTCTTTTGGCCGGGGCTTAGCCTACTAACCCTGCTCTACCTATTCAGCGCGTTCGCGTTGGTAGCCGGAGTAGTTAACGTTCTGGCCGGGCTTAGCACGGTGGACGGCGCGGATACCTGGTTTTTGCCGGTGGTGCTCGGCGCTTTCCAGGTCGGCGTAGGTGTTTACCTGCTCCGGCATACCGACGTTAAGTTCAGCACGTTCATCCTGCTGATCGGCTTCACGCTGATCGCCAGCGGCGTGATCGACGCCGTGGTCTCGTACTTCAACGCGGCGGCAACCGCCAAAGCGGCGGCGCTTAGCTACCTGAGCGGCCTCGGCGCGCTGGTAGCCGGCATCGTAATACTGTTCTCAAAGGAAGCCAACGGCGTAAATTTTGTATGGGTCTTGGGCCTTTACGCGATCGTGGTCGGTACCTTGCAGGTCGCGGCCTTAGCCGACCGGCGTTAAATAAATAGCTTAATACAAAAAATAAACAGCCCGCTCCGGCGGGCTGTTTTTATATGGACGCTGGCTTCTTTATAATATAAAATCAGTTCAGCGAGGGAGATAAGGCGTTGAAGCTAAGATCCAAACTATTCTACGGCTACATAGTCTCTCTTCTTATTTATAGCGGTTTCGTACTTTTACCGGCCCCGGCCCCGGCCATATTATCTCAGTATCATGTGAGTGTCCTGGGCCTGCGCGTTATAGACGTCACGATTATTCTGATTTTGGCGGCCATTTGGTTCGCGGGCTTTTACGGCTACGACAAAATGCGGACATATACACAGCTCATTAAGGCCGATAAAGACGGCAAACAGGTAGTGCGCTTAACCAAGGGCATCTTTGTGCTGGTTATATGGCTACCTGTATCTTCGGTTACGTCCGCTGTACTGAATTACATTGCCGCGAAACATATCGGCTTTCTGCCGACCGCGGGCATCATCGAGAATTATATAAGCCTACTCTTCCCTCTGCTCGGGTTTAGCTTTATCGGTATGGGCGCGAGGGGTCTCAGCGAGCTGGTGCGCCAGCGCGCTAAATACGGTGTGACGAACGGCTTAGCCATCCTACTTGTCTACATCGGCCTGATATATTACCGCCTGGTAGCAACCACCCACAATCGCGCCCTGGTTTATCACATGTCCATCTGGCTCATTTTGATTACCCTGGTAGCCCCGTATATATACATGTGGTACGTCGGCCTCCAGGCGGCCTACGATATTTACCGCTACCACCAGAAAGTCGACGGGATTGTTTATAGGAAGAGCTGGAGCCTATTGGCGCTCGGCCTGGTCTGGCTGATCGTGCTATCCATAGGCTTACAATATTTGACAACCCTGACCGCGCACCTCGCCAGCCTATCTATTTATTGGTTGCTAGCCATTATATATTCGATACTCCTCGTGCTGTCGGTAGGTTTTGTCCTTATCGCCCTTGGCGCCCGAAAATTGCAAAAAATCGAAACAGCCTAAATGCCCATGGGAACGAAGAAAGACGACACTTTATATAGGAAAGTGGTCGACGTGACGCACGAGTACTTTGGCCCGGCCGCCGACCGCTTCGTAACCCGCCAGATACAAAGCCACCTAAACAAGAACCCCTCTCAACTTCGGAAACGAGACCTGGCCGGCTTGATCGATTGGATGAGCCTGGCCATGGCGGTGGTGATCGAAGACGAAAAACTGGTCAACCGATATGTCGCCGACCTGAACGTTCTGACCGGCCCCGTTAGAAAAGGATAAGCCCGTATTCATGGTCCTATCTAGTCGCGGGTATTTGCTATTCTAACCAAAGCGCTCATAAATAAACTATCGACTATCGGATCAAGACTATCAGGCTTCGAATCTGGTCTAATATCATGCTGGATATGTGCGCCGCCATATTCAGTGAAAACTGTAGATAAATGAAAGGTACCATTTTTATCTTTTGCAAGCGTTTGATATGCCGGCCGCCCATCTATTATTCCTCTTATGAAGAGACGCTCCGTAGTGTTCAGTGCGTTGCGGCCAAAATCTAGACTCACGCCCGATTCACCTAACTCCGCGTTAGACAAAATTTCTTTTTGGCCTATTAGACTACCGTGCACATGAGATGCCAGCTTATAGCCCGCGCTTCGCTCTACCATAAAAATAAAATACCACAAAAGTGGTATTTTGTACAGATCTGACTCCCCTTAAGGGACACACATAAAACTTCTATAGGGCGGATTATAGCTTCACGTAGTAGGCGATGAAGGGTGTTGTGCCGCCAGCCTATCGGTAGTGGCTACCGATAAGGCATTTATGACTGCGATTGCATCATGTACATTAGGCATATCTGACACAGGAGATCCTTGGGAATCTAACCCGATAGACTCCGTAGCAATTACCAAATCTCCATGATGCTCAACTGTTTCGTAAAGATCTTTTTCAAAATCTGCTAGCGTTTTGTCGTGTGCAGAAGGAACATATAGGCCATTTAATGTGTGCCAATCTGTGTCTTCAACGTCCATTGAAACAGATTTTAATTCTTTAATTGCCGCGCCTACGATAAGCCTGTGTTCTAAGTCCTCTGTCTGTATATCCACTCCTAAACGTAATGAGGGGTCTCTATTTATTGCAATTGTTGCGCCGATTATCCCTATGTTGGTTGCGGCATTATCTGGATCAAGTTTTAGTTTTTCATCGATGGTTCCATGCTCATTAAATCTGTGAAATCTTGTCCAGAAAATAATACTTGGATCAGTCGAACTTTTTGCTCTTGCGCCAGGATCTAACGAAAAAACGGTTTCAAATAGTTGTTTATGAGCTTCTCTGGCACTTAAAATAGCCTCTCGCCTAGCCTGCCTTTGCCTCTGCTCTTGGCTGTCGCGTATATCGTTTTGTCTACTCGCCATTTCGATTGCTTTTTCGACGCCTATAGAAGAATCAACTTCTTGTGTGACAGGCTTAGCCATAACTTCTCCTGATTTTCTAACTTCCTTACAAAGTAGTACGTATCATTAAGTTTGTCAATGCATCAATATAATGGCGTTACAACTACTATTATGTCTTTAGCCAGCCGCCTAGACTTTGAACAGTAGCGCGTTGTTTGTGGGATAATAAATCACATGAAAGAGGATATAAAACTTGTAAAAGCTTTCAGCAAGAACCCTGATTTTGGTAATCCGGCGGGAGTACTGCTTGATGCATCTTCATTGTCCGATGAGCAGATGCAAGCCATCGCTAAAGAGCTGAATTTCTCAGAGTCCGCCTTTGTCTTACCGAGCAAAGTAGCAGACTACCGAGTACGATTCTTTACGCCTAGCCAAGAAGTGGACTATTGTGGCCACGCAACCGTTGCAACATATTCTGAACTCTTTAGCCTGCCTGAAAATAGCGGCAAAACAAGCCTAACGCAGGAAACTCTTGCTGGTATTTTTACGATTGAAAAGACACCGGATGGCAAAATCATGATGACACAAAAAGACCCCGTCTTTGGAGGGATAGTAGAAGATAGGTCAGCAGTGTGCGAATTGCTTAGGCTTACCACGACCGACCTTGACGCCGCATTGCCTATCCAGATAGTTCAGACGAATGTCCATGCATTCATGATTCCGTGTGCGTCGGCTCAGGTTCTTGAGGCAATTAAACCGGACTTCCCGGCACTGATAGCATTTACGAAAGATAAGCCGTATCACAGCGTATATTGCTTTGCCCCATCTCCACATGGTAACTACGACCTACTGGCACGCTCTTTTGCGCCAACAGTAGGTGTAGACGAAGACCCAGCTACTGGTGTTGCGGCCGGACCACTGGCTTGTTATGCCGATAAGTATCTATACGATGGACAAAAGAAACAGATTAAGATTAACCAGGGTATGTGGATGGGTAAGTCGAGTGATATATATGTTGACTTAACTGATGGTGTTAAGGTTGGTGGATACGCAGTGAGCTTTGGTACCCAAAATGAAAAACAGAGACATGCGTCTCCGTAAGTCTTGGTTCTAATTTTGGCTCCGGGGACTGGATTCGAACCAGCGACCTAGTGGTTAACAGCCACCCGCTCTACCGCTGAGCTACCCCGGACTATGCTTGAACCTGTCTATTCTAACGGCTATATAACAGATTGTAAATGACTAGCGAGCCTGTTTCATGGCGGCTTGGGCCCGGCGATCATCGTCGCGGGCCTTGAGGGTTTGGCGCTTGTCGTAGCGCTTTTTGCCCTTGCCGACCGAGATGCGGAGTTTAATGAAGCGACCACCGTTCAGGATCTCCAGCGGCACGAGGGTTCGGCCCTGCTGTTTGGCGGTGATCAAGGCGTCGATTTCGCGCCGTTTAGCCAGCAACTTGCGGTCGCGCACCTGGTCTGATTCGGAAATAGGAATGCCACTGCTCGGCGAGATAGTGGCATTGATCAACCAAAGCTCATCACCCCTGATATTCACGTAAGATCCGCGCAGTTGGCCGTGGCCCATCCGTAGTGATTTGGTCTCGGCGCCGGAAAGTTCCAGACCCACCACTAAAGAATCGCCGAGCTCGTAATCATGGCGGGCTCGTCGGTTTGTGATGCGTTTTGACTGGCTGGACTTCTTCTTAACCATAACTGTTATATTCTAGATGACGGCTGGGCATTTGACAACTTATAATGTAATATTATGCTATATGGCAGGCACTTTTGAACAATGGCGCGCTCACCGGAATGGGCACCCCGAGGCTTGGAGAGCATCAACCAGGTTACTTATTAAAGTGGTCGAATCGCGGGGTGTTGAGGTGGCCAAAGCGGATGGTGGAGCAGTGTCTCAAGAGAGCCAGCCCTTGCCCGCCCAGCCGGAAATCGAGATATTACCGGATATTGGGGCGGTTTTGCCTTCATCTGAACAGCAGATCGAGTCCGACTAGCTACTTGCCAGTGGTGAATTCCTGGTGGGCGACCTGCATAAGGCTTGGGTCGTGCAGAACGACCTGGCGGTAGTACCAGTATTCGGCGCCCCAGGCATAGATTTCGCGCATACCGGTGGCTTTGCCGTACTCGAAACGGTCGTGCAGTCGCTTGGGGTTAAGCGACTTGTTCTGCTCATTTAAGCTGATATTTTGGATGGAACCGAGGTTGGGCGCCCAGGCTTCGGCCTGCAGCTCGCCGATGGCCATGTCCTTGTGAAATAGAATCTTCTGCGTACCGGCGATGAAGCCGTAGTACCAGGCCGGAAACGGATATTCGAGGTAGCGGTGGGTGACCCCGGCGTCCCAGACGCGTTTATAAACCGAAATACTGAACTCGTCAGGCCGTGGATCACCGGTCGGCAGGCCGATGGCGTTGTTACTGCGGCCGACGATTATGGGATGGCGCGGATCCAGTTTTTTGACCAGGTTATATTCGCTAATTAGCCTATTGCGGCTGTAATCGACGCAAATACCAAAGCCCTTCAGGAAATATTCGTTTTCGAGCTGGTATTTGTCGAGCGCCGGAGAGTGTTGGTAGCGCTTGATGACGGCGGTCATAAAGGCCTCTAGCTGTGGTTGCC
>CAYRPQ010000018.1:0-11658 GCA_964426315.1 uncultured Candidatus Saccharibacteria bacterium
ACCGCTTTAAGTTCGAGGGCGAGGGCTACACCGTCGAGACCGCCGAGAACGGCAAACTGGGGCTCGAGCTGGCCGAACACCTCAAGCCCGACATTATCCTGCTCGACCTGATGATGCCCGAGATGAACGGCGGCGAAATGCTGGCCAAACTGCGGGCCACCGATTGGGGCAAAGATATCAAGGTTATTATTCTGACCAATATGGGTGAACAGGAAATCCCCCCGGAGGTGAAAAAGCTGGGCGTGAAAGGGGTTATTTTGAAGGCCGATATGACACCCCGGCAGGTTGCCGACACCGTTAAGAAGCACCTGGCCGCCTAAATTATGAAGATCGCCATTCTCGGATATGATGTCGAAGGCCGGGCCTCTTATGATTACTTCGCGGCCCAGGGCGGCCATGAACTGACGATTCACGACCGAAACCCCGATACCAAGATACCCGAAGGCGCCACCTCTGTTTTGGGCGCTAATTATCTGGATGATTTAGACCGTTATGATCTGTTAATGCGCACTGCCGGATTACCACCGCACATAATCCTAGAGAAAAACCCGGACGTGGCCTCTAAAATTACCTCTCACATTAATGAATTCCTGAAGGTTTGTCCGACAAACAATGTTATCGGTGTCACCGGCACCAAGGGCAAGGGCACTACCAGTACCTTAATCACCAAAATGCTCGAGGCTGGCGGTAAAGAGGTCTGGCTGGGTGGCAATATTGGCTTGCCTCCCCTAACCTTTCTTAACAAGTTAAGTGTTGATTCCTGGGTGGTCTTGGAGCTGTCCAGTTTCCAGCTTTCCGACCTTACGCAGTCACCGTTAATAGGCGTTTGCCTGATGGTTGTGCCAGAGCACCTCGACTGGCACCCTAACCTGGCCGGATACATTCATTCCAAATCCAACCTGTTCGAACACCAAACGGCCGGCGATACAGCGATTTATTTTGCCGAAAACGAAACCTCCAAACAGATTGCCAGTCACGGCCAGGGGCAAAAAATTCCTTACTATGCCCCGCCCGGTGCGAGCGTCAAAGATAATGCAGTCATTATTGATGACAAGGAGATCTGCAAAACCACCGAGCTGAAATTGTTGGGCCGGCACAATTGGCAGAACGTCTGCGCCGCGGTCACTGCCGTTTGGCAGATCACCCAAGACGTGCAGGCCTTACGGAGCATATTAACGGCCTTCGCTGGCTTGGAACATCGAATTGAGCTGGTCCGCGAGCTGAACGGCGTCAGCTATTACGACGATTCCTACGGTACGGCGCCGGAAACCTCTATCGTCGCCATTAAAGCTTTCAAACAACCAAAGGTGATTATCCTTGGCGGAGCTGACAAGGGCGCCTCATATGATGAACTGGCCCGTACCCTAGCCAGCGACAATATCCGTAAGGCTTTGCTAATTGGCGACCAAGCGCCGCGTATCCAGGCCGCCCTTGAGGCCGCCGGTTTTAGTGACTTCATCCCCGGCGGTAACGATATGAGTGAGATTGTCGCTAACTCCCAGAAGACAGCTCAACCCGGTGACGTGGTCCTACTTTCGCCCGCCTGCACCAGCTTTGATATGTTCAAGAACTACAAACAGCGTGGCGAGGAGTTCAAGCGAGCCGTGCAAGCACTCGTTTGAGTTGTTCTATCAAGGGTTGTTCGGGCTGGATGACGGTGGCCTTGCCGGCCGCCAAAGTCTTGATCTCGTCCTCTAGCCAATGGTAGTGGGTACAGCCTAGTACGATGACATCGGCGGAACTTTCTAGGGCTTCCGTAATACGCTGATCGATTTTGCTTTTATCAACTTGGTTGGCTTCGATCATGGCTGTCCAGTCGCTACAGTCGGGTTCGAGTACGGTTATGCCCTTCGCGAATTCCTGTTTGAGCTGTTTGTAACGCGGGCTGGCTAGGGTGGTAGGCGTGGCGCAGACGGCGATAACCTCGCTTTTGGTGAGCTCGGCGGCGGGCTTAACCATTGGTTCGACGGCCACCAGGGGAATCTCAAATTTTTCTCTTAATTGATCGATCAAAGTAGTTGTAACGGTGTTGCAGGCCACTACGATGACCTGACAGCCTTCGTCAATGAGTTGCTGGAAGATCGGTACCACGAAGCCCAGGATTTCTTCGGGTGGCCGTAAACCATAGGGCACGTGTTCGCGATCCTCTTTCAGGACAACCTCATGATCTGGCAAGGCCTTACGAATGGCGTTGGCCACCGACAGGCCGCCGACACCGGAATCAAAAACGCCAATTTTCATGCTTAGGCCTTTTGTTTTTCGGCTACCCGCTGGGCGGCCCGGATAACATTCTCGAACAAAGCGCAGACGGTCAGTGGACCGACACCGCCTTTAACGGGGGTAATTGTGATGTCATCGCGTTGCTCATAAACCTCCGGCGCCACGTCACCGACCGTTTTGCCACCCTCGCTAGCCACGCCGGCGTCGACCACCACTGCGCCTTCTTTAAGCATATCGGGCTGAATCAAGCCATGAACGCCGGTGGCCGTGATGATTACATCCGCTTTACTGATTTCACCGGGCACGTCGGGCGTTTCTTTAACCAGCACGCGCGGGGTTATACCATCCCGGATAAGCATTTTCTCGAGTGGTGCGCCGACCAGTTTGCCGCGGCCTACCAACACCACGTCTTTGCCGTTCATATCAATGTTATAGCCCGATAGCAACCACAGAATGGCCAGTGGTGTGGCGGGCTCAAACTTAGGGTCACGTCCCAGGCCATCCACATCTTTTTGGGACGCTACCAGGTTAACGATTTCTTCGGTTTCGGTGGTATCTTCCAAGGGTAATTGAACGATTATGGCGTGCACGTTGTTGTCATTACTTAACAAGTTAAGCAATTCCCTCACCTGGTTTTGGAAAACGCGATACACATCCACGCTCACCAAAATATCGGCGCCATATTTTTCTTTCAGCCGGATGTAAGTGTTTGTTACGGGGTTGTCGATGGTAACCACGATGGCCAGCTTGGGCTTGACGCCTTCCGCCTGACGCAAGCGACGCACCTCTTTAGCCTGTCGCTCTTTGATGTAGCCGGCCAGTTCTTTCCCGTTCAGATACCGCATTACTTCAAGTATAGCGTATCTGTTTGCATTCCTATATAAACCTGTCTAAGATAAGCGTAGTACTTTAAACATAAGGAGCGACGGTCATGAAACAGCGAAGTCCCGCATCAGTCTTTTTCCTATCACTTATAACGCTTGGCATCTATGCCATTGTCTGGCAGGTCAAAACCAAGAACGAGCTTAACAGCAAGGGGGCCGAGATCCCGACGGCCTGGTTGCTCATAGTCCCGTTAGCTAACCTGTACTGGGCCTGGAAGTACGCCGAAGGCGTCGAGAAAGTTACCGGCGGCAAGGTTTCAGCCGTTTTGACACTGATCCTGATGTTGCTTTTGAGCATCGTCGGCCTGGCAATTTTGCAGAGCGAATTCAATAAGCTGTCGCCGGCCGAGGCAGTCGCTACACCGGCTCCGGCCGTTGAACCCGTCGCCCAAGACGACAGTTCCCAGCCCCAGCCACCGGCCGCCACGCCCAGCGTTTAAGGCTTGCCAAAACAGGGGTACCTTGCTAAACTCTTGGCTTACGGGCCATTAGCTCAGCTGGTTAGAGCACCTGCCTCTTAAGCAGGGTGTCCTGGGTTCGAGTCCCAGATGGCCCTCCAAAGCCGATTTTTCAAACTCCCTGTTTTCGGGGAGTTTTTAATTAGGCGCTAAACCGGTGTCGGGTAATCCGGGGGTTGTGACCGTTGGGTTGGCCAACGCCAGGCCGGACGGATCAACGATTACGCCATTAGCCTGGCCGTCAGCATCCAGTGAGCCGCCGTCTTGTACGCTGTAGACCACCTTGGCCACGCTTTGGCCGCCGATGGTCACGTAGCTGACGCTGGCACCGTCAATAGTCGAATAGGTGTTGGTTGTCGGATTATACTTGCGAACAACGAATGTTTGGCCCGGACTCACCCCGTAATAATACTGGGTGACCTGGGTGGTAAATCCAGACGAACCGGAACAGGCGACAGTGAAGTTCATCAGGCCTTGCGGATAGGCGTAGTTGGCGTCCTGGGTGGCGTTACTCGACTCCGCGGCCAGGCTCATGTTATCGATGTTACAGCCATCCTGCACGACTAGTTCGGCATTTTTGCCGGACACTGGGTTTAGCGCGGTGTGATCAACCGGCCAAATAAGGTACGGCCATCCGGAATTTTGGGAAGCCGTTTGGCGCCAGGTGTCATCGAAGTTCCAGCCAGCCGCCGTCCATGGGCCCGAGGATGTCATTTCGGACGCGGTCAAGTCATCTATACCGCT
This sequence comes from uncultured Candidatus Saccharibacteria bacterium, assembly GCA_964426315.1. GTDB lineage: Bacteria > Patescibacteriota > Saccharimonadia > Saccharimonadales > UBA4665 > UBA5150. Next base: position 4,307 of record CAYRPQ010000018.1, read on the forward strand.
GGGATCGCAACCACCAACATTGCCACAAGCCGCGACCTGGCCGCTGGTATCGAGATCGTAAAACGAACCGCTGATAGCTACCGTGGATTGGTTGCCAATAAAGCCACCGACGAAGGTATCACCCGTGACTTCACCTGCCGAGTAAGAATTAGTAATGGTGCCGGTGTTGATGTAGCCAAGCAAACCGCCGACACTCTCGGCGTTTGGCGCGTGAACGGCACCGGTGGCGTAGCTGTCGGTAATGTGATCCTCATTAGACCAGCCAACCAAGCCGCCAAACGAATCAGAAACAGTATTGCTTATCGTAATGTCGCCGGTAGCAATCGACTTGTCAATAGTAAGTATCCCGTCGGTATCACCGACCAGACCACCGACATAATGCGCGTCGTCGGGGCCGCTGACCCCTATATTGGCGCCGGAAAATACTCTGGTTAGGTTGGCATCACCGTCGCTGTCGCCTATGATACCGCCTATTGCGGTGGTTTTAGCTGTAATGCCACCAAAATACCAGACATTTGTGAGGTGTGATGTGCCCGGTGTTTCATTCGAACCGATAATGCCGCCTGTATAATCATGACCTGTTAACGGTGTGTTTGAGCCAACGTTCTGCATGGTGACGCTGGTGGCGCCACCGATCATCGTACCAACGGTTGAATGGCCATTGACAGAGCCGCCTTCCAGTCTAAGATTTTCAATCGTAGCGTTCTCGGCATATCCGAAAAGTCCGACATCGTCTATAAGGGGGCGATCGATAGTGAGGTTAGAGATGCTAAAGCCCTGGCCGTTAAGAATACCTGTGAAGCGATTGCTTGAATCGCCAATCGGTTCAAAGCCTAATCCGCCATTCCATAAGGCGCCGGTGGAGACTGACGTATCGGGCCCGCAATCAATGTTACCGGTCAGCACGTACGACCCGTCCAAGGGGTAGGCGGGGTCATTACCGATTTTGTGCAGGTCTTGGCAAGTGCCAAGCGAGATACTACTAGTAGCAAAGGCCGCCGGTATGCTTTGCGCGGCCAGCAAAAGGGTGCCAAAAACAGCCCCTATTAACTTTGCGCGGTAATTTTTCATTATTATGCCCTCGTTTTGAGATCATTGTAGCATTAACATTTTGTTTTACCCAGTTGACACTGAACTTTAATCCACAGCCTCGGCGAAAACAACGAGGCGCTCGGCGAAACGCTTGTTGGCCCTATCCCATGCCCCGGCGCAGGTTATTAGGTTGAGGTGCTTACTGTCAGAGGTGCTGAAGACTTCGTCAGGATGCTCGGATTGGTCGTACAGCTTGGTGCTGACAACCTTGAAGCGCGCGGTGTTTTTGGCTACGTCAATCACCTGCAGTGAGTCTCCGGCTGATAGTTTATTCAATTCGGCGAAGACGCCGGGTTCGCCGTGTGGCCCGTCGAGATGACCATCGATCACGGCGCTACCGGTATTGCCCGGACTGGCGCCAAGTTTGTACCAGCCTACATCAACGATGTTAGTAGGAACGCCCATATTGCCGTCGGCTGTCAAGCCAACATCCTGGACCGCGGCATCAACGTGGATTTTTGGGATCCTCAAAGTTATGGGCTTATCGTAATGACTGACTGTCTCTGTTATCTTTGGTGTAGTTTGCGCCTTGGTGATACTCGGCGCCTTTGGTGCAGGTTTGAAACTCACCATATAAAATAGACTCGCTACGACCAGTATACCGAGGACTGCTATCAGCCACTTGATCCTCCTGCTCTTCATAAAATAACTATATCAGCTTAATAGTCCAATGCGCTCAGCCTGTTCCGTGGTTGGTATTGTAGTAGAATGGAGTTATGAGAAAAATAGTAGATATCGTACTTGTTGTAGGCTTCCTGTTTGTTGATTTTTTGTTCTTTCACGACGTTTTCAAATCGGGAGAAGTGATAACGTTTGCCCAGTACCTTACGGGTATTTTGAGCCTGCCTGTTTTTGCCGTTTCGCTGAAGTCACTGCTTAGGACCAGTCAGCATTGACTCTGCTAATATGTAGTAATGACAGAACTGACCTACCTACAAGCTATTTTGATTGGTTTGCTACAAGGCACTACTGAGCTTTTTCCAGTTTCTAGCCTCGGGCATTCCGTGCTTGTGCCGGCTCTGATCGGCGGCAGTTGGTATCACCTGGTGACCGAAACCACCGCAAAACACAGCGAGGGCTCGTCTTACCTGGCCTTTATCGTGGCCTTGCACGTCGCCACCGCCATCGCCTTGATCATCTTTTACCGCCGCACCTGGTTACGCCTTATAAAGGCCTTCTTCAGGACCTTGTCGACTCGCAAAGCCAGCACCTCTGACGAACGGTTGATCTGGTTGCTGATTTTCGGAACCATTCCGGTCGGACTGACAGGCCTTCTTTTCGAGCATACTTTCCGGGTTTTGTTCGCCAAGCCCCTGGCGGCCGCCATCTTCCTGACAATCAACGGCTTGATACTGTTCGGTGGCGAGAAGTTGCGCAAACGGGCCGCGGCGCGCCCCAAACGCTCATTAGATAAGCTGGCATATAAAGAGGCTGGTACTATTGGCGCTTTCCAGGTTTTGGCCCTGCTGGCCGGTATTTCCCGTTCCGGTATAGCCATGGTCGGCGGCCTGGTGCGTGGACTGGATCACGAAGACGCCGCGCAGTTCTCCTTTTTGTTGGCAACACCGGTAATTTTAGCGGCCGGTTTGCTCAAACTGCCCTCTTTATTCGGTTCTGCCGGCAACGGAATCCACGGCCAGGTGCTTGTCGGCGCCCTGGTGGCTGGTGTGGCGGCCTTTGTTTCGGTTAAATTCCTGACCAAATACTTCAAGACCAAGACTCTAACGCCCTTCGCCACCTACTGCCTGGTGGTCGGTCTAATTTGTATACTTAAATTCTCTTAAAAAGCTAGATTACCGGTTAAAGCGCGGCCGTAGTCACGGTTAAAGTCAAAATAGGATTTAGTTGTTGGCCGGCACTCCACGGTTGTCTGATACGACATAGTTACCCCTCTCGCTGGTTTAACTATAACCATCATAGCCAGGCCGTCGGATAACATCTATTAGCTTTCTTACATGTTTTAAGTGAAGTATCCGACAGCGCCGCCTTGGCAGAGGCGTAGACTGAGAGTATGACCATTGTTAAGCGGAATATTTCACGCGCCCGCCAAACGGCCAAACGAGTGGGTATTACAATCGAGTCGCCCCGCCCCCACCTGCCTGTTACCGAGCAAGAAGAGACCGATATTGCCTGATCAGCGCCGCTTGTAGACAGCGTAGGTATAGTGGAAGCCGTTCTGTTCTTTTTTTTCACTTTGATTCACAAGCTCAAAGCCCTGGTATTCCGGGAAGAATTGGTCGCAGGCGAAGTCGGCGTCGATATGGGTTATATATAACTCGTCGGCTTTACCGAGCGCCATGACCTGTTCGAACACCGCCGCGCCGCCCGCAATCCAGAGGTCATCTTGAAAATCGTTTAGAAACTTTTCGAGGTTGTGAACCAGCTCGGTACCTTCGATGGGCTCGGTTTTATGAGTCAAGATATAGTTGTGCCGATCACTGAGGGGCTTGTTTTTGTAAGCCTCTCTAAAGGTGGTCCCACCGGTCAGCACATGGCCACCGTGGGTCTTGGTTTGGTCGGTGAAAAACCGCTCATCCTCAGGAATGCTCCAGGGCATGCCGTGGTTTTTGGCGAGGCCCCTTCTGCGATCAATGGCGACAATTAGGCGGTTCATCCTAAAAGCTTATTATGTATATGACAGCCCCGCAAGCCCGCCTGGATTAGTCAAAATTGGCGCTTAATGGTTATAATAGCCTAAATTAAGGGATTCAAGATGACCAGCATCAAAAAAATGGATTTGGTGGTCGCGTTATATATTTTTGGCGTTATAACGTCCGAACTTATGGGCGCCAAGACCTTTCAGGTCACCAATTTCAGCTGGTTGCACCTTAACGCCAGTGTGGCCATATTCGTTATCCCCCTGTTGTTCACCATGGTTGATGCAGTGGTAGAGGTGCACGGCCGGGCCCGGGCCCGTAGCATGGTCTACGCCGGTTTGCTAGTGGTTGCCCTGCTGATTCTATATGCCGCCCTAGCTACTGGCTTGCCGGCTTCGCATCGTTACAGCCCCACCGAGCCGGCTTTCGATACCATTTTTCACTCCTCGATCAGGTTTTCGGCGGCCAGCCTGGCTGCGTTTGCGGCTAGTGAACTACTCGATGTAGCCATTTTTGCCCGTCTGCGCGCCAAACTGAAAGGCCGGGCCTTGTGGCTAAGAAATAACGTTACTAATTTTATAAGCCAGTTCGCCGACTCGGCGGTCTTTTTGATCTTGGCCTTCTACGCTACGTCGCAGACTTTTGGCTCAAACGTCTCATTTATCTGGAGTCTATTATTGCCTTACTGGTTGTTGCGTTGTGTTTTGTCGGTCGCCGAAACACCCCTGATATACCTGGCCGTCTGGTGGCTGCGCGGTTCGGCTAACCCAAAGGCAAAACCAGCCGAATCATGAAAGTCATCCCGCTTAAGACGGCACGCTGGTCGCCCGGTGCTCCCGCCTTAACAGAAATACTCGATACAGCTTTGTCGGCCATGCCGGAAGCCGGTGTGCTGGCCGTAACCTCCAAGCTAGCCGCCATCTGCGAAGGCCGGACGATACCAATCAGCCCAGCTGTAGACAAAACCGAGCTGGTCAAACGCGAATCCGACTATTATCTACCCAAGCACTTGGCCGACAGCGACTTCACTTTCACGATTACCAAAGGCACCCTTATACCGATGGCCGGCATAGACGAAAGCAATGGTGACGGACACTACGTGCTTTGGCCAGCCAATCCTCAAGAAACCGCCAATCGGGTCAGGTCATATTTAAAGCGGCGTTTTGACCTAAAGAAAGTTGGCGTTATTTTAACCGACAGCACCGTGCGACCACTGCATTACGGTACAGAAGGCGTCGCCATTGCTTATAGCGGCTTTGAACCGAGCAATAATTACCAAGACACGCCCGACCTGTTTGGCCGCAAGCTTAAGGTAAGCGTCTCGAACGTGGCCGACGCCCTGGCGGCGGCGGCCGTAGCGGTCATGGGCGAGGGCAATGAGCAAACACCGTTCGCGCTGATCGAAAACGTGCCGTTTGTGAGTTTCCAGAATCATGATCCTACATCCCAAGAACTGCAGGCATTCTTTATCAGCCACCTCGAAGACGACCTGTTCAAACCTTTCTTAAAAAACGCGCCATGGCAAAAAGGCGGCGACACCCAGGTATAATGGGGGTATGCGCCCGTAGCTCAGCGGATTAGAGTACTTGGCTTCGAACCAAGGGGTCGCAGGTTCGAATCCTGCCGGGCGTACCAAATTTGTCCACATACTTAGTCGCAGTTTATGAACAGAAAATCGATGTCGGGCTTGCCAAGCCTTAGCCGGCGGCGGTACACTGATCATTGTCACTGTGAGGTGATGGTCACCGCAAGGTGATCGACAGCCAGCAATGTCTGTCTAGAAAAGACCCTTCGGGGTTTTTTCTTTTTAAGGCTTATAATTGGATTATGAACGCCACCGAATTAGCTGATAAATACTTGGCGAAAAAGCATGTCATGCAGTTGGCCACGACGGCTGGCAAGCAACCTTGGATCTGCACCGTTTATTTCGTGGCCGACGCCGAGATGAACCTTTACTGGGCCAGCCTGCCTAGCCGGCGCCACAGCCGAGAAATTAAGAACAACCCCAAAGTGGCCGCCGCCATTAAGATCAAGGGTGTTATTGGCGAAAAGGTTATTGGCATTCAGGTCGAGGGTACGGCCGAGGAGGTTTCACCTCCGCAAACTGACCCCAGCGTGGTTAAAAGCTATGCCACCAAGTTCGGCCGCGACAAACAATGGGTCGAAGATTTTGTTAGTGGCAAGACCGAGCATCGTTTGTACAAGCTGACACCGTCATCCATGGTCTTATTCGACGAAGAACACTTCCCAGATGATCCCCAGCAGAAACTGATATAATAATCCCCCTATGAAAGTGACGATTGTCGGTACCGGTTATGTCGGTTTGGTTACGGGTTGTTGCCTGGCCGAGGCCGGCCACGACGTGGTCTGCGTTGATAACGACAAGGCCAAGGTCGCCGACATGAAACGTGGGGTGGTGCCAATCTTTGAGCCCGGGCTTAAAGAATTAATGGTTGATAACGCCAAAAACGGCCGTTTAGCTTTCACGACCGATCTAGCCGAAGGGGTTAAGCAGGCCGAGGCCGTCTTTCTGGCCCTGCCGACGCCACCGAAAACCGACGGATCGGCCGATTTGAGCGCCGTGCTGACAGTTGCCGAGCAGTTGGGCCCGATTCTGCCTAAGAATTATTGCGTGGTTATAAACAAAAGTACCGTGCCGGTGGGCACCGCCGAAAAAGTGCGACAAGCCATTGGTAAGGGCGATTTTGATGTTGTGTCGAACCCGGAGTTTTTGCGCGAAGGTCTGGCGGTTAAGGATTTTATGGAACCGGAACGCGTTGTGGTAGGAGTGACCACCAAGAAGGCCGAGAAAGTTATGCACGAGCTATACGAATCTTTCGTCAACGATGAGCGTCCGCTTTACATAACCGATCCGGCGACCGCCGAGCTCATTAAGTATGCCGCCAATACCTTCCTGGTTACTAAAATCAGCTTTATGAACGAGATCGCCGCCCTCTCCGAACTGATGGGCGCCGACGTTGATATGGTGCGCCAGGCCATCGGCGCCGATAGCCGCATCGGCCACAAGTTCCTTTACCCCGGCATCGGCAGTGGCGGCAGTTGCTTCCCTAAAGACGTGCGCGCCCTTAAATATATGGCGGACGAATATAATTTTGATTTCAAATTGATCACCGCCGCCATGAACGTCAACGAAAAACAGCCGCTAACTTTAGTGAACAAAATCAATCACCACTTCAAGAACAACCTTAAGGGCAAGACCTTTGGCGTCTGGGGCCTGGCTTTCAAACCGAATACCGACGACATCCGTGAAGCCCCCGCCCTGGTTATTATTGACGCCCTGCTAGAAGCCGACGCCAAAATCATTGCCTACGACCCAGAGGCAGGCGAGCACGTCCGCGAACTCTACGCCGGCAATAAAAATGTCGAGATCGTAAATGACAAACACAAAGCACTCAATGGCGCAACTGCATTAATCATCGCTACGGAGTGGGCGGAGTTTGTTAACAGCGATGTTGAACAAGTCGCCAAAGCCTTAAAACACCCGGTAATTTTCGACGGTCGCAACATCTTCCGGCCGGAAGACATGAAGAAAGCCGGCTTCAGCTACTACAGCATAGGCCGTCGGCCCGTTGTACAATAACAGTTGCGCGCGCCCGTAGCTCAGCTGGATAGAGCGTTGGTTTCCGGTACCAAAGGTCGGGG